>NZ_BMPP01000001.1:36942-336942 GCF_014647655.1 Deinococcus malanensis
CCACAGTGTAGAAGCGCAGGGTCAGGATGTCGGGTCTGACGTCCAGCCAGACAAATCCTGGGGCCCGGTAAGCCTCGAAGGCGGCTGTCCTGGACCCGGCCCGGTCTCGGTCCGCTTTCCCGGCCGCTCCACTGACGACCGTCCAGGTGCCCGGACACTCGGGCTGTGGGGCAAAAAGTTGCAGCGCGTGATCATGTCCGGAGAGCAGCAGGTCGGCCTTACGGCAGGCCACGCCATACAACTCGCGCACCGCGCCGCCGCGCTGAAAGGTCAGGGGCAGATTGTCGTAGGCCCCGGCGTCCCCATGCCGGCCATTGCTGAACAGGGGGTGATGCCCCAGAACCAGCTTCCAGCGCGATCTGCTGCCGGCCAGCGCTTCTGATAGCCAGGCCCGCTGCGCGCGGTCCCAGGGGCCGCCGGGCCGTTCATTGACCCGCACCCCGGGCAGGTAGGCAGCGAGCGGCGCCGTATCTACCGCAAAAAATTCAAGCAGAGGGCCCTGGGGCGCCCGGTAGGTCCTGGCTGGCATGACCCATTGAGGATTGATGCGCGAATAGGCGACCTGGGCCTCCGCGCCGCGCGGGTCGGCGCCGTCGCCGCCGCGCACCCAGGACTCGTCGTGGTTTCCTGGAATCATCAGGAAGGGCACTTTCAGCGGTCCATAGATCTCCGCAAATCGCTCGCGGAACAGGGGAGAGGCAGGGTCCCTGGGGCCTGAGGGATAGAAGTTGTCTCCCAGGCCCACGCCCAGGTCACAGCCTTCACTGGCGCAGATCTCGGCCATCGCTGCGGCTACGCGGCGCTGCACTTCGGTTCCAGTACCTTGATCACCCATCACCACCACGCGCAGGCGACCCGGATCGTTCGGAGCAGCAACCTGTGCCACCACGTCCGGAAAAGGGGTCTGGCTTTGCAGCGGTGCAGGTGCACATGCAGAGAACAGTCCAAAGGCCGCAAACAACAGGAGGCGCATGCGTACAGCATAAAGCGGCTTCAAAAGGCCGCTCATTTCTTCCACATAAACGGACAGAGTGGTGTAGCCTGAGCTATCTCAATATCAGCTGGAGGGGTCATGAACGAGTACATGAACGTCCTGAAACACCACTATGCCGACTTCAAAGGACGGGCGCGCCGCCGCGAATACTGGATGTTCGTGCTGGTGAACTTCATCATTACGGTTGTCCTGACGACGGTGGACAGTCTTGCCGGCCTGCGGCTGGGAGAAGGCCCGCAGACGGTGGGTATCCTCAGTGCCGTGTATGCACTGGCTGTGTTGATCCCAGGTCTGGCACTGTCGGTCCGTCGGCTGCACGATACCGGTCGTTCGGGCTGGTGGGTGCTGCTTGCCCTGGTGCCTATTGTTGGGGCCATAGTGCTGCTGGTGTTCTATGTGTTCGAGAGTCAGCCGGGCAGCAACAAGTGGGGTCCCAATCCCAAGGAACACGGCGGGGTCGCCGCTGCTCCCAGCTGGTAACTGTTGTTCTCTGGCCCCTGGACCCAGTGATCCGGGGGCCTTCTTCGTGTTCCCATCCAGGGTGCCGGGCGACATAGCAGATTTCCAGGCTTGCCCAGGCTGGCTGCAACCCGCTATCCTGAGCCCATGAAGCCTCTCGCCCATCACTCCGGTCTGGTGATGCGTGGCGTGTGGCAGCGACGAATGCCCCACCTTCCCGGTCTGGCTACCCGAACTCTGAGCGCCTGAGAACCCCCAAGCGGTTTTCAGGCGTTTTGCTGGGTCGCGGCCAGACCGGGTCTGTCTTGTCTTGAATATGTAAGGAGAAAACATATGCACGTCGTTCTTCCTGACGGAAAACAACTTGAACTGCCCATGGGTGCCACCGCTCTGGACGCGGCCAGTGCCATTGGCCCCCGTCTGGCCCAGGATGCGCTGGCCGCCACCGCCAACGGCGAACTGGTGGATCTGATGACGCCGCTGCCCGATGGCGCCAGCATCACGCTGATCACCAAGAAAAACCCGGGGGACGCTGCGCCACTGTTCCGGCATTCGCTGGGTCACGTAATGAGCCAGGCCGTTGGCGAGTACTACCGCGCCAAGGGGTACACCGACGACCGCATCAAGCGCGGCGTGGGCCCCAGCATCGAGAACGGCTGGTACCAGGATTTCGATCTGCCCGAGCCCCTGCGCGAGGAGGACCTGCCCGAGATCGAGAAGATCATGCGCGAGATCCTGTCCCGCAACCTCGCCTTCACGCGCCGCGAGGTCAGCAAGGCCGACAGCCTGGCGCAGTTTCCGCACGATCCCTACAAGCAGGAGCTGATCCAGGGGCTGCCGGACGATGAGCCGATCACCTTCTACCAGCAGGGTGACTACGTGGACCTGTGCCGTGGCCCGCACTTTCCTTCCACGGGCCGCCTGCCGGGTGCATTCAAGCTGATGAGCACCTCTGGCGCCTACTGGCGTGGCAACGAGAAAAACCCCATCCTGCAGCGCGTATATGGCGTGGCCTTCGCCAGCCAGAAGGAACTCGACGAGTACCTGCACCAGCTGGAGGAAGCCAAGCGGCGCGATCACCGCAAGCTGGGCCGGGAACTGGAACTGTTCACCATCGATCCGCTGGTCGGCAAGGGTCTGCCCCTGTGGCTGCCCAACGGTACGGTGCTGCGCGAGGAACTGGCCGGGTTCCTCAAGGAGCATCAGTTCCGGCGCGGCTACCAGGGCGTGATTACGCCGAACATCGGGAACCTGGAACTGTACAAGACCAGCGGTCACTACCCGTACTACGCCGACGGTCAGTTCAACCCCATCGAGGTGGACGAAGAGCAGTACATGCTCAAGCCCATGAACTGCCCGCACCATGTGCGGATCTACGCCAGCAAGCCGCGCAGCTACCGCGACCTCCCGGTGAGGCTCGCGGAGTTCGGAACAGTGTACCGTTACGAGCAGAGCGGCGAACTCAACGGCCTGACCCGCGTGCGCGGTTTTACGCAGGACGACGCGCATCTGTTCTGCCGCCCCGACCAGCTGAAGAAGGAATTCCTGGACGTGCTGGACCTGACGGTGCTGGTCCTGAAGACCTTCGGCATGAACGACGTGCGCTTCCGGGTGGGCACCCGCGACCCGGAAAGCGACAAGTACGTCGGCGACGAGGCGAACTGGGAACTGGCCGAGCGTCAGATTATCGAGGCGGTGGACGAGGTTGGGCTGCCCTACACCATCGAGCCCGGGGACGCGGCCTTCTACGGTCCCAAACTGGACTTCGTGGTCAAGGATGTGCTGGGTCGCGAGTGGCAGCTGGGCACCATCCAGGTGGACTACAACCTGCCTGAGCGCTTCGACATCTCCTACGTGGGTGAAGACGGCCAGGACCACCGCCCGATCATGATTCACCGTGCGCCCTTTGGCAGCCTGGAGCGCTTCGTGGGCATCCTGATCGAGCACTACGCCGGCGACTTCCCGCTGTGGCTGGCACCTCGGCAGGTCATGATCATTCCAATTGCCGACCGCCACAACGAGTACGCCGAGCAGCTACGGAGCGAACTGCATACCGCCGGCCTGCGCGCCGAGGTGGACGACAGTTCCAACCGCATGCAGGCCAAGGTCCGCACCGCCGAGCTGAGCAAGATTCCGGTGATGCTGATCGTGGGCGACAAGGAGCAGGAGGCGCGGCAGGTCAGCGTGCGCGAGCGCAGTGTCGGGGGTCATAAAGAGCGCAAGGGCGTGGCCTTCAATGACCTCCGGGCCGAACTGCTGGAGCGTTACCGCACCCGCATCTGATCCCTGGCAGAAAGGCCGCCCAGGCTACAGGGCGGCCTTTCTGCTGGTGAGACAGAGGGGAGTCGGCCTCTTCTGACAAATGCAACGGGTCAAGCGGGTGCAGTGCGCAGGACGTCCAGATACTGCCCTCCTACCGCACTCCAGAGGTGCGGCCTGTTTTACCGGAAGCTCGAAAGCCGCTTTTCGATCAGCCCTGCAGCGCTGGGCTTTGCGGTGGTGACTGCCATGACCTGTGCCCACTCGGTGGCGTCAGTGTAATCCTGCAGTTTCATTCCATTCAGAAATACAGTCGGCGTGCTGCTGACCCCCAGAGCAAGTCCAGACTTGACCTGTGCGTCGACCACTCCCCTGAACGAACGCTGGGTCAGGCAGTCGTCAAAGGTCGCTGCATTCAGGTCCGTGCTGCGGGCATAATTGCGGAACTGTGTGTCCGCGTCGCGGACCGGAAGACGGCTCCAGGAACCGAATTCTCCGAAGATCCGGTCGGCCATCTTCCAGAAGGCGCCCTGCGCGGCGGCGCATTTACTGGCTTCTGCGGCGGCAAACGCATTCTTATGAAAGTCCAGTGGAAAGTGATAATGCGCCACGCGGTACAGGGCCGCCTCTTTTTCCCAGGCCGGGAGTGCCTTGTCCCACAGATCCCGGCAGTATGGGAACTGGAAATCACTGTAGATCCGGATGATGTTCGGCGCGGCGGCGTGGCCCGACACATTGCGTGTGGCCGGAAAGGCAGAATCCGGCCAGAGTTTCAGGGCCAGGTAGGCGTGCCACTGGGTCTGCCTGCCCTGCCCGGTGATTTTTATGGCAATCACGTCCTGCCTGTACTCGTCTGTGAACTCGGTGAAACTACGGCGCGCTGAGGCCAGCAGTTCAGGGTGGCTCAGCTGCTTGACAAGCTGCGGTACCCCGGCTGCCGGGGTTCCCCAGGCGGCGGCGACTCCCGGAGCCAGGGCAGCACCTGAAGGGGCTTCCACCAGCACGCCCACTACACGTCCGCCGCTGACATCCAGCGTCACGGTAGCGTCTCCGCTTTTCAATACGTTGCCGCTGGCACGGAAATTTTTCAGAACCTCCTAGCGAACCGTGGCCTGTGGTGTCTGCCATAACTGTGCCCCTGCCGTCGAGGCCAGCGCCACTCCCCAAATCAACCCCTGAATCGCCGTTCTCACGAGTGTAACGTTTCTCACACTGAGTGTTAAGTCACACTGAAGATTTTTTTTGATTGGGACGTCTTTAAGATGTTAGTTTGAACCAGATCCAAAAAATCCACAACGTTCCACCCGAGGAGATGTCATGCACACCCCCTTCAAGGCCCTGGTTACCACCACCCTGACAGTCGCCCTACTCTCTGCCTGTGGCACTACGCTGCCTGAGCTTCCCGACTCCGGCTCTGCGCCGGAGCCCAGGATCCAGGCACTGGCCATCACCCGGCACCCGGTACTGTTTGTGCATGGGTACAGTTCCAGCGGCTCGGTCTGGACCACCATGATCGCCAATTTCAAGAAGGACGGCTGGACCGATGCTCACCTCTTCAACTGGTCCTACGACTCCACCCGCTCCAATTCTGTGACTGCCGACCTGATCCGTCAGAAGGTCGATGCGATTCTGGCCCAGACGGGCGCCACGCGCGTGGATATCATCTCCCATTCGATGGGCGGGCTGTCGTCGCGCTATTTTCTGAAAAATCTTGGGGGAGACAGCCGGGTCGACGCCTGGGTGTCGTTGGGTGGACCCAACCATGGGACCAATACCGCAAATGCCTGCTGGTACATTTCCTGCTACGAAATGCGTGAAGGCTCGTCCTTCCTGAATACGCTGAACAGCGTGGATGAGACGCCGGGTTCCGTGCGTTACGCCACCTGGTGGTCTGCGTGTGATGAGATCATCAACCCTGACCGGAGTGTGCTGCTGACAGGGGCAGTCAATACCCAGACCACCTGCCTGAGCCACAGCCAGCTGTACCAGAGTTCGGCAGTGTATGCCCAGGTGCGCGACTTGATCCACCGCTGAGTTCTGGCGGCAGACTGGTCTGGATCAACGGCCCTTCTGTTCTTCGATCAGGACCTTTTTCAGCAGATCAGGGCGGTCCGTGATGATTCCGTCGACACCCATGCGGACCAGACGCCGCATTTCAGCCTCATCATTGATGGTCCATACCTGCACCGCGACTCCCCGCGTATGCATGGCGCGGACAAAGGCCGGTGTGACCACCGTGATGCCCCCAGCCCGCACCGGAACCTGAGCGCTGCGTCCGGGAAGCCGTCCAAGACGGGCGAGCCCGACCTTGCTGAGCAGGACCAGGGGACGCAGTTCCCGAGCGGTCATGCTGGTCATCACTTCCGGACAGGCCGTCCGGAATTCCCTCAGGGCCACATCACTGAAACTGGCGGCAATGACACGGTGGGTCGCCCTGGCAGCGCGCAGAGCCTGACAGAAAGGTCTGGCCATGCTAGGCCGTTCCTGCTTGAGCTCAATGATCATCGGCGTGTCCGGGAACTCCTTCAGCACTGCCGACAGCTGAGCTACCCGAATTCCCTGCCCCCGGAAGGGAAAGGTTTTGCCCCCGTCGAACGACAGCGCGTCACCAGCGTCGGCAGCCAGCACCTGAGCCAGCGTCAGGTCGGCAATGCGGCCCTGGGCATCGGTGAGCCTGCCCAGGGTCTCGTCGTGCGACATGACCAGGGCGCCGTCCCGGGTGGCGTGCATATCCATTTCCAGCATGTCGGCACCCAGGGCCACGGCGTTGCGGTAAGCCAACGTGGTGTTGCTAGGCCACAGTTTTTCGCCGCCCTGGTGCGCGATGATCCAGGGCCGCTGAGTGATGAAGGGGTTGTCAGGCGGGGCGCTGGCGCAGCCTACCAGCAACCCCAGAAGTCCCAGTGCCCAGACCATGTACTTCATTCCGTTTACTTTACCGGGCCTGGTCAGAGGCCACACCGGTTTACAGCCTGCCAGTGCCGTGCTAACATTCCTTCCGCTGGAGAGGAGAGACCCACCAGCCCCACGCACGGGACAGCACGAACCGCCCCTGCAAGCGGCGCTGTAGCCAAGTGGTAAGGCAGAGGTCTGCAAAACCTCCACCACCGGTTCGAGTCCGGTCAGCGCCTCCAATCTATACCCTTATAGACTCGTAGCTCAGGGGTAGAGCACTACCTTGACACGGTAGGGGTCAGGGGTTCAAATCCCCTCGAGTCTACCAGCGAACGCCCACCCAGTGGGCGTTTTTCCATTCCTATTTGTCGTGACTTCCCCTTAGGTAGCAACGGTGGCAGCAACCAGTGGCTCGTCAGCAATGGTCTGTCAGATGAAACCTCGTGGACTTTCAACCTTCGAAATGCCAGCGTAAAGTCATGTGCAGTAATACAGCTTGGACCCGAATGGGCGTCCACGTTTTCCAGGGCACGTACCAGCCGTCCCTTCCCGCCAGTCGCGGACCACGGATACCAAGGTCCGGTGTCACAGACCAGGCGCTGCCCTCTGCTGCGCAGCCTGTGGACCGGCTGAACGCCTCAGAACGTTTGTGATGCTTAATGCGGAAGATGTTATGAACTCACCCTATACGCCCCCCGGATATCTCAGCTCGCCTGAAAGATTGGGCCGCCCGGAAGGCCCCTCAATCTCTCCTGAACAAGTGGCTTCCGATGTCCGACACCTGCTCGAGGCCCATCAGCATCATGTCGTCGCGACCGCTGACGCTATTCGTCTCCTGGCCCGTTTCCCCTTGGCTGTCCAGCCGGATCACGTGAAACGCACCAACGGGCGCGAGCAGGTTTTTTTTAATCTGGGGCACCTCCCCGTCCAGACCATCCGGGAGATCGCAGGGTGGATTCAGCATTGCTGGGCTCAGGAGCCCGACCACCGCTTGGCCCTGGTTGGCATCATGAATCTGGACTGGATGCCGGAGGTGCGTTCGCTGGCTCAGGGGGTCGCAGACGAGCTTCCGGAAGGCGAACGCACGTTCGTGCGGGCGTACTTCAACCTTCCGGGTCCATCGGAGGTGCGCTTGTGGGTCAAATACACCAGCTGCCGGAACGTCCGGTTGAGGGCCGAAGCCCTGACAGGTGAAGTGGCGAATGCGCTGAATGGAGCGAGGCTGTTTTCCCCCGCACGTACCTTGCACTCCAGTCTGGAGAAGCTGGAGCGCAGCCTCACCTGGACCTTCCGCCTGCCCTACGAGGTGGACATGCAACGCGCTCAGATGTGGGCGCACCGCACTCCAGAGGGCTATACGGAAGACGGCATCGCCACATATCCCGCTCGCTGGGAGGAGCTGTACTTCACAGAAGAAAAGTACCCGCTGGAGGACTTTGCGTCCCTTCGTGCCCCACCTCTGGAGTCACGTCAGAATCTGGTGCGTCGCATTCACTCTGCGCTGCCGCAGGCCCTTCCAGATTCGGAAGGGGTCAGTACGGCGATTGCTGACTTATGCCAGGACTACCTGGAATTCCCTGAGCAGTATCAACAAGCCTGTGAGGGGATAGGCACGCCTGCCCATCCCAGGTTTTCTTTTCATGCGATGACAGGCCACCGTTACCCTGCGAGGCTGCGTTCCAACCTGACAAATTCAAGTTGACAAGCCACTAGTCCGCTGTCCAGCTCACTTTGAGGACTTGTCGCCTCAAATCTTGCTTTTGGGCTCGCGCCAGTGTGACACGGGGTCCTGCGCCGGGAAATACACGAGGAATGTTGCGGATGACATGCTTTTGTTCCGCCAGCCATGCTCGACTCCAGGGCGGATCAACACACTGCTGGGGGCATGCATCTCGAAGTACTGGCCGTCCATCATGACGCTTAGGGTTCCACTGAGGACGGTGATGATTTCTTCCACGTCATGGTGATGGATCGGAACGTATCCGCCTGGTTCAGCCTGCTGTTCCGAGAGTTCGCAGTGCTGAGCTCCGGCCAAAGCGCCAATAAGGTCTCGGCGGGCAACCTGCCAGTAGGGATGATGCTGCCAGGGCTGCTGGTCGTGTTCGGTTGGGGCCACCTTTCCACTGTAGGTGTCTTCAAGCATGGTTGTCGCTCCCACCCACAGCTGCCGGAAGTCATCTGCAATACCCCTTTTCATCAAAGTGAGCTGGACAGCGGACTAGTGCGCTGTCCAGCTCACTTGGTCGGATAGAGGTGGGTGAAGTTATCTCGCGCATCTGGGCGTCGAGACTGCCACTTCCGCCTCTGATTTTCGAAGCTGGCCATCTCGGCCCAAGGCAACACGCCGCTTTACACTCAAAACAATGAGCGCTGAACCCGCCCTCGATCGCGCCGCGCTTAAACTTCACCTGCATGCCGCCTACGGCATGCAGGTGGAGACGCTTTCCTTCCTCTCAGCGGGCACCCTGCCAGCCTACCGAGCCGATGGCCCAGGTGGACGCTTCTTCATCAAGATTGTCCCCGGGACGCGCTCAGGTGTCCAGGCTGCCCAGCGTCTCGCGAGCGAAGCGGTTCTCCTGCACGAGTTAAACCAGATTGGAGACCCGCTCCGCGTGCCGCGCCTCCTGCCCACACGGGACGGAGCGGACCTTTCGACGTGCGGCACCTTCCGTGTTGCGGTGTTCACGTGGATTGAAGCGGTAAACCTCGGTTCGACCTGGGAGGATGCACTCCCAGAGCTTGCTGACCTGCTTGGCCACCTTCATGCCCATACCTCTGATGTGACGGCCCGCCTTCAACATTTTCCTTGCCCACCAGAGGACTTCGCTCTGCCCTTTGAAGTGGCGCTTCTCAAGGATCTTTCAAACCTCGCGCACTTGTCGCGAACAGCGCGGCCAGGGATGCTCCTCCTGCGTGATCTCCTGCTGGAGCACGAGGCGACTGTCCGCCACCATCTGAAGCACGCCCGGGCGCTCCGCGTTCAGGCACTCTCGCGTCCCCAGTCCTTCGTCCTGTGCCATACCGATGCCCATGGTGGCAACGTGATGCGTGACGCGAACGAGCAGTTGTGGCTCGTCGACTGGGAGATGGCGCGGCTCGCACCCCCTGAGCATGACCTGTGGATGCTGCTCGTCCGCCGACCTGAGGTCCTCCCCGCGTACCACAGCGCTGTCGGGCGCACTCAACCGTTGAGTCCCGACGTACTGAGTTTTTATGTCCTGCGCCGCGTTCTGGAGGACCTGGCGGTCGACGTGAACGCCATCATGCATGAGCACACGCGCGACGAGGACGACGCTGAAACCCTGGACATTCTCTCGCGGTTCGTCCTCCCTGCCCTTGATCAGGCTGAACAGGATTGCCGATCAGTGGGTCAGGTCGTACCTCCTCATTGAGGCCCTTTGCCTGATCCTGTTCCAGCAGGGCTATAAATCAGTCATCAGTTGCCGCGACATGCCAAAAAGGCCCACAGGAGACCTCACGGCACCTATCCGCCAAAGTGAGCTGGACAGCGGACTAGGGGTGAGGACTGGAGTATCGCCGTGGAGGCCAGGGAATGTGTGACCACACCTGTCAGAAGAGGATCACCATCCGCTCAGATCATCTTTAAGGTCGTCAGCGGCCAATTGTGCGTACCCTTTGCGCGTGGTGTCTACCGACTCGTGCCCGAGGTGTGCGGCCACCCGACCGAAATCCTTGACCTGCTGGAGGAGGCGAGTGCCCGCGTATTTCCGTCCTGGATGGAAGCCCCTAAATTTTACGCTCGCGACCGTGAACGCTTTCTGGATGTGGTACCGCGCGGTCATCACGCTCGCATACCGGAAGACGTGCGTGGCGGTCGTCGTGCGTTTTCCGTCCGTATGGTCCGGGCCGCCTGGGCCGAAGAGTCCCCGGTAGTGCCGCGTCGCCCGCGCCAGACTCGTGCTCATGGCCACGATGCGGGCTTTGCGGCCTTTCCCGGAGCGCACGTGAATCCGCTTTGCGGCTTCATCCAGGTCTTCCCATTCCAGTGCCAGCGCTTCACTGATGCGCAAGCCCGCGTGCGCCGTGAGGAAGAGCAAGAACTTAGCGTGTATATCTGCTTTCTCCAACACGTCCGCGAGCTCGTCCTCACTGTACGGGGGTCGTTTGATGATGCCTGGCGTGCGGTCTTTGGGGACGCGGGCGTCACGGAAGGGGTCCGCTTCGGTGGCGCCGGCCCAGCGTAAGGCGCGGTACAGGCAGCCCGCTGCGGCAACTTTCAACTGAACGCCAGCGGGTTTGCGTCCCTGGGCGAGCATGGCGTTGATGTACCCCTGGGCGTCATGCCGGTTGGGCCGGAGGAGGTTGATGGCCTGGGTGGTGGCGTACTCGATGAACTGACGGGTGCCGAGCGCATACGCTTCGACGGTACGCGGGCTGGTGAGCACCCCACTCCCACCGTGGTGGGCGAGGTAGGCGGTGGTTAAGGACACCAGCGCAGGGATGTCTTTGTCTCCTGCGGCTTTCACCGCCCGTCTCCGGAGCTCGTCATCGTGGAGGTTGGTCCACTCCCGCGTCTGAGCGAGGAGATCGCCGTGGTAAACCGCCAGTGTCACGCGCTCACCTGATCAGCCTGACCTGAACGCCCACGTCCAGGTCACTCCAGGCACGGTCGGTCGTGAGGACAGGAGCGATCAGGCGCCGTCCGAGCGCGAGACAGTACCGGTCGCCCAACGAGAGGCCGGCGTGCCGGGTGTTCACGCGGAGCTCAGCCACGTGAACAGCGTCGTCCGGCTGGCCAGGGTCAATCTGCAGGAGTTGACCGATCAGGCCGCGGTGCGTGAGGCGCTCCTGGACCTGTTTGGGGTCATCGCCTCGCTCCGCGCGTTTGCTGAGGACTTCCACCCAGTTGACGTGGTGGATGGTGCACCCGTGGCCGAGGGCCGCCTCGACGTGTTCGGCACCGGGTTCGTCGGCGAGGTATGCGAGCAGGGCGCTGGCATCCAGGACGGTCACTCCAGGTTCTCCCGGCGGGCTTCCTCGTGCCTCTCGGTGGTGAGTTCGTCGGAGAGTGAGGGGCCGTCGTCTTTTAGGAGACCACGGAGTTCGGCGGCGAGAGCGGCGGAGGTGACGAGTTCTGCGTGCCCGGCATCTTGCACGCGGATGATCAGACGGCTGCCGGTTGTCAGTTGGAGGTGTTGGCGGAGTTCGGCGGGGAGTGGCACGCGTCCGCCTGCTTTCACTTCGTGCTGCTGAGTCACTCGTCCTCGTTGTTCGCTGGTGTCATGGTGCTTGCGTGCCTTGTGTGCTTGATGCTTCCAGCGCGGCTGCACCCCCGCTTGAGCCACGCGGACAACCTGATCCAGTAGCAGCCGGGCACCCGGAAAATGAACGCGCCGACGAACTCGCCGTGCAAGCCCGTGACGCCGCCGCCAAGCTTCCCAGAGAGCCGCGCTCAGGGCCGGTGGGCGTCCCACCGAGTATCGGACCACTGAGTTCCAACCCAGCTAATCCGCTTCTGGCACAGAAAGCATCTTTTCCCCAGGGGAAGGAGTCCGGGCGCTCTCGCTCGCATGGTGGTTATGCCACCGTGCGTGAGCCAGAGTGCAGGTGAGTGATGAGACCTCACGCCTCGCCTTTACCTGTGACCGGTCATGCTCGCCAGTTCGCGCCTCATGGCGACATCACGTTCGGGGAGGCCCAAGCGACCATAAAAAACTCTCCGCCACCACCGATGGGGCAAACACGCTGGGCGGTCCTGAGCAACCCGCCCAGGCCGTGGACACCCTGACCGGTCTTCCGGTAGATGGATACCACGAGATATCCGATCAAGGGATAGGGGCGAGACGGGTTGTTCAGTCGTCAGGCTAGCCGTGATTGAAGGTTGCTGTGCACCCTCCGTCCACCGTGACGATCGAGCCGGTCATGAAGGAACTCTCGCTCGATGCGAGGAAGATGACAGCCCGCGAGATTTCATCCGCGTGCGCCTGCCGTCCGAGGGGTTGACGTGCCGCGTTCGCTTCGCGACGGTCGTGCGCTGCCTGGGCTTCCGCTGGCGGGAGGCTGGCGCGGCGTCCACCCATGTCGGTGTCTACATATCCCGGGCAAACGGCATTGACGCGCACACCGTGCTGGCCGTAATCCACGGCCAACTGCCGGGTCAGGTTCACGACTCCGCCTTTGGAGGCGCAGTAGGCCGGTGCGTTGGGAGCGCCGATCAGGCCGTAGGTCGACGCGACGTTGACGATCACGCCCGAGCCACTCCGCATGAGGTGCGGCAGGGCATGACGTGCGCAGACGAAGGGACCACGCAAATTCACGGCCATCACGCGGTCCCAGGTCTCGAGGTCCAGCTCGTGAGCGGGAGCGTTATCCCCTCCGATTCCGGCGTTGTTGACCAGCACGTCGAGCTGCCCGAAATGACGGACCGTGGTCCCGATAAGTTCACGAACCTGATCATCATCGGCCACGTCACAGGGGAGGAAAATGGCTTCCCCGTGTGCGGCAGTGAGAGCAGACAAGGTGCGCTCCGCACCCTCGGAATGGATATCGGCGATGACCACCCTGGCGCCTTCGGCTGAGGCCGCCAGCGCAATGGCACGGCCGATCCCACTGGCTCCGCCCGTGACGAGCACAACGAGGTCAGTCAGGCGTCCGGCCGCCGCATGGCCGTGCTCATTTTTGGTCATGCAGCCCACTGTACAGCCCAGCCGTTGAGCAGCTCGACCAACCGTCGTGGGGGAGGTGGACTTTCACGGGCTTAGGTGTTATGTTCATCCATAACACCATAACACCCATAACACGAGAGTCACGGTCCGCATCCATGGAGGTGCCCGAATGAAAAGATTCATCCGAACCACGCTCGCCGTCAGTACCATGCTCGCCTGCACTCACGCTTTAGCGGTTACGCGAGGTGGCGAACTTGTCTACGGCCGTTATGCTGATTCACTTTTCCTCGATCCAGTCTTGAACGACGCCAACCTCGACATCTGGATTCTCACCAACCTGTACGACACGCTGCTGCAACCCACCGCCGACGGCAAGGGTGTGCAGCCTGGTCTCGCGTCTGCCTACACCGTGGCCCCCGGTGGAAGGAGCATGCGCCTCACCCTGCGCCCCGGCCTGCGTTTCGCCGACGGCAGCGCCCTCACCGCGCAGGACGTCAAATGGTCACTCGACCGTGCCCGTAAACCCGACAACGGTGCCTGGAGCGGCTCCCTGGCCTCCATCAGCACCATTGTCGCCAGTGGCAACACGGTCACGCTGAATCTCAAGCAGCCCGACCCGACGCTGCCCGCCGCCCTTGCCACCTTCAATGCCGCCATCATGCCGCAGAAGCTGTTCAACGCCGCGCGTGGCACCACCGAGGCGGCCAAAGCCAAAGCCTTTGCCGAGAAACCCATCGGTTCCGGACCCTTCGTGCTGAGCTCCTGGAAGAAGGGCTCGTCGATGGTCCTCAAGCGCAACCCCTACTACTGGAAGAAGGGCTCGGACGGGAAGGCTCTGCCGTATCTGAACTCGATCCGTTTCGAGATCATTCCCGACGACAACACCCGCATCCTCAAGCTCCAGGCGGGGGAACTCCACGGGGCGGAATTCATCCCGTTCAGCCGGGTCGCTGAACTCAAGGCGAACCCCAACCTCAACGTGCAGCTGTTCCCGTCCACCAAGGTGAACACCGTCCTGATGAACAACCGGCCGAAACTCAAAGACGGCACGGTCAACCCCCTCAGTGACGTACGCGTCCGGCAGGCCATCAACCACGCCACCAACAAGGAAGCGCTGATCCAGCTGGTCACCTTCGGCAACGGCAAGCCGATGCGGTCCTTCATGTCCGCGACTACCCCACTGTTCGCGCCGCAGACCATGTACGCGTACAACCTGGCCAAGGCCAAGCAGTTGCTGACCGCTGCCGGTTATGCAAACGGTTTTGAGGTCACCGTCCTGGCTTTGAGCGGGAGCGCGGACGAACTCGCGCAGCTCACCGCGCTGCAACAGATGTGGGCGGCGGCAGGGGTGCGACTGAAGATCGAGCAGCTCGATTCCGCCACCAGGACCGCCCGCTACCGTGCAGGTGACTTCCAGATGCGCGCTGCCGCCTGGACGAATGACATCAACGATCCCAGTCAGATCACCAGTTACTTCGCCATCTACGACAATATTCAGTCGCTGTACACCGGCTACAAGAGCCCTGAGATCGACCGCCTCTTTGCACAGAGCCAGCAGGAAACCAATCCCGCGCGGCGTGCCAGTCAGTACAACCAGATACAGGGCATCTACATCAAGGCGGCGCCCATCGTGTTCCTGTATGAGACGCCGTATCCCGTCGCCCTGTCCAAGAAAGTCAGTGGCTTCGTGCAGATTCCCCTGGGCAACAATATCTTCGCTGCGACGTCCCTCGAGAAGTAAGGCACCTGACGGGGCCCCTCCACCTCAACAGGTGGACGTGGCCCCGTAGCTCTTTGGAGGAACGTCATGCGCGCCACGTACGTCCTGAAGCGGCTCCTGCAGATCATTCCCACCTTCATCGCTGTGCTGATCCTGGTGTTCCTGCTGGTGCGGCTGCTGCCCGGCGACCCAGCAAGCGCCATCCTCGGCGACCGTGCCACACCTGAAATTGTGGAACGCACCAGGCGTGAACTGGGGCTCGACAAACCGCTGCCCGTTCAGTTCGGCATTTTCGTGCAACACCTGCTGCGCGGTGATCTCGGGGAGAGCAGCAGCCTGAAGGTCCCGGTGCTCCGGTTGATTGTGGAGCGCCTGCCGATCACGCTGTTCCTGTCTGTGTATGCCGCCATCATCGCCGTGCTGCTCGCTGTGCCTCTGGCGGTGCTCGCCGCCGTGCGCCGCAATACCTGGGTGGACAGCCTGATCCGCGGCGTTTTCCAGGTGGCCCTCTCCCTGCCGGTGTTCTACGTCGCGCTGCAGCTGCTCACCCTGCTCGGGGCGAAACTGGGTTGGTTTCCCATCGGGGGATACGGTGAGACCTTCAGGGACCATCTGTATCACCTCTTTCTGCCGGCCCTCACGCTTGGATTCAACCTCGCGGCCATCCTCGTGCGCACACTGCGCAACTCCATTCTGGAAGTTCTGACCGCGGAGTATGTGGAATTCGCCCGCTCCAAGGGCCTGCAGTCCCGGGTGGTGATGCTGCGGCACGTGCTGCGCAACGCCCTGATCTCCACCGTGACCCTGCTCGGACTGAACATCGGTGCCCTGATTGGTGGAGCCGTGATCACCGAGTCGGTCTTTGCCATTCCAGGCGTGGGCCGCCTGATGATCGACGCCATTTTCGGACGGGACTACCCGGTCATTCAGGGCCTCACCCTGGTGTTCGCGGTGCTGGTGTCGCTGGTGTTTCTGATGACGGACCTGATTCACGCCCGCCTTGACCCACGCGTGCAGCACGCATGAGGCACCTCCCCTCTCACCCTGGACGGAGAACGCCGTGACTACCATGAACCCCACAACAGCCGCCGCCGCACCGCGCCGGACGCGCAGGCGGCCGAAACCTACCCTGGTGATGGGTGTGCTGCTGCTGCTGCCTATTCTGGCCGCGACGTTCGCCCCGGGCCTCATCGCCCCCTACAGCCCCACCGATTTCGACTACTCGGCCATCCTGAAAGGTCCCAGCGCGAGTCACCCGTTCGGGACAGACAATTTCGGACGGGATGTGTTCAGCCGGGTCGTGTACGGCACCCGCATCGATATGCAGATTGCGCTCCTGACCACGCTCTTCCCCTTCGTATTCGGGACTCTGCTGGGCGCGTTCACAGGCTTTGTCGGCCGCTGGCCGGACACCCTGGTCGGCCGCGTCGCGGACCTGGTGGTGGTCTTCCCGTTCCTGGTGCTGGTCATCGCGATCGTCGCGGTCCTCGGGCCGGGCCTCACCAACATGTACATCGCGGTGAGTGCAGTCGGCTGGGTCGCGTATTGGCGTCTCGTGAGGGGAGAGGTGCTGGCCCAGAAGGAGACGGAGTACGCGCAAGCCGCGCGCGTCCTGGGATTCAGCCCCACGCGGGTCCTGCTGAGACACATTCTCCCGAATGCGGTCACGCCCGCCATCGTGTACCTCATGACCGACATGAGCCTCGGCATTCTGCTGGGCGCCTCACTCGGGTACCTCGGACTGGGCGCGCAACCCCCCACACCCGAGTGGGGCGTGATGGTCGCCGACGGCAAGAACTTTATGGTCACCGCGTGGTGGATCTCGGGATTCCCAGGTCTGGCCCTCACCCTGGCGGGCGTCACCTTCAGTCTGATCGGCGACGGTCTGGCCGACGCCCTGAGGCCCCGCTCATGACCGAATCAGCGTCCACCATCCTGAGCGTCCAGAACCTAAACGTTCACATTCCGACCCCGCGGGGCGAACTGCACGCGGTGCGCGGCGTCGATTTCGATCTGCAGCGAGGCGAGGTGCTGGGCCTGGTTGGCGAGAGTGGCAGCGGTAAAAGCGTGACGCTCCGGGCCCTGCTGCAACTGCACCGCAAGCCCATCCGGGTCACGGGTGCGGTGCATTACGACGGGCAGAACCTGATGGGGCTGTCTGAAGGCCGGTTGCGCGCCGTGCGCGGCGCACAGATCGGCATGATCTTCCAGGAGCCGATGACCGCCCTGAACCCGGTGCTGACCATTGGAGAGCAGATCCGCGAGAACCTGCAGGAGCACCGCGCGCTCCGGGGCCGTCCAGCCGAGGACCGCGCCGCAGAACTCCTTGATCTGGTCGGCATCCCGAGCGCCCGCACCCGTCTGAAGGACTACCCGCACCAGTTCTCCGGAGGCATGCGTCAGCGCGCCATGATCGCCATCGCCCTCGCGTCGGAGCCGCGCGTGCTGCTGGCCGACGAACCGACCACCGCGCTGGACGTGACCATCCAGGACCAGATTCTCCGGCTGATCCTGCGACTCCGGGAGCAGCTCGGCATGAGTGTCATCCTGGTGACCCACGACCTTGGGGTGGTCGCACAGACCTGTGACCGGGTGGCCGTGATGTACGCCGGTCGCCTGGTGGAGACCGCAGGTGTGACTGACCTGTTCCGGCAGCCCAGGCATGCCTACACCCTCGGACTGATGCGCAGCCTGCCCGATATTGGCGCGCATCGCCGACCGCTGCAGCCTATTCCGGGTTCGCCCCCCGACCTGCGGGACATTCCCCAGGCGTGCGCCTTCAGCCCGCGCTGCAGTTTCAGCAGCCAAGCCTGCTTTGGCGCAGAACCTCCGCTTATCCCCATTCGTGACGGGCGGGCCAGTGCCTGCGTTCATCACGCCGAGCTGCCCGGTGTGGTTGAGGTGACCTCATGACAGGCGAACAGCATCCCCCGGAACCCCTGCTGAACGTTCAGAACCTCACCAAAACCTTCCCTGTCCGGCAGGGCCTGCTGGAGCGCTGGCAGGGCAAACCCGCCAAGGTGGTGCGCGCCCTGACGGACGTGAACCTGAGCGTGCAGCGTGGCGAGACCCTCGGCCTGGTGGGCGAGAGCGGCTGTGGCAAATCCACGTTAGCCCGCTGTCTGGTGCGGCTTCATCAGGCGGACACGGGCAGCGTGCGGTACGACGGCCAGGAGGTGCTGGTGTTGCAAGGAGACGCGCTGCGGCAGTATCACCGCCGCGTGCAGATGATCTTTCAGGATCCCTTCTCCTCACTTAATCCCCGCATGACGGTCGGACAGACCCTGCAGGAAGTGCTTACCGTCCACCGGTTGCGACCGAAAGCGCAGCAGAACGAGCGGATTGATGAACTGCTGAGTCTGGTGGGACTACCGGCCGAGGCGGCTGGCCGACTGCCGCATGAATTCAGTGGGGGACAACGGCAGCGTATCGGAATTGCCCGCGCGCTGGCGCTTGAACCTGAATGCATCGTCGCCGACGAACTGGTGAGCGCCCTGGACGTGAGCGTGCAGGCTCAGGTGGTGAACCTGTTACTGGAACTGCAGGAGAAGCTGCACCTGACGGTGTTGTTTGTCGCGCACGACCTGCGCCTCGTCCGGCACCTCTCTCACCGGGTGGCCGTGATGTACCTTGGGCGGGTCGTGGAAGTCGCCACGACGCAGGACCTGTTCGAGCAGCCCGCTCATCCGTACACCCAGGCCCTGCTGGCCGCCGCTCCCCTCCTTGAGCCGGGACACCGGTCAGAGGTTTCCGCCCTGACGGGCGAGCTGCCCAGCCCGCTCAACGTCCCCAGTGGCTGCCCGTTCCGCACGCGCTGCCCCCACGCGTTCGACCGCTGCGTCACCGAGCGTCCCGAGCTCGCGGAGATCCGCCCTCTGCAGCAGGTGGCGTGTCATCTGTACGATCCCGTTGACCGGGAAGCCCGCCAGCCGGCTGGAGCCAGCTGATGCCGCAGGACGTAGAGGCGGACACCTCACCTTTCACGGTCGACCGGACGCTGAGCGTGCCCCTCAACGTGCAGTTGCGGGGCCAGATCGAGTACGGCATCGCCTGTGGGGAGCTGCCTCCAGGGGCACGGCTGCCCAGTGTCCGGGATCTCGTGGCACAGACGGGCGTCGCGCACGTCACGGTCGCCCATGTGTACAAGGATCTGGCGGCACGTGGCCTGATCGTCACTCTTGCCGGCCGAGGCACCTTCGTGGCCGACCCCAGCTCTCAGGGGGCAGTGCAGGACGTCGCGGCGCTGCGCGGTCCGCTGAATGACGCACTGATGCAGGCGGCCAGGGAAGGTATTGAACCTGAGCGGGTCGTCGCACTGTTACAGGCAATGATCGCACGCGGGCACACGGCGCGCGATACGGGTGTGCAGGTTGTGCTCGTCGGTGTGCTGGATATCGCCACCCGGGCCTATGCTCAGGAACTGCAGGCTCTCCTTCGGCCGGAAGACCGCGTGAAGGCCTGCACGTTCACGCAGCTCGCCCAACCTGGCCTGGTCCAGGAGGTGCGGAGCGCGGACATCGTTCTTACCCTGGGCCACCGGCTGGCCGAAGCCCGCGCACTGCTGCCAGGTCTGGACATCCTGCCGGTTCGCGTCACCGTCTCGTTTGAGACCCGGGGGCAGCTCGCCGCCCTCCCACCAGACACGCGTCTGGCCCTCATCGCCACGTTCGACGACTTCCTCCCGACGTTCCTGACCGGCGCGCACCGGTTCGCGCCGCAGGTTCGGGATGTCCGCGCGGCCCACCTCGCGGAACACAACCTCCCTCAGCTGCTCGCGTGGTGTGACGCGGCGGTGTATGCCAGCGGCGCGGACGGAATCGTCACGGCCCTCAACCCGGGCACGTTCGCCTTTGAGTACCGTCACGCGGTTGACAGGCCTGACGTGGAGCGGACCCTTCTGCCCGTCATTGCGCAGCACCGCGCCCTGCTGCGCGAAAGGAAACGCCATGAAAATAGAAGCAATGAACTGGATGCAGGTTGAAGCGTACCTCCAGCAGGATGACCGTTGCGTCGTCCCCCTGGGCAGCACCGAACAACACGGGTTCATGAGTCTGGCCGTAGACAACATCCTGCCAGAGCGGCTGGCGGATGAGGTCGCCGGGCCGCTCGGCGTGCCGGTATTCCCCACCCTCAACTACGGCATCACGCCCTACTTCCGTGCCTACCCGGGCAGCGTGACCCTGCGCGTCCAGACGTACCTGAGTGTCGTCCGGGATGTCCTCGACAGCCTGTATGAGCAGGGGTTCCGGCGCATCCTGATTGTGAACGGCCACGGAGGGAACTCGCCCGCTCAGGGCTTCGCAGGCGAATGGTCTGCGGACCATCCCGGCGCACAGGTGCTGTTCCACAACTGGTGGAACGCGCCCAGGACCTGGCAGGAAGTGCAGCGGATCGACCCGGTTGCCTCGCACGCCTCCTGGATGGAAAACTTCCCCTGGACCCGCCTGCCCGGCGTGACCCTTCCAGACACGCAAAAACCCATGGCCGATCTGGACCGGTTAAGGCTCCTGTCGCCGGCGCAACTGCGACAGACGCTTGGCGACGGCAATTATGGGGGCCTGTACCAGCGGAGTGACGAGGACATGCTGGCGTTATGGGCCGTGGCTGTCCAGGAAACGGCAGGCCTGCTGCAGCACGGGTGGGCCCCAGCCGTCCAGGACCGGTCGGAGCCGCTGACGTGAAGCTGCTGGTGTGGGGAACAGGGGCCATCGGCGGGACGATCGGTGCCTACCTCGTCCGGGCCGGGCATGATGTCACCTTCGTGGACTGCGCTGCAGATCATGTGCGTAGCGTCCGCGAGAGCGGCCTGCACATTGAGGGACCTATCGACACGTTCACGGTACAGGCCCCGGCCTTCACGCCCGAAGAGGTCGTGGGCCGGTGGGACCATGTGCTGCTGTGCACAAAAGCGCAGGACACCGCGGGCGCTGCGGTACAGCTTGCCCTCCACGTCACCCCGGACGGCTGTGTCGTGTCGGTACAGAACGGGTTGAATCCCCTTGTCCTCAACGCCACCTTCGGGGCGGACCGGGTGCTCGGGAGCTTCGTCAACTTTGGGGCAGATTACCTGCGACCTGGCGTGGTGCACTACGCGGGGCGGGGCGTGGTCGTGGTCGGCGAGCAGGACGGTCGCCTCACGGACCGTGCGCGTGCCCTGCACGCCGTCCTGCGGGACTTCGACGAGAACGCCGTGCTCAGTGAGAACATGTACGGGTACCTGTGGAGCAAGCTTGGGTATGGTGCGCTGCTGTTCGCCACAGCCGTGACCAACGACGGCATCGCGGACGCGCTGGCGCGTCCGGAGGACCGGACGCTGTACATCGCCCTGGGACGCGAGGTGATGCGGGTTGCCCTGGCTCATCAGGTCAACCCGGAAGCCTTTAATGGCTTTGAGCCTGCCGCTTTCCTGCCTGGCGCCAGCGACGACGTGGCGCACGCCAGCATGGATGAAATGGTCGCCTTCAACCGCCGGAGTGCCAAGACGCACAGCGGGATCTGGCGTGACCTCGCCGTCCGCAAACGCCGCACAGAGGTGGACGCTCAGCTTGGCTGGGTGGTGCACTTCGGCCGGGAGCACGGTGTGCCAACCCCCATCACCGCTCGCCTCGTGGACCTGATTCACGAATTGGAGAGCGGTCAGCGTGAACTAAGCCGTGCGAACCTCGCGGAACTCCACGCGGTGATCCCGGCCGTCACTCCGGCGTCATGACCACCGCGGCAGCCGGTCTGCGCGCCCTGTTGCCAGCCGGCGACCTGACGTGTGTCGTGAGCGACGCGCTCGACCGTGGCGGGGCGCTCAGCGGCGCCTTCCGTCCTGTCTGGTCTGGTGCGAGCTGCGCCGGGGAGGCGGTCACGGTACGCACGTTCGGGACGGATCTCAGCGCCGTGTTCGACGCGATTGCGGAGGCTGCGCCGGGCAGCGTCCTGGTGATCGACTCGCACGGGATCACGGGAACCGCGTTCTGGGGGGAACGGACCACGCGCGCCGCCCTGGCACGCCGCCTCGCGGGAGTCGTGATCGACGGAGGTTGCCGGGACGTGACGGCTGTACGTCGGCTGGGCTTCCCAGTGTTCTGCACAGCCATCACGCCCAACGCGGGGTTGGCGGGAGGACGCGGCGCCGTCAACGTCCCCATTCAGGCGGGGGGCATTCCCGTGTCACCGGGGGACGTCGTGGTGGCGGACGAGAACGGGGTCGTGATCGTGCCGGGCCACCTTGCAGCCAGCACCCTCGAACGCGTGCGGGTCCTGCTTGCTGCGGAGCAGCAGGCGTTTGCTCAGGCTGACCGGGGCGCGGCGGCGCCACCGGATGGCACGGAAGGAGAAATGGTTTAACGTGAATGAATTTCAGCAACGGTCGGCCGAAATCAACGATCTGCTCTGTGTCCTCAATCTGCTGACCTGGGACACACGCACCCAGATGCCCCCGGGCGGCAGCCACACCCGGGCGCAGCAGACCGCTACCCTGAGCGGCCTCACTCAGCAGCGCCTCCTCGATCCGGCGTTCGAGCGTGCGGCGCAGGCCGCGCTGAGCGCCGCAGAGTCCGGCAGCGTCTCGGCCCGTGCGGCTCAGCAGGCCATCCATGCGGTCAGTGCCCTGAAACGGGTGCCAGTCGAACTGACCCGCGACCTGGCCCTGACCAAAAGCGCTGCTCAGGACGCCTGGGCGGACGCGCGGGCCCACAGCGACTTCCAGCGGTTCGCGCCGCACCTCACACGCATGGTGGACCTCCAGCGCCGCCTGGCAGACGCGCTCGGGTACGGTGCCCATCCTTACGACGCGCTGCTTAACCTGTACGAGCCTGGCCTCACGACGGAGACACTCTGGGAGTTATTCTCGCCACTGCGCACGCACCACCTGTCCCTGCTGCGCGAAGTCCAGGCGCAGCCCCAGCCGCGTCTGGACTTCCTGGCGCGCGACTACGACATCAGCGCACAACAGGTCCTCGCCCTGGAGCTTGCGCAGGCCATCGGGTACGACCTCCCGCGGGGCCGACTCGACGCGTCCGCGCATCCTTTCGAGATCAGCTTCACCCGCGCGGACGTGCGCATCACCACCCGCTACCGTCCAGACTTCCTGCCCGGCGCGTTGTTCGGGGTGCTGCACGAGGCGGGACATGCCATGTACGAACAGGGCGTTTCTCCCAAACTGAGCCGCAGTGTCCTCACGTCTGACCTGCTGGGACTGTACGCCGTGGGCGGTGCAAGCTACGGTACGCACGAGAGCCAGTCGCGATTATGGGAAAACCGGGTCGGCCGCTCCCGCGCGTTCTGGGACCAACATTACCCGCGGGCGCAGGCCCTTTTTCCCTCACAACTCGCGGACGTGACGGTTGACGAGTTTCACCGCGCCGTGAACCGGGTGCAGCCCAGCCTGATCCGCGTGAACGCCGACGAACTCACCTATGACCTGCACATCATGCTGCGCGTTGATATCGAGTCGGCCCTCATCGCCGGCGACCTCCAGGTGCAGGACCTCCCGGAGATGTGGAATGCCCGCATCGAGTCTGACCTGGGCCTGCAGGTGCCTGACGACGCACGGGGCGTGCTGCAGGACATCCACTGGTCAGCGGGCCTGTTTGGTTCCTTCCCGACGTACACGGTCGGCAACATCATGGCCGCGCAGTTTTTCGAAGCGGCGCACGCTGCGCTCCCCGACCTCGATGCGTCCCTGGCCCAGGGAGAGTACCGCCCGCTCCTCACCTGGCTGACCGAGCAGGTGTACCAGCACGGCCGGACCTTCACCCCTCACGAACTCCTGGAACGCACGACTGGACGCGGCCTGGACGCGACACCCTACCTGACGTACTTGAGCAGCAAATACCGTGACCTTTACGGCCTCACGGTAGAGGAGACAGCATGACACGACGGTCTGATGGTCTGGCAGGGAAGGTCGCGGTCGTCACGGGCGCGAGCAGCGGCATCGGTGCGGCCACCGCCCTCGCGCTGGCGGCGCATGGAGCGAGTGTGGTGCTGGTCGCGCGGCGCGAGGACCGCCTGCAGGACCTCGCGCGTCAGGTCCAGAGCACCGGGGGTCACGCGGAGGTGGCCGTTGCGGATATCGCGGATGAAGCCCAGGCACGTCTCACGGTAGAGCGCGCCGTGAGCGTGTTCGGGCGGGTGGACATCCTGGTAAACAACGCGGGGTTGATGCTGCTCGGCCCGGTTACCGGCGCCGACACGACCGACTGGCGCCGCATGATCGACGTGAACCTGCTGGGGCTGATGTACACCACCCACGCGGCGATTCCTCACATGCGCACGCAGGGCGGTGGGCATATCGTCAATATCTCCTCCGTCTCCGGACGCGGCGCGAGCCCGACCTCTGCGGGGTACAGTGCGTCCAAGTGGGGCGTCGGCGGCTTCAGCGAGGGCCTGCGGCAGGAAGTCCGGCTGGACCGCATCCGCGTGACGGTGATCGAGCCGGGCGTCGTGGCCACCGAACTGACCGATCACATCACCCACCAGGACACCAAGGTCGCCTACGAGGGCCGCATCCAGACCATGATTCCTCTGGAGTCCGAGGACATCGCCGCGGCCGTCGTGTATGCCGTGACTCAACCGGAGCGGGTCAACGTCAACGAGATCCTGATCCGGCCACTCGACCAGGGATGATGCGGCACGCCGATGTTTGCACAAGAAGATCTGCGCGGGTATGGGCGCAGCAGTTGCCTCGACGGTGGTACCTGATGCGCCCATGGCGGCCGGCTCCAAGGCGCACTGTCGCTCAAGGCGGCATAGTGGTGAGTCCCCCGAAGAATACCGTGAGCCCCGGCCCGGCTGAACCTTTCACCATGCCTGCCCGGTCGTGGCCGGGCCTACCGGATGCCTGACTTTGGCGTCCTGTTCGCGTCCATTCCGCAGGTGGCGGCGCGCTACCGTGCCGGCACCCTTTCGCCTGTCGACGTCACCCGCGCGTCTCTCTCACGCATCGAGGAACTGAACCCGGCACTGAATGCCTTCATTACTGTCACGGCGGATCTGGCCCTTGCTCAGGCGGTACACGCTGAAACAGAACTGCGCAGCGGACTGGACCGGGGACCGCTGCACGGGATTCCCGTCGCGCTCAAGGACCTCACGGACACTGCAGGGGTGCGCACCACCTGCGGCTCCCGCGTTCTGGCGGACCATATCCCGGACAAGGACGCGGACGTCACGGTGCGGCTCCGTGAGGCAGGCGCGGTCCTGCTCGGCAAAACGAACCTGCTGGAGTTCGCGTACGGCATCGTGCACCCGGATTACGGGCAGACGAACAATCCGTGGGATGTGACGCGCACGTCCGGAGGCAGCAGTGGCGGATCCGCGGCGGCGGTCGCGGCCGGCCTGTGTTTCGCGGCATTCGGCACAGACACGGGCGGTTCCATCCGCATTCCTGCGGCGTACTGCGGCGTGACTGGATTCAAACCCACCTACGGCCTGGTGCGACTTGACGGTGTGTTTCCCTTGTCCTGGTCGCTGGACCACGGCGGTCCGGTCGCGCGCAGCAGCGGTGACGCCGCCCTGATGCTCGCCGCCCTCACCGGACGACCACACAACGCTGCGCCACGCGACCTGCACGGCGTCCGCCTTGGCGTTCTGGTTGAGCACACCCGGGGCCCGGAAATGCAGCCTGGAGTCGCGGAGGTCTTCGAACGTGCCTGTGACGCCCTGCGCGCAGCCGGGGCAGTCCTGGTTCAGGTTCGCGTCCCGGGACTCGACCTGGTGGAGGCCGCGATGATGCACGTGCTGCAGCCCGAAGCGAGCGCCGTCCATACGGCGTGGCTGCAGCAGTCCCCTGAGAAGTACGCTCCGGACACCCGGACGCAGCTCGAACAGGGTTTCGAAGTCAGCGCGGTGAATCATGTGCGCGCGCAACAGTTCCGCCGCAACCTCGTGCGTGACTTCCTCGCGGCTCTCACTGACGTCGAGGCGGTCCTCACGCCAACGGTCGCCTGGGTCGCGCCCCACGAAGACCCGGTCGTGTCGGGGGACGAAGGTTTTGCCGAAGCGCGCCGCACGGCACCCGCCAACCTCACAGGATTCCCGGCCCTGAGCCTGAACGCAGGGTTCTCGCAGGGCCTGCCGGTTGGTTTACAGATCACGACCAGGCCTGGTGAGGATGCCCGTGCACTCTCACTCGGCGCGAGCGTCGAAGCGCTCCTGAACGCGAACCGGATCCCGCCACTCGGGAGCTCCCCACCATTCAAAAGGACGGCCCCATGACTTCACTTTGCAGTTTCGCCCGACCATCGATCTCTTGTGTGACGGTCCGGCCATGAACGTCCGCTTCGACGGCCAGACCGTCATCGTGACGGGTGCGGCGCATGGTTTCGGCCGGGCAATCAGCCTGGCGTTCGCTGCACGCGGGGCCAACGTCTGGGCCTGTGACGTGAACGATGCCGGGCTCCGGGAAACGGAGGCCCTCTCAGCTGAACGGGAGGCTCCTTTGCAGGTTCGCACGGTCGATGTCTCGAACCGGGAGGCCGTGCAGGCCCTGGTGAAGGAAGCTTCGGGGGGAGAGCGGGTGGACGTTCTCGTGAACAACGCGGGGGGCGTGCTCGGTCAGGTCGGGCGGCCCCTGGAGCAGATCGGCCAGGACGACTGGCACGCGATCTTCCGGGTGAACCTGGACGGCGCGTTCTATTTCAGTCAGGCGGTCGCGCCGCTGATGAAAGCCCGGGGTGCCGGGCGTATTGTCAACATCAGCAGTGGCGCCGGGCTGGGCGTGAGTCTCACGGGCATCCAGGCTTACGCGAGTGCGAAGGCCGCGCAGATCGGCCTGACCCGGCAGCTGGCGCACGAACTCGGCGCGTGGGGCATCACCGTGAACAACGTCGCGCCCGGCTTCGTGCGGAGCAATCCCACCACCGAGCGGCAGTGGGAAAGTTACGGTGAGGAGGGGCAACGCCGCCTGATCGACAACATCGCCATGAAACGCCTCGGCAGTCCCGATGACATCGCGCACGCCGTCCTGTTCTTCGCGTCAGAGTACGCCGGCTGGGTGACCGGGCAGATCCTCAGCGTGGATGGAGGCAAATGATGGATGACGTCTTGACCTACCTGCACGAGCACTACGAGCGCCACCTGGAAGACCTGCGGGCGTTCGTAGGCATACCGAGTGTCAGCACTGAAGAGCAGCGCGCGCCTGACGTGCGCCGAGCAGCCGAATGGGTGGCCGCGCGACTCGGCTCTGCCGGTCTCACTGACGTCCTGGTGCATGAGACGCCAGGACACCCGGTCGTGACCGCGTCATGGACCAACCTTCCCGGTGCACCGACCATCCTCATTTACGGTCATTACGATGTGCAACCGCCCGACCCGCTCGACCGGTGGGACAGCCCGCCGTTCGAGGCCACCGAGCGGGACGGGAAGCTGTTCGCGCGGGGCGTGTCGGATGACAAGGCGCCCATGCTGATCCCCATCCGGGTGATCGAGGCGTTCCTGAAGGTCCACGGGGCACTCCCGGTCAACGTGAAGCTGCTGTTCGAGGGCGAGGAAGAGATCGGCAGCCCGCACCTCGGGGCATTCGTGCGTGGTCACGCCGCACAGCTCCAGGCGGACTTCGTCCTGTCCGCCGATGGGGGCATGTGGCGCGCCGACGTCCCGACCCTGACCGTGAGCGCGCGCGGGTTGACAGCGCTGGAGTTCACCGTGCGTGGCCCGGGGAGGGACCTGCACTCCGGGCGTCATGGAGGTGGGCTCCACAACCCCCTCCACGTCATCGCGAGGATGGTTGCGAGTCTGCACGATCCGGAAGGCCGGGTGAGTGTTGACGGCTTCTACAACGACGTTTCGCCTCTTTCGCCTGACATCCGGGCGGACACGGCGGCCCTGCCCTTCAGTGACGAGACGTACTTGAGGGAAGTCGACGCGCCCGGCACCTTTGGAGAACCGGGCTACAGCACCCTGGAACGCCAGTGGTACCGTCCAACCCTCGAACTCAACGGACTGTGGGGCGGGTACACCGGCCAGGGCGTCAAAACTGTCCTGCCGAGCGAGGCGCACGCGAAAATAACCTGCCGGCTCGTGCCAGGTCAGGATCCGGACCGGGTCCGGGAGCGAATCCAGGACCATCTGCGGCTGCATGCCCCCCCGGGGGTCACGGTCACGTTCAAGGGCGGCGGGCACGGAGCGCCTGCCTACCGGATTCCGCCAGAGCACGTGGGACTGCGGGTCGCGCGTGAGGCCCTCAGAAGCGTGTACGGTCAGGAACCCCTGATGGTGGGCATGGGCGGCTCGATTCCCATCTGTGACACGTTCCGTGAAGCGCTCGGCATGGACACGGTGTTCTTCTCGTTCGCGGTGGGCGACGAGAACATTCATGCCCCCAACGAGTTCTTCCGCCTCACCCGGTTTCAGGAGGGCGCGCAGGCCTGGTCGGCGTACTTCGGGGCGCTTGCCCGCTCGCGTGATTCCGTGGCCACGGCTGGAGGGTGATGGGATGTACGACCTGATCCGGTCCACGCCTCTCGGCACGACCGTGCGCGGAGTGCTCGACGCGCCCCTCGCACCCGAAACCCGCGTGCCCTATACCGTGGTGCGCGGGCTGGAGGACGGGCCAACCCTGTTGGTGACGGCCGGCGTGCATGGTGCGGAGTACGCCAGTATCGACGCGGCCTACCTGCTCGCCCAGACCGACCCGGGGACCCTGCACGGAACGCTGGTGGTTCTGCCCATCGTGAATCCCAGTGCGTTCTGGCAGCGCAGCATCTATGTGAACCCCATTGACAGGCGCAATCTGAACCGCCTGTTTCCCGGGCGGGCGCGCGGAACGTATGCCGAACAGCTGGCCTCATGGCTGCACGAGGAGTTTCTGTCGCATGCAGACGCCTTGATCGACCTGCACGGTGGGGACCTCGTGGAAGCGCTGGAACCTTTCTCGGTCTACGTGCGGGGTCATGAGCCGTCTCGCCAACTGGCACTCGCGGTGGGATTGCCGCACCTGATTGCCAGCGAGAGCCGCGGCATGACGTACGAGGTGAGCCGCACGCATGGTATCCCCGCCCTTATCGCAGAGGCGGGTGGTCAGGGCCTGCGCGGTGCGGCGGACGTGGCCCTGCTGGTGCGGGGAGTTCACAATGGCATGCGTCATCTTGGCATGCTCTCTGGTGACCCTGAGCCGCGTGCCGAAGTCACCGAGCATGATGCGTTTGCCTGGCTGGCCGCACCGGCCGCAGGCTTATGGCACCCGAGCGTGACCGCCGGGGCGCTGGTGTCGAAAGGGCAGGAGCTTGGAACCCTGCGGGGCATGGATGGACAGGACCTGCAAACCTTCTCCGCGCAGGACAGCGGCGTTGTCCTGTTCCTTGTGACGAGTCTCGCCATGAACGTAGGGGACCCGATGCTCGCGATCGGCGTTCCCGCTTCCCGGCCTGCCGAATCACTTCCTGCCGCTGTTGGAGCAGTTCAGGCCGAGAGCTGAACGCGGATGTGAGTCCAGCCGTGGAGTGCGGAGCCTGGTGCTGCACCCGCCGGCAGTCCGGGGCCGTCATGGGAATACGCGTTGGCGGAGCCAGGGGCTGCGCTTGAACTCACCCCAGGAGTGCCGGTCCAGCCGCCGTTGAAAACCCACCTGGACCGTTGGCCTCATCCAACGGGGTCCGGTACGCTCCGCAGGAGTCCGTCATCACTCGCACGACCTGCAGGGCCTGATCTCACGGTCCACACGGCCCACCGTCGTCTCTCCTCTCAAGGCAGGTTCTTATGCATCCTTCCCCTCCCTTCCAGCTTTCTGCGCGCGTGCGGACTCTTAAGCCGTCCTCCACGGTAGGTGTACTCTCACGGGCCCTGGAACTTCAGCGGCAGGGCGTAGACGTGATCACCATGAGTGTGGGCGAGCCAGATTTCGACACACCGCCGCACATCAAGGCCGCCGCCATCGCTGCGATCGAATCCGGCAGGACAAAGTACACCCCTGTGAATGGCCTTCCCGAGCTGCGCGAGGCGATCAGTGCCAAATTTCGTGACGAGAACGGCCTGACGTACGCGCCCGAGGCGGTCACTGTCACGAATGGCGGAAAGCAGGCCCTGTACAACGCTTTTTTCGCCCTGCTCAACCCCGGCGACGAAGTGCTGATTCCCTCACCTTACTGGGTCAGCTACCCAGAAATGGTCGCCCTCACCGGTGCCCTCCCCGTGGCAGTGCCCACCCCGCCACACTCCGGCTTCCTGCTTAACCCGGCCGACCTGGAGGCACGGATAACGCCCCGCACCCGGATGATCGTGCTGAACAGCCCGGGCAACCCCACGGGCGCAGTCTTCCCGCCCGAGGTGCTACGGGCTGTGGCGGATCTCGCCCAACGCCACGGGATCATGATCGTCACTGATGAGATGTACGAGCACCTGGTTTATGACGCCGAACAGGTCAGCATCGGGCGCTGGGCCCCAGAACACACCCTCACGGTCACCGGCGCGAGCAAAGCGTATGCGATGACCGGGTGGCGCATCGGGTACGCGGGAGGCCCCCTGCCCGTTATCGCTGCGATGCACGCCTTGCAATCACAGAGCACTTCGGGTGCCAGCTCGGTGAGCCAGTACGCCGCAATGGCGGCCCTGACCCAGCGGGAGGAGACCGCGGGCTTCATCCTCACCGCCCGTGCGGCCTACCGGGAGCGGCGTGACCGCCTCGTGGCCGGTCTCAATGCACTCGGCTTGCGCACCCCCACGCCGCAAGGGGCCTTTTATGTTCTGGCCGACACGACTCCGCTGCACCCCGACGAAGGAGAAGCTGCGCGCCTTCTCCTGGACGAGGCACGGGTGGCGGTCGTCCCGGGTACGGATTTCCAGGCTCCCGGTCAGGTGCGGCTGAGTTTTGCCACGAGTCTGGAGACCATTGAGGAAGCGCTGCAGCGTATCGCACAACTGCTAGGTGAGCAGCCGTAGGGATACCTCGACAAGAAGGTCCATCGCCATCAAAAACATAGTTCTCTCCTTGGATTTCCTGAACAAGGTGTTCAAGAAATACTCCTCAGGACCTCTCGACTGGCAGGCGCTCACCGTCAATGTGACTGGAAAAGCCGGGGCCTCCATCCTTCAGATCTTGGAGTCCGTCCGGGGTCAGCTGCCACACGCCACTGCGACGTGCGCGCCCACGTAAGCCGGGAAGCGAGAGGGGTCTGCTCCGTGGTGCCGTGAGGCTCCCGCACGACCTCCGCGCTGAGGCTAGGATGCTCAATCACTCGCTGTTCTATTTCGTTGTTGCTTGCCTTTCCGCCGAGGTCCTGGAGGGCGTGGACTGTGAGCTCCAGAAGTTCGTCATAGGTCGGCATAGGCATCGGCGTCATCGTACTGAACGGCAAGGACCTCCGACCGGAGCAGCACCGCATGAGACGCCCCACGTACGGGCCAGTTGCAGGACGGCTTCGAGAATCGTTGGTTGGGAAACCTGAGGAACGTTCCTGCCCCGGAAATGAAGGAAAACTTGAACCCGTACGAGACGGGGCGCACGGCAATCATGCTTGCCTGCCCCTGACATGCCACCCACAATAAACAGATACGCGCGATCGGCACCCCACGGTTTCGACCGCGCCTCCCCTATACTTCCGCATCCACTCTCCAGGAGACAGCCCTTGAGCAGCCACCAATCCGCCCGTTTCGTTATTGCGCCCCTGTCCCTCGCCCTGGTGGGAGGTGTCGTGGCCGCCGTTACCTACCGCTCGGTGAATCTCACCCTGACGCATGCCGCCGGGGACCTGCACGTCTCCCGCCAGGATTCTGCCTCTCCCACCCTGGGTGCACGGAATGTACGCGTACAAAACGGGAGCGCTCTGGTGAACGCCGCGCACGGAGCCGGCACGTGGAGGGTTGGCCTCAGCCCGAAGCTTCCAGTCAACCTCACCGTCCGCCACGAGGCAGGCGACATTTCCCTGAACCTGCGAGGCCTGAATGTGCCCAGTCTAAGCGTCCAGCAGACTGCAGGTGATGTGGACGTGCACCTGAGCGCCGCGCCGCTGTCAGGGAGCTTCGCGCTTGGACAGGGCGACCTTGTTCTCGCGCTACCGGCCGGCGTGGGTCTCAAGCTCAACGCCCGCGTCGGACAGGGTCACGTGAAATTCCAGGGCCGCCCTGTAGATGAGGGGATGAATGTCGCCGGAGTGTACCAGACGTCGAATTACGCGGCCGCCCGCACCAGAATAAACCTGACCGCGTCCCTGGAAACCGGTTCCGTGACCGTACGGTAAACCGCTGACCGTATTTAGCCCGTGTCTTGGATTAAGGGCGGGAGGTCAAGTGGGTGGTCGTTCCCCGCCTATCACTGGCCAGGGTGCTGATCATGCTGGATTGCACTTGGCGGCCTCGTTCTGGCAGCCAGGTGTGCTGGGGCTACCCAGGTCACGGTCGATGCCCGCGAGGTTGCCGCTGGTTCGGGCCAGTTGCACGGCATCCCGGTTGAACCCGGCGGTGTCGACTCTGCGGTTGATCATGATGGTGCCTCCTGTCGTCGGGCCTTATCTCCACCTACGCAAAACTGGGCTACCCACAGTCAACCGGCTTGAGGACGCAGGTCCCGGCATGCCAGGTGGTTCCCCGTCCACCAGCGAGGAGGCGGGGGAATAAGTCCTGAAGGCCGAAGGCGTTGAGAACTGGGGCTGGCGGGGGGTGCATGGTGGGGGTTCAGGATACGCCGGCAGGTCAGCATTTCAGCGTAGCTGAGACGACGTGGCGTGCGTGAATTCGTCCTCCGTCGGAGCTTGAAACACTACAGATGATCCGGAAATTCAGCGACAGTATGTCGACTGTCCGGCCGACACACGTTACTGATGCGATTGACCGACCAGCAATGGGCCGTCCTGGAGCCCCTCCTGCCTCAACCACGGAATCCTGGTGGGCCACCCTGGCCAGCGGACTAGCTTTTTTCAGGGCGCCAGCGGGTCACTGTTCCGGTCCGCCCGGGTCACCAGATCCTTCAGGCTGATCGCCGCCCGGTCCCGCTGCTCCTCGAACACATGACCGTAGATATCCAGGCTGATACTCGCCCGGCTGTGGCCCATGCGGTCCGCCAGCACCTTCGGGTCCAGCCCCTGGTAAATGGCCAGCGACGCGTACGTGTGCCGGATGTCATGAATCCGGATGCGCCGCACCTTCGCGCTGTCCAAAAGCACGTACCAGTCCCGCAGCAGGTTGCGCGGGTGGTAGACCGTCCCCACGGAAGTCGGGAACACCAGGCCGTGCTCCTGCCACTCGTCCCCGGCCGTGTCACGCTCCAGGGCTTGCCGGTCCCGGTGGACGCGCAGGGCGTCGAGCGTATCCGGAGGCAGGGGAATGCGGCGCCGGCTGGCTTTGGTCTTCGGTGTGGTCAGCGTGGCCTGGTTCCCGACCAGCACGCAGCTCTGCTGAACGTGAATCACGCCCCGCTGGATGTCACTCCAGCGCAGGCCGCACAACTCACCGCGGCGCATGCCGGTCGTCAGGGCCAGGTACACCAGGCCGTACAGCCGGTCGTCCAGGACGGCCGCGATCAGGGCCTGCACCTCGGACGGCTCCCACACCTGGAATTCGCGCCGGGCGACCTTCACGCGCTTCACGGCTTCGACCGGGTTGCGGTAGATCAGGCCCAGCTGCATGGCGTGCTTCATCGCGGTACCCAGCAGGGTCAGCGCGCCGGCCACGGTGGTGGGGGAGAGGGGTGGACCGGGCTCGGGGGGTGGATCGCCGGCCTTGCGTTTCCTGGTGCTGGGCTGCCGGCGGCTGGCGAGGAGGGTGGTCTGCCACTGCTGCACGTCGAGCGGGGTGAGCTTCTGGAGGTGCTTGAGGCCCAGGTGGGGGTTGACGTACAGCTTGATGATGTCCGCGCGTTTCTGAACGGTGCTGGCTTTCAGGTCGAGGGTGGTGTCGCGCATCCAGACGTCCATGAAGTCCTTGACGGTCATGCGGCTGGGGTCGACGAGGGCGTTTTCTTCCTTGAGGCGTTGGAGGACGCGGAGTTTCTCGCGGACCTGCTTCTGGGTTCTGCCGCGCACGCTCTTGCGTTTGGGGCGGCCGAGGCCGTCGGTCTGGACGGTGATCGAGGCGCGCCAGGTGCCGTCGGCCAATTGGTAGATGCTGCCCTCGCCGTTGGATCGTTTAGCCATTCCCGGACGCTCCCTGATCAGTGATGGAACTGGCGGTAGGACACGGTCTGCCAGGTGACCCCGTCCTGACTCGTTGCGTAAACGCGTCCGCGATTGCGGACGCTGCTGGTCAGGTGCACTGGGGTGTAGAGGGGATTGTCGCTGAGCATCGCGGGCCGGCCCTGATGCAGCTGCAATCGTTTCACCACGAACGCACCGTCAGCCAGCTGGAAGGCGAAGACGTGCCCCCGGTCCGTGAGGATGTCCCGGCCGTCGACCAGGACGTAGCTGCCGTGCGTGATGCCCCCGCCGTCCGGGAGGGTCATGCTGTCACCGTCCACCTGCAGGACAAACATCTCGAACCGCCTTAGGGGCATGGGAATGTTGAAGCGTTTGCGGGTGTTGAACGGATTCGGATCCAGTGGAGTTCCAGCACTGACGGAACCGATGAGGGTGGCTTTGCTGGGGGCGTAACGTCGGGGCAAGAAATACGTCTGCATCACGGTTGAAACACCTCAATTCAGATTCGGGTCGTAGTCGGTGGCTACGGAAACAACGCGGCCAACGATGTGGGCTTCAGCAGCAGGAACATCTTCGTACTGGCGGTTCTCAGCGCGGAACACAGGGCCGAGGCGGGTGGTGGCATACAGACGGACGTGCGGACCATCCCGGTCTGTCAGGACATAGACACGCCCTTCTACCGGGGTGGTTTCCATGCGGTCGATGTGCAGGATGCTGCCGGGTCTGATGCTGGCGGCACTGGTGCCCTGCATTTCGTCGGTGTCGGCCCGGAGAAGCAGGGGTTTCTTGATGCCAGGGGCGATGGCGTCATGATCGACCGCCGGGCCAGGCTCATCGGGGTTCAGAGCGGCGCTGAGTGGGTACACGTCCGCACTGCCTTCTGCGACGAGGGTGGCATCCATGACGCCCAGGTCAACGCCAGTAGCGCGTTGCATCTCGACGAGAGACCAATTCAGGGCACGAGCTAGTGCAACGACCTTTGCAAATCCTGCGTTAGGCAGTTCGACTTTTCCTCGCTCTAGATCGCTGACCCATGCCTGAGTCATCAGGTCACCGGTCTGAGCGACGATATCCTCTTGACCCTTTCCGAGCTCAAGCCGACGCATCTTCAGCTTCAGCGCCCAGCTGGGCGGAGCCGTCTTTGCGGGTTTGGCCTTGGGAGTTGCCATGATAGGTGCGTACATGCTGCCTGTACTACGCTCAATGTACGGATACAGTTGCGCATCGTCCAAAGGTAAATCCGTGCACGCGAGTTTCACCCGTGAGCGTACATTGACAATGTACGGATTGGCTTATATTCTGACTGCATGCGAATGAGTGAGGTTAAACGCTTGCGTATGGAACGCGGTTTGTCGCGCGATGAACTCGCCGCCAAATCAGGTGTGTCCTCGCTGACGATCCGTGCTCACGAGTTGGGCACTGTCAAAGGTACCGAGACTAAGACGGCAGAAGCTATTGCCAATGCTCTTGACGTTCCGGTCCAGGCACTTTTTTTTCACGCTGATATAAATATGTCCATATACAAGGAGGAATCCGCATGACCCGCAAAGCCCACACCTTCGATCAGGCCGCCGAGCACTTGGGCGTCAGCCGGGAAACCATCCGGCAGCTCGTCCACGCCGGCGAGCTGCTGTGCTTCACCGTCACCAGCCACGTGGACGCCAGAAGCAAGCGCATCAGCGACGCCGAGCTCGACCGGTACATCGCCAAGCGTGAGGACGCTGAACGGCAGAAGCACGGCCACCTCCATCCCAGCACTACGGCGCACAACAACGCCTGAGCAAACCAAACCCCCTCCGGTCATCGCTGTTCGCGCAGCTCACAGAGGGGGAAGGAGATCCTTATGACAGTAGCAGATACGACCACCACGGTTGACAGGTTCCAGCGCCAGCGCGCCTGGGAAAGCTTCATCTCCCAACTGGCTCGTGCCCACGAGCACGCCCGCACGCAGCGCCACCCGTTCTGCCCCCTGCAACCCGAAGACACCTTCGAGCTGGACGGCACCGTGTACGCCATCGAGCGCCTGGAGATCGGCGGCTTCGACACCCTGGGCCCCACCGCGAAATTCAGCCTGACCGTGACCAGCCACGCGACTGGCGAGGTCGTGACCTTCGGGCCGATCCTCCGCAGGCAGCGCCGCAACAAGACCACCGGTGAAGCCAAAGTCCACTACAGCACCCCCGTCGGCCCCTTCAAAGAGTGGAACCACATGGTGGCCGCACTGGTCGCGGCAGCAGCTCAGCGCCTGAGTGAACGGGGCGTGGCGGCATGAAGCGCGTCACCTTCGCTGGTGGCGGTGACCTCGAAGTCACCCTCGAACCGGACTTCTCCATGGCGGAGGCTGGTGAGTCCGGCCAGGTGCGCCTGCAGGCCGAGGGGATCGACGTCGAGACCAGGGAGATGGCCGCCACCGTGGTGTACGGCTGGTACAGCCCGGGAGAAGCCCGCGAGATGGCCCGCTACCTGAATGAGATGGCGGACAAGGCTGAGCAGGGCGTGACCGCATGACCCTCCGCACCGCCTGGACACACGTCAGCGTCCACCTGGACGGCGCGCACATCGTGGCCGCGCTGTCCCGTCCTGAAGTCGGCCTGTTCCTGATGGCCAGCGTGGTCCTGCTGGGAGGCTGCCTGTGATCCTCCTGCAGGTGATCGAGCGGCCCACGCCCTTTCCGAAGGTCAGCATCCGCATGTCCGTCATCGAGCGCCCTGCGTATGCCCTCGCGCACCTGCACCGCCGGGATCAGGGCGAGATCGTCATCCGTCAGCACGGTTTCTTTGTCGAGCGCCGGTACTTCGACCTGGCCCGCTGCGCCTGCACCCACCCCATGGATCACGGGGACCTGTTGTGCCCCTCTTGCGAGGCGCGAAGGTGAGACGCCTTGTGATTTCCGTTCTCTGCCTGCATGTCCTCTGGGGCCTCCAGTTCGACCCGACCACCGCCAGCGTGTCCGGGAAAGCCCTCGCAGGCTTCCTCTGCATCGTCCCGACCCTGTGCCTGACGAGCCTCTTTTACGGCCGCAACGAGGTAACGAAATGACCGCCATTGTTCATCGCGAATCCAACGCCCTGGCCAGCGATGGCCAGGCCATGCAGCTCAAGGAATTCGGCAGCATGCTCGTCAGCAGCGGCATGCTCCCCAGCAGCGGCATGCTCCCCAGCAGCGTCCGCACCCCGGAAGCCGCCGTCACCATCATGGTCAAAGGCATGGAGCTGGGCCTGCCCCCCATGGCCGCCCTGAACGGCATCACGGTCATCCAGGGCAAACCCACCGTCAGCCCCCAGCTGATGCTCAGCCTGATCAACCGCAGCGGCCAGCTGGAAAACCTGGAGCTGGAGACCGGCACACAGGGCGCCACCGTGACCATGAAGCGCCGGGGTCGTTCCCCCTTCACCGCGAAGTTTGGCCCAAGTGAAGCGCAGGCGATGGGCCTGCACACCAAGGACAACTACAAGAAGCAGGCACCAGTCATGTACCAGTGGCGCGCTGTTGCCGCCTGCGCGCGGGTGGTGTTCCCGGACGTGATCGACGGCTTGTACACCCCAGAAGAAATGGGAGCTGACATCCAGGTGGATGAGGACGGGGCGATGACGGTCACGGCGGTGCAGGAAGCCAAGCCGGACCGGAGGGCTGATGTCACCGCTCAGGTGGCTCAGGCCGCTGGCGTACCGGCACAGACCCTGCCGGACCCCCACCTTGCTGAGGCCCTGCAGAAGTGGGCGACCAGCATCGGGGACATGGCCGTCCGGGTGCGCAGGGTGGCCCCCGCTGATGGGGTACAGCACATCCTCGACACCTACGACTGGCGCAACAGCATTGACGCCGCCCGGATCTGTTACGACGAGCTCAAGGCCCTGGGGAAGGAACATGCGCCTCAACCCACCACCACTGAGGCTCCAGCACCTGCTGCGCCCGTGGAAACCGCACCTGCCCCTCAGGCAGAAATGCTCCTGAGTGACGGTCAGCGCCAGGGGCTGTGTGGCCACGCCAAGCGAGGCGGAGCAGACACCAGCGGAGCCCGCGCCACCCTCTGGGGCTACCTGCTCAATGCTGGACGTCCCGTCGGAACACGCGACCTGACTGAACAGCAGGCCCAGGTCCTGATCGACACTCTGGGCAGCTGGAACAACGAGCAGGCAGTCACCGCTCTCAAAGAAGCCCGTGAAGCCTTCGACACGGAAGGGCTGCCGTTCTAGATGTCAGTCACGCCTATGACCCCGCACGCCCAGGACGAGCTGGCCCGCGAGTACGCGAAAGCCAGCCCGGCCCGCCGGGGCGTCATCTACCACCAGTGGAAAGCGCGGTACGGCGAGGACACCGCGTACGAGCTGGTCATGGCCGGCCGCGCCTTCATCGTGTACCCCGAGCATCCGGCGGACTTCCGCGCCAGCTGGGGCCAGCCGACCGGCAGCCGCGCAGACATCTGCGCCGCAGTCCTGACCCTGAGTGATGAGCAACTCGAAAGCGTGAGTGCCTCCCTGCGCCGGGCCTTCCTGAAGCATGCCGATGAGCTGTGGGACGTGTGGGCGCTGGCTGTCCAGATGGCCGGTGTGGCATGAGTTCCCACGCCATGGTCTGGGCCTGGAACCAGAAAGCCGGGAAGGCCAAGAGTACCCTGGTGGCCCTGGCCAACTTCGCGGATGCCAACGGGATCTGCCGGGTGCCGCAGACGCACCTCGCGGCCATGACCGAAGATCATGTGAAGACCGTCCAGCGTCACCTGCAAAGCCTGGAAGATACCGGCCTGATCTACCGCACCAAGCACTGGGATGACGATGGCCGGCAGGAGCTTGACGAGATCCAGTTGTGCGGCTTGCGCCCCGCGTTCCGGTCTGGAAGAGGTCGTGTTTCCGGGGGCGACATTTTGACGCCCTATCAGGAAAACCCGGGCGACATTTTGACGCCCATAGAACAAGATCCTTATTCCTTATTGGGTACTACGTTTCCTACCAACAACAACCACGCGAGTGCGTTTGGAGCAGGGCCAGACCAGGCCGGGCTTGCACCGGGTGTTGAAGTTGGGAACCAGGAAGAGACCGAAGGGCAGGCGCCTGACGGCGCGACCTCTGGCGAGGCTCACGTTGCTTCGCCCTCACAGGATCAGCCAAAAAACGCGCACAGCAACGGAGACAACGTGAACGCCGATGGCATGAAACAGGTTCCGCCGGTCGCCGGCCCGTACCGCGCCGCGATGGACACGATCAGCGCGGCCGGACTGCTGCCCGTATGGCGCGACTGGGTGCGCCTCAACCGGCTCGCCCAGGTCACCCAGGAAGCTCAGGCCCCGGTGTGGGCGGGCTGGATCAACGGTGGGCAGACGGACTTGCTGCGCCAGCACGCGGTGGACCTGATTCAGAGCGGCAGCTTCAGTCACCCGTGGGGGGCGCTCCGCAAGCGCATGATGATCCAGGCGTTCGAGCCGAACAGCCCGAGTCCGCACAACCGCCCCACCCCGGAGCGTCCCTCCCTCACGACTGGTCAGCGCGTGCGGTACCCGGACGGAAGTGAAGCGACGGTCCTGGCGGTCCTGAGCCGCGGTATTGCCACCGACCACCCCGAGTATCCGGACGTCCCTCTCGGACAGGTCAGGACCCTGGAGGTGCTCAAGTGAGCGGCACCGCCACCCTCAGCCGCCCCCTGCCCACCAACCCGGAACTGGAGCATAAAGCGCTCGCCTGTGTGTTGATTGACCCGACCGTCTGGCCCTCCCTGTCCGAGATGTCCGAAGGTGCCTGGACTTCCGCTCCGGCCCGGTCCCTTTGGGGCGTCTTTCGCAGCCTGAACGCGGCTGGCCTGCCACTTGACGACCTGGGCACCATCACCCAGCGCGCGACCGAGACCGGGCAGGGCCAGACGGTGAACCTCGCGTACCTGCAGGGCCTGCTGACCCTGGCGGACATGACGGCGTACTACGCCCCCTTCTACGCCGAGCAGCTGCGCTTCCTTCACGGACGGCGGGAGGTCACCCGGAACGCCTTCCAGCTGATCCACCACGCGGTGGAGGGTGACCTGAATGCCGAGGAGCTCGCCACCCTGGCCAGCCAGCTCGGCAGTGCGCTGGAAGTCCGCTCCCGGCACCAGTTCACGACGCACGCCCAGGCCATCGATGCAGCGCTGGCCGACATCGAGAGCCCGCTGCCGAATGCCATTACCACCGGGTATGCCGACCTGGATGATCAGATTCTGGGCTTCGAGCCCGGCGCCATGTACGTGCTGGCGGCCAGGCCTGCGATGGGCAAGACCGCGATGGGGTACAGCTTCGCGCTGACCACGGCCAAATCCGGCCGGCATGTGGGCGTGGCCAGCCTGGAGATGCCCGCCAAAGCCCTGGCCCTGCGTGCCCTGGCCACCGCTGCGTCGGTCGACCTGAACCGGATCCGGCAGCGCACCACGAACGGCCCTGACCGTGAACGCCTCCGCATGCATGCCAGCCGCACCCGCGGCCTCCCCATCACCTACCTGGAAGCCACCGATCAGACTGGCGCGAGCATCGCGCGGGACGCCCGCAAGCTGCGTGCGGCCGGGCAGCTGGACCTGCTGCTGATCGACTACCTGCAACTCGTCGAGTCCGGCAGGAGTGGCAGTGAGAACCGCGTGCAGGAGGTCAGCCACATCAGCCGCCTGCTGAAGAAGCTGGCCATGGAGCTGCAGATCCCGGTGATCGTGCTGAGCCAGCTCAGCCGCGCGGTGGAAGCCCGCCCCAACAAACGGCCCGTGCTGTCCGATCTCCGGGAGTCCGGAGCCATCGAGCAGGACGCGGACACGGTGATGTTCATCTACCGGGACGAGTACTACCACCCGAACACCGACCAGCAGGGCATTGCGGAAGTGATCGTCGGCAAGCAGCGCAACGGGCCTGTCGGCAGCGTGCGCCTGGCTTACAACTCCGAATTCGTCCGTTTCGCCAACCTCAGCCGGGCCGAGCCCGCGTTGCTCTAAGGAGACGCCTATGCAGACCTACGGAATCTTCGCGGTCACGCCCCGCACCATCAGCGTCAAGGACGACAAGGACAACGGCTGGGTGGCCGACATCAAGTGGGCCTTCACCGCTGGGGCACGCCCGGAGCGGAAGCTCACCCTGGATCACGTGGCCACCCTGAAGGGTGCAGCGCGGGAGGGCGGCAGCATCAAACTGGAAGTCACGCCGCGTCTGGATGGGGACCACCTGCCCCCCGTGCTTCTGGGTGCTCACCTGCGCGGGAACATCACCATCGATGCAGAGGGGGCGGTGCAGTGCACCACCCGCGTGACCTTTGACGAGCTGGAAACGGCGGGCTTAGGGGTGAACGCAATTTTAGGCAGCAGCAACTGCCTGGAGTGCCGCGTGTCGGACCAGCCCACCCTGGAAGAGAGCATCGGGGAGGAACTGAAGGCAGAGCGTCAGCTGCAGGAGGATCACGCGCAGCTGATGACTGAGCTGGGGGCAGATCCACTGACCGGACAGGCCCATGAAGGATCTGGTGCTGAGGAGCCAGTGGTTGAGGAAGCGGGCGAGCTGACAGCAACCATGGCGCTGGACCCGAAAGAGCCTGGCGAGGACCTGCCGTTCCCGATTGACGACGAAGGGGCCGCGGATTGATGACTGCCATTGCTGTCAGGACCGTTCAGGAGCTTGCCACCGACACCCGCGCTATCAACCTCGTCAATGGCTGGGGCACCACCTTCACCATGGCTGACCTGCCCGGCTACCTCGCCCTACTGCATTCCGAGGTTACCGAAGCATTCCAGGCCACCCCGCACGACGAGACCGCCTGTGAACTCGGGGACGTGATCGTGCGGGCCCTGGATCTGTGTGAGCTGATCCAGCCTGGAGTGATCGGCGCCCTGTACATCGAGGGGCCTACGCTTGAAACCACCTGCTTCCCCGCGAGGACAAACCCCCGGTACATCCCGCAGTCCCTGGCCTTGCTCCATCTGCACAGTCTGATCAGCGAAGTCCTGGAGTCCTACCGCAAGGTCAAGGACCCGGATGAGATGCGGGGTGCGGTGTTCGCTGGGCTGTGCGATGTGATCGCGTACGCGTGGGCGTGCATGCGCGTGGTCACTCCTTTGCGCACGCCCACGCTCGTCATTGAGGAGATCCTGACGAAGAACCGGGAGCGCGGGTACCGGCATGGCGGGCGGCGCACGTGAACATGCGGACCCTCAACCGCCCGAACACCCATGCCAGAGCAGTGGGTTACGGACCCTTACCCAATAGGCTTGCGAGCGCATTACCTGTTTCGACGCACGTCATACCTACTTCCGCGACCCCTTCTTGCCCGGTGATGAATTCATCCAGCACAGTCATGATCTCCAGTTCCCGCCCAGACTCCTCTTTGACGAGTTGCTGTAAGTTCACGACGAGGTCAGCTGTACTGGGACTTTCGTCGGGGCACAGGGCGTCCAGGCGGGCATACTTCTCCGCAATTTCGGGATCGTTTGGGTCTCGCCCAGCCGCGATGGCCAGATTCTGGACGTCGGTATATCGCGTTGACTCGGGTACAGGAGCGGGAGGCTCAGGTGTCGGCTCAACAGGTTCAGACGCTCCAGCCTCCTCTGCTGGGGTCTCTGGTACTGCGCTTGTCGTCGAGGCCGCCTGTGGTCTGGCAGCAGTACTCTCCTGGCCCGGGCGATCAAGTGCGGCCTGGTCTTCTGGTGAGCGGACCGCATTAGCGATCACGGCTCCCACCACGAAAACCAGTACTGCCCCCCATATCCGCATCACGGCGGGACGGGTGTTAAGTCGAGCGCGCTTCAATTTCAGGAATCCGAGAATTCCCCAGGCGAGAAGCCCAAGGCTCACGAAAAACACCAGCAGTTCAAGCATGGATCATCAAACCACGTTTGCTGTTGGCCGACGTCGTGCCGTGCATTCGTTCTGTCCGTGTGGGGATCCGATGCACCACAGGGGCCGCATATGAGCGCACCTTTCAACCCGCTTGAAGTCCTCACAGATGAACAGATTCGGAAAATCCACGAGCTTGTAAAACAACTTGAGAAGCGCAAAAAGGACAGCCGTCGTGCTGCACGGCAACTCCGAAAGGCGCTGATTCAGGTCTGGAATGGTCACTGCGCTGGGTGCGGCAGGCTGCACACCACTGTCCTTGAGATCCATCACGCAGACCCCGTGCACGAGCACGGTGGTGACGACCCGCGCTACATGTACCCCCTCTGTCCCAACTGCCACGCCTATGTTCATGCCCTCAGGCGCACCCGAAAGCAGCCCAAAAACCGAGCCGACATTGAGCACGAAGTCTTACATGTCCACGAAGGCGACTCAGACATCGTCAGTTTTTTGAAAGCCCTCGCCGACACCGAGTCCACGAAAGAGAAAATTCAGCGCCAGGTGGCTGCCCAAAGCGGAGGTGACTCACAATGACGACCCTCACCGAAACCCTGCCCCCCGTGGAGCCTCTCTCAGTGGTCGAGCAGCAGGACTACGAACGCCTGAAGACTAGCGCCCAGCACGGCTTCACGGAACTGGCGTTCTCACTGCGCGAGATCATCACTCGCAAGCTTTACCGGCAGGAATACCCGAACGCTGATGCGTTCTGCGAAGCTGAATTCGGACGCACCCGCCAGTGGGCCTACCAGCTGATTGATGCTGGCCGCACCGCGGAGACACTGTCAAATTTCGGTTTACAACTCCAGAACCCAAAGCAGGCGGGTGAAGTCAGGAAAGCTGCACAGATCATTGAGAAGGCCAGTCCCACCGCACAACAGGCCTTTGCTCGCGTCATTCAGAAGATCACCCTTACCCAGCGGCCGGACACCATGCAGATCAACAGTGTGGCTGAGGTGATTGAGCAGATCGACGCGGCTGGCGTGGTCGAGGACCCGGACACAGGAGAAGCCGTGTCGGTGGAGAGCCTGGCACCGGAACGGCTGGATGCCATCCTGCGCGAGAACGTCACCACGGCGACCTACGAGCGGGTCAAGCGGCAGGAGCAGCACATCCACGCCAGCATCCAGGCCCGGAACAGCAGCGGGCGTGGGGGCTGGACGAACTGGTGCCTGTCCTACGCGCAGCAGCACCTGACCGACACGCAGGAACTGCGCATCGTGGTCAAGCGTGACCCTTCCGGCAACCCGAAGGCTCAGGCCCTGGTGATGGACACCGAGACCCATCAGGCCGTGGCCTCCGGTGAGACGGCGGACTGGCTCAAGAAGGCCGTCATGAACCTGGTCGAGGAAGTGAACGGGTGACCGTGCCGTCAATCCAGGCGACGGACCAACGCAACGTGGTCTTCCTGGAATCCGGCGCGCTCGTAAATGCGTCGGGCCCGGGTGTTGTACCAGGAGGCCTTCAACATGATCTCTACCGCGCCTTTGGCCCTGGCCCACTGCTCGATGGAGTGCAACAGGAACCGTCCCACGCCCAGACCCTCGGCGTCCTCACTCACGGCCAGATCCTTGATGAACGCGCCGCGCTCCTCCGGATGCCAGTACAGCAGCGTAAAACCCACGGGCTGACCCTGAGGGTTCTGCGCGATCAACACGGCGGAACCTTCCTCAGGCTCATGAAGGGCTTGCGTGAACAGCCCGTGGTAGCTCGCGGTCAGCTCCGCCTGATTGCGCCAGGCGGGGGCGGTGGCCGTGAGGCGGGGTGCCAGGCTGAGCATGAACGGCAGGTCGTCAGGGGTGGCTTCTCTGAGGGTCAATGTCGGCGTCACCTCTGGAGTGTATGGAGCGGTGGGTGATCCGGCGATGACACACTCCCTCCTCTGGCGTGAGCGGTGGCGCAGTCCTGACGCGGTCGAAGCCTGCCTCGCGCGCATTCCCGACCCTGGTGTGCGTCAGGCGACCCGCGTCAGGTTGGGCCTGGATGACCCAACTGCTGAAGGTAGTCCACCTGCGAGTCTTGTCCCAGTGCGGGAAAACCCGGCAAGTGGACGAGACGAACCTCCCAGGTCCGCACGACTTCCACCCCGACGTTCCGTGCGGTCTGCGCCGGCTGTCACTGACGTGCCCGGAATCCTGACCTTCAGCCTGCCCTTCCCGCCCGGCATGAACGCCATCTGGCGGGCCACCGTCATCAACACCGACAAGGGTCCCACGGCCCGGGTGCTGCTCAGCCGGGAGGACGTGCGCCCCCTGCACAACAGCCTCACGCCATCAGGCGGTAAAGGTGATGGCGAGCCGCATCATGAGCCCGGCCAGCACCCCGAGTCCACAGATCGCGATCGCAATGGCCAGACCGTAAGCGCCCGTGCGCCAGGAATGCAGGGTGACCACGCTCAGGGCGCTCAGGATCACCAGGGTGAGCAGGGCCTGGCCCACATGCAAGGCATCGGGGACCAGGACCATCAACGCGCCGGCAAAGGTCAGCGCGATGCACCAGGCAACCTTCAACGAGCGGCGAATGAGCATGCTGGCATCGTACGAACTCAGGTCGGACGGCAGGTAAGTGCAGGGGCCCTGGAGGTCAGCGATGAAGACAAAGGCAAGATGCTCACGCGTCTGGCATCCAGGGCAGAGGGTGAACTCGCCCACCTGAGTGACCTGACCAGGCACGAGAGCCAGGCCACGATGGGGGCAAGGACGTGAAGCACCACTTGATCAGCGGGAGAACTCGGTTACCACCAGTGCAGCATCTGACCAAGCCGGTAAAAGCAGACTGCGAAACTCACCAGGCCACACAACCCCACCAGGTTCGACGCGGTCTCACTCTTGGCGTTCTGCAACTGCCCACCCAATATCAGCAGGCACAAGGCCAGGACGATTCCCAACACCGGTCCAGCGATCAGCTGCGTCTGGGGCAGCGCCATCAGGATGAACGACCCGAGGAACGCGATGACGCCCAGTCCCACCAGTGGGGAACGCAGTTGATTCATGCCTGCAGAGTAAGCGCGCACCCCCTCGCTCGGCTGCGCAAATTCGCACACCAGGGCGGGAATGCTGGAGGTCCCCAGTGAGCCGGTCTGCAACGATGAAGGGTTACGCGAGGGTGATGCTGCCCCTGGGCCTGGCCAGTCCCGTGTCCAGGAGGGGAGAGCAGGAGAATCACCAGCGGTACCGGGTTCGCGTCGTACGCTTGGTAATCGCTGAACTGGCGGCATGGCAGGCCGCGTTGTGGCGGCACGATGACTGGAAAGCCCGCCGGGGTGCGGCCAAGGCGGAGATCACGGTGGCCCAGCACCACACGGTCGAGGACATCCTGGCTGGGGGCAAGCAGTGAATCCCTTCCCGACCCGGCAGGCGGCTGAGACCTACCTGGCCAGGATCCCGGACCTTGCGCAGCGTGAAGCCATCCGAGCCCGGTTAGGCCTGGTCCGTGAGGAGTCGCCTCACCCTCCAATAAGCGAAACCCGGACTGCGCTTCAGGCACCAGCTGTGCCCCTCAGGGACGTGCCACCCCCGCCACCCCGGCCCATACAAGCGCCGGTACCGGGAGTCCTGACCTTCACGCTGCCCTTCCCACCCAGCCTGAACAGCCTCTGGCGGGCCACCGTCATCACCACCGACAAGGGCCCTACGGCCCGGGTGCTGCTCAGCCGGGAGGGTCGCCAGTACCGCCGCACCGTGCACAACGTCATCCGGTCCCTGGGCAACCCCACCACGCCGACGGGCGCCCGCCTCGCCCTCACGTTGACCGCCTGCCCGCCAGACCGGCGAGCTCGCGACCTGAGTAACATGCCCAAAGCCCTGGAGGACGCCCTCACTCACGCGAACGTCTGGGGCGATGACTCGCTGATCGACGAGCTGCGCGTCATCCGGGGACCCATCACACCAGGTGGACGGGTGGACGTCACCATCACGCCCCTCACTCGCACGCTATTCGGGACGCTATGAATCGGCGAAAACGCGAAGCCCAGCAGCGCAGCCAGCAGCAGCGCGCTGGTGACCGCCGGCTCTGCCCGGACATCTGCGAACAGGAACGTGCGGCAGCACAACACGCCCGCAGGCACCACAGCCACGTCACCTCCTTCAGCTTGTTTGGCTGCATGTACCCGATGCGGGATGCTGCCGGCTTCTACTTGAGGCACCTCGGCCTGCTGGACATCAACCGATCAGCCGGTCGTGAACAGTTCAACCTCGATCATCCTCCCGTGATCACGAAGCACCGGAAGCCTCACCCTGAGGTCGCCAGATGATCCCCGCTGCGTTCGGGAGCCCAGGATCGACCGGAGCCGAAGGCACCTCAGATCAGCTGGTCACGGCCGCCCGCTTTAGCCTGGTAGAGCCGCTGGTCGGCAATTCTCACCAGGTCTCTGACGTCGAACGCTTCATCGAGGGACGCGAGACCACCACTGACCGACAACGACGGAATCCCGTGCAGACGCGTCCTTCGCACCTCCTCAAGAATCCGCAGGCCCACCGCGCGTGCTTCCTGGGGTTTCAGCCCTTCCAGCACCACCAGAAACTCCTCACCGCCCCAGCGCACCACGTCTCCAGTGCCGGCCACCTCGCGCAACAGCCGAGCGATGGCCATAAGAACCTCGTCGCCGTGATCATGTCCCAAGCCATCATTGATTCGTTTGAAGTGATCCACATCAAGCATCAGGACGGCCAGCTGGTCGGGCGTCTCAGCCCACCGTTCTGCGAGTGCAGCAAGTCGGGCGCGACCCGACCGCCGGTTGTGCACCCCAGTCAACTCATCAGTCGCGGCCAGTTCCCGCAGGGACGCGTTTCGTGCCCGTTCGGTGCGGACCGTGTGGCCGTCGGCAGTCACCTGCCAGATCAAGGGGATGATCAGCCCCGTGAGCAGCACTCCTGGGAAATCAGGCGACGTGGACACGCTGGCGCAAAGACACAAAAAAAGATAAGTGGGACACGCGACGATGGCCGCCCAACGGAGCGGCAACCAGGAGAAGGCCAGCAAACTCAGCACCACCGTATGCAGCAGAAGTCCCGACGTGATGGGACGGTGGGTCACCATGACGCTCAACAGATTGAGCAGCAGCCAGCCAGTCAGCAGCGCCACCACTCCTCGCTGAATCACGGCCACGGCCAGGCGGGGCGTCGACGTCAGCACACTCACCAGCACGCTGAGCAGGAGCCCAAAAACCACTGGTGTAAAGCGGGGACTCGGTTGGGCCTCCATGACCATGTAACCCAGTGTCAGTCCCTGCACCAGGACACTGAGCAACGCCAGCACCACCAGCAGCTGCCGTTGCTGGAGATCGGTTTTCTGGGCGTGGACAGCAGCACTCGGCATGGCCCTCCATTAAAGTCGAAATTTTCACAGTTAACCGGTCAGATCCTGCAAGAGCCTTTAGATACGACCAGTCCAGGGGTTGAAGGTCATGAGTGGAGACGCTCCCTGATCCATTCCCGGAAACCGGATTCCGCGCATCTGAAGGTGAATAATGCCTATCACCCTGCGTTTTCTGATCCTGTTTTCTGGCACACGCGGGCATGGCTGTTACCCCCTGGCCTGAGGTGTCTATGAACCACACCCCTAAAACCAAGCGTCCTCTCGGCCTTACACGCGCCCACCAGCAGGTCAAAAAACTCACCAGCCTGCGGCAGGAACAACGTGACACGCGCCAGTACGCCGAAGCCTGGTACCAGGCCCTCCGTGGCTGGCAGGTCATCTACCCGACCGTCACCACTCCATCGATCAGCTATGCCGCCTTCCGGGCCTCCGGCTCCGTGGAGACCCTCACTTCAGGCGAGGTGAGTCCATTCCTCCCCACCTACCTCAGCACTCCCTCTGGGGAGCTCAGTGAAGCGCAGGTTGCTCGGGCGATCACGGAGATGACGCTCAGCCGGATCCCGGGGACTGTCCAACTGGGCCGTATGCTGGACAGACTGCGCCACCAGGACAACGGCAGCATGGAAAGCCTTCTGCGGGGCACCGCCTGGTCTCAGCACAAGGAACGTGCGCTGCGATATGCCGTCGCGGTATTAACTTTGGCTGTGCGATTAGACGATGTGGAGGCCGAACGCCCTCTGCAGCAGGTGACGACGGAGCTTTCACAAACGAAGGTTGTGAATGCTGTCCAAAACTGTTAACGTTTTGGTAGGTTCCAAAACAAGTCGAGAACAGCCGCCCCCCGGGGCGGTTTTTACGTGGAACTCACCTGCTGCGCCGCGTCTCTCGCCGTATTGGCCGCACTGGTGGCAGGCGTCCGGGTCTTGCCTCGATTCCATTTCCTCACTGTATGGATCAAAAGTTGACCCGCATGAACTAACCCGAAATCCCATGACCCCAAATGGTCATCGGGAGTTTGCTGTACATCAATAGTTTTTTGCTGCCGGGGAGCCGTTGAAGACGGCCACTGAGGGTGTAGGCCCAGCTCCTCACTCCCCTGACCCCTGGCCAGCAGCCGTGCATCACTTCATCTCTGGAGGTACCCGATGGTCCGAGCGAAATTCCGAGTGCACCGCAAAACCAGCGCCCGGCAGGGTGATTGCCCCGCACGGGGACGTTGTGCAGTTCTTAACGACGGTTTTCGGGCAATCCAGGCCACAATGCACAGGAATGACGGGTCTCCCCGACCCTGCCCGTCTTACTCCACCGGGCGGCAGCCACTTAGCTCGAGCTGACCGCTCCCGTTGTTCTTCATGGACGCCGCCTTACCCTGCGTTACCCAGCTCACCTGCGTATTGCGGGCGATGGTTCCGCTGGAATTTCCGGTGAGATTCAGTTTCCGGGACTTCCCAGCGAAACTGATGCCGACGGTTTGCGTCCTTTGCGTGACTTGAACACGCACCCCACCCTTGCATTGGTAGGTCACCCGGGCCACGACCGGATCATTTGCGGCCGCGGCGGGGACGCCATCGGCCAGCGCTGTGCCCGTGACGAGCATCAGGCCAACTTGAAAAATGCTGAACCATCGGCGGACCATAAGTTTTTGCATTTGTGAACTATCTTATAGGAACCTATCCCTTGTGAGGTGAGCAGTCCCCCCTTCTTAACCAAGTTTGGCGGAACAAGCTACTGAGCAGGAGACGTGACATTGCCCGGCAATACTCCGGCGCCCACGATCCCGAACTCCTGAACCCGGCCCTGGGCGTCCAGTCCGAAGATCACCGTCCAGTCGGCGTTCGGGCTGCGCTGGAAGCTGGCAGTGCGGGTGTAGTAGGTCAGGCCTCCATCACGAACGACCTTCTCTTCCCGCACCGTGATTTCTGCGCCGTAGGCCCTGCCGCCAGCTTCTCGGTAGGCTGTAAAGGCAGAAAAGCTGCCCCATTCGGACTGGACCCGAGGAGAGAAGGTGGTCCACAATTTCCCGAGTTGCCCGGTAAAGAGCAGGTCGGCCAACTGTCGTCCACGTGCCAAGGCGTCAGGAGTCGACCGGGAGTGAGGGGTGGAAGTGGGGAGCGTGGGTGGGGTCGTCGAAGGTTGGCTCTGCATGGGGGTTGCCGAGCTGGTCACTACTGCGGGGCGCGAGGTGGGCAAAGCCTTTGAGGCTGACGGTTGGAGAGGAGCCGGAGGTACTGCGGTGGTGGGGGGAGGCGTCTTGACGGTCACAGATCTGGGACTGACAGGCATGGTCGGTACCCCAGTGTCAGGTGCTGCCGGTTTAACAGTGACGCGGGCTGCAGGTGCTGGGGAAGCCGTGGTCAGCGCAGGGCTGGCCAACCATCTGGAGAACTCTGGTTGGACGACGAACAGCGTGCTGAACAGGCCGACAAGCAAGGAAACAACGCCAATGGTGTGCTTGTCTGTCCACTGCATCAAAGCCTCCTAGAGTTCCTGAGTCTGCCTGAAGATATGAACTAAACTACGCCGATGGCGGGGCACCAAACGGTGCCCTACCGCCCTTTAATCGGATAGGCGTTGAACACGGCCACCGAGGGCGCGGGCGGTCTCGCTCCTTGCCACCCTGACCCCATGCCAGCAGCGGGACGCCGCAGAGAGCCCAGGCCGCTCCCCGTGAGGCCAGAAGTCGAGCACCGGCTCGTTTTCCACTGCACCCCTTGCTGCAGTGCTCAAGACCCAGCTGCCGGGGAGCCGTTGACGACGGCCACTGAGGGTGTGGGCGCACGCTCCTGACTCCCCTGACCCCCGGCCAGCAGCAGTGCATGACTTCACTTCCGGAGGTACCTGATGGTCCGAGCCAAGTTCAGGGTGTACCGCAAAGCCACTGCGGGTACATGCACCTGCCTACGCTGCGAGGGCGTGTCTGCCTAGGGGTTGATTCTGGGGCCCTGCTCAGCTTTCGCTAAAAGCTGAGCAGCTTCTTCCCAATGGTAAAGTCGCGCCACATCCGCTGCGCTTAATCCCTGATCATCCCGCACCGATGGATCTGCACCCTGGGCCAGCAAGAAGCGCAAGAGGTCAAGCGAGACAGGTGTGCCCACTTGCCGCGCCCTGTCAGCCACGGTGTCAACCGCATGAAGCAGAGGCGTCCATCCTCCATACTTGCGCACATTCACATCCCCTCCATGGGCGATCAACAGCTCCAGGCCGGATTGCCATGTCTGCTCTACGGCTGTCGTCATCGCTGGGCATTCAGACCCGTCGAAGCTGCGATTCGGGTTAGCGCCCGCCTCAAGGAGTTGGCGAGTCATTTCGAGATTCTGGCAGTACACCGCGCCAATCAGCGCACCCGTGAGCTCTTCGACCGAATGAGGTCGCGCCAGGAGCTGTGTTTCAAGCCGTCGCCATTCTTGATTCAAGGCAATCTGGGCCAGATCATCCGCCATGACTCACCCTAGCTCTCCTGAATCCGATCACGCACGTCGCTTTGACCTCCCGCCCAGGCGCCGAGAACGAAGGGTTCTTCCAGGCCACACCCGCAGGCAGCATCAGCCTGGGTACAGTCAGCGCTTCCGCTTCCAAGCAGCTCCAGGAAGGCACGGCGTATGACGTAGACTTCACCCCCGCGAACTGAGCTGCAGCAGAACAGGCCAGTTGGTGACTGGCCTGTTCAGGTTCCGCTCCGGTGAGCACGAATGGCGCCAAACCGTTCCGCGCCCAGGTCGATACTGGGGGAACGTGCCAGCCACGGGGCACCTGCCTGATACAGGACCTGTACCGTGAAGTCACCCCACAACACAAAGCCGCCCGGGTGAAGGCGGCGGGCGCCCCACCTCAGCCGTGGGGCTTTTTCATGCTCTCTCGTGCACGGACTACCGCATTCCCGACTTGATGAACACGCTGGGCATTTCAGCGCCATCCCAGCAGATCCGCGGGCTCCGGTCTCTGGGTTTCAGGCTGATGCCTTTTGGACGCGTCAAGAACAGTGCCATGACGATGACAAAGGTGCCGAGTCCAATACCTACTTCCATAGACTCAGGGTAGGAAGTCCTCACATACTTTTTTCTTTCAGGAGGTGCGCGGAAGTCGAGCACGGAGCAGAAGTGGGCTCACCACCCTCAGCCGTAGGATGCCTCTCCAGGCGCCATGTTGTCCACGTAAGCGCGCACATGCACCATCACGCTTGCCTCGTCGGGATACACCAGGGCAGGAAACAGGAACTCATGGGTGAGGCCGCCTCCGTCGCCTTCAGGAGTCTGACAGTACTGGGCTGTCACCGCGTACTCGTCCGGCGTGGTGCGCGTCACCCTGACGCGGTACCCCCTGTAGAAGTCATCCATAGTTCAGCAACCCTAGCAATGAGGTGGGCCGAATCGTGCCGTCGTCCCCATAGGATCAATTCACAGTTCAGGTGGGCCCGTATCCGTTCCCAACTTCGGTGGGGCCTGTTCGTTGCCGTCCCGTGCGAGGTACTCATGTGCAATCACACCAAGGTTCTCGCCGGGCACTTCAGAGCCGGCGACCATCACAATGTGGACGGGTGGGAGCATTTGCCGGGTATCCCTGATGAGCATGAGGCGCGGCGTCAGCGTGTGCTGCGGTCGTGCGATCTCCTGCCGGATCGGGAGGAGCCGGCGGATGCCCTGCTGGCCCAGGTGGAGGAAGTGGGGTGGCTACGGGCGGTTGTAGAGCAGCTGTGCGGGGAGCAGAATGGGTTAAATGCGGAAGGTGGTCTGCGCAGTGAGCGCCAGGAAGGCCAGGGCAATCAGCATACAGATGACGACAACAATGCGGGCGCCTTCGCGCGAGTAATACTTTGCTCCGCCGATAGCGGCAGCGATGATGCCCCCGGCCAGGACCGGCAACACCAGAACTTCAGTTCTGGGCCCCAGAATCATCAGTCCGACCGCCAGCCAGCTGGTAACCAGGGGAGTGGTAATCCACCAGGGCAGTGTCATGTACTCATCGTATTCCCACACTTGCGCGGCCTTGCCAAGCAGGCGCAGGTGGGCAAGATGTATCAACTGTTGTTCATTGAGAGCAGTGGACCGAAATGACCTTGCCTGAGACGGTCTATATCTGCATTTCGGGGCTGACCTCCCCAACGGTGTACTACCTGACGCTGGAAGACGCACAGGTGGACAACCGCGCTGGTGGCGAGCCTGGGACCTCAATAGGGGTGTGACGTTCAGGATCCACGAGGTCGTGCTCTACGACGGCGGGCGGGGGTGATGGAAATGCCAGAGCAAAAGCAGTTGCATTACTGCCCTGAGCTGACGCTCTTGCGTGCCCCAGTCAGTCAGGCTTCAGAACAGGGTGGCGCGCAAAGCCTCAAAGACTTCGATCAACCCGATGATCGCCGCCGCACCCAGCACGAAGCGCTCCCAGGCCTGAAAGTCACGGGTTTTCATCCAGAGGCTGAAGGGGACGTAGAACAGCAGGACGAAGAGAAGGCGCGGCCAGAAGTCAGGGGACACACCCACAGCGTAGAGGATCAGGCCCTGGCCCACTTGCGTGATCCCACTGACCAGACCCTAGAGCAACGTGTTTTGCACGGCGAAAACAACACCCCAGGTGCCAAATGCAATCAACCATCCCAGCAAGTGACGCTCCCACCGTTTAAAGTCACGGGTCTTCAGCCAGGTATCAGACACAATGATAATCACGAGGACAACCAGCGCAGGGATCCAGAACTCAAGATTCACACCCTGCAGGGTACGTGGTGTCAGTCGACGTCGGTTGCCGAAGTTGCGCGTCAGGTGCGCCGCCTATCTGATCCAGTCCTCCGGGCAGGTGCCCAGGGAGCCGGTCTACAGCGATCCGTCAGGCAATGACGCAGCATTCGGAAGCTGCCTGGGTCTCATTTGCGCTGGTTGTCCTTGAAGCACACCGCTGCACGCTCCTTCTCAGGGTTGCGAACATACACCCAGTCGAACCCGCGCGTGTCCGGTTCAGTATCTTCTTTCACTCCTGGGTGACTTTCGAACACGACACCATTCAGGCGGAAATCCACGCCCTCATACAGCAGACAGTCCAGTTGTGGGGTGGTCCAGCCATCGTGGTACTGAACAAAACCATAGTTGCTCTGGTACCAATTCTGACCCCAGGTATACAGGCGGTACGCAGGCAGTGCGAACACAAGCAGCAGTACAAGCAGGGGCTGCCACACGTCAGCAAGGCGGGGAAGGGTCTTGACGGGCATTGCCCTCACGGTAACGGAGGGCAGAGGGATCGGGTGGCGATGTTGCGCACGGCTTTGGGGAGACACCGGTGGGCAGCGTGATCGCCCTGCCCTTTCCCCCAAGCATCAACAGGTACTGGCGCAGCGTGAATGGCCGCAACATCCTTAGTAAGGTGGGTCGTGATTACCGGGAGAATGGCCTGAAGGTGCTGGCCACAAGGTGCTGGCCACGCTCAGTTCCGGTGAGAAGACGCGCTGGCCTTATGCCGGGCGCCTGAGTGTGAGCATCACGGTCTACGCGCCGGATCGGCGACGCCGTGACATCAACAACATGCCCAAAGATGTGCTCGACCTGCTCACGCATGGCGGGGTGTACAGGGATGACAGCCAGATCGACCGACTCGTGATTCAGCGCGGGGCGGTGGGGGCAGGTGGATGCATTGAAGTGGAGGTGCTGGCACTGTGATGCACGATAAGTCGCACCAGGAGGGGTGGGAGCAACAGCGCCAGGGTCACCAGAACAGTGGCCACAATGGCCCGTGTACGGTGTCCTCGAGACCACAACTCATAGATGATCATGCCCACCCATGCGATCAACAACCCGAACATGACACTCCTCATCGCCCCTTTCAGCTCGGGCCGCAGGAGGCTGACACTGAACGTGATGAGCAGCAGTGCGAGAAGGAGGTAGGTCCCGCGTTTGTACCAGAGACTGGGCGGGAGGTAGAACATGATCCTGTTGTACCACCCGCCCAGCGGCGCCGCGCGCATAAGCTCACGCCCAGAGAGACCACCCAGGTGCTCACGAGTGGCCGGCAGCAGATGCGGGACGCCCGAGCGTACGCGGAAGAGTGGTACCAGGCGCTCCGGGAATGGAATGCAGCGATGCTGGGTGAGCTCGTACCTCGTGATCTCGCCCCCAAACGCAGCAGCACGCGCCAGATGACGCCGGTCGTGGGGAACTGGTCGAATGGCGGGGTCGCCCTGTACACCCGCCAGATCAGCACGCCGGCGGGCTGGGTCAGTGAAGCCACGTTGGCCCGCCTGTGCAATGTCGACCCACTGCTGGGGCGCCTGCGTGACGGCCATGGACCCCAGACGCTCCTGCGTGAAAATGGCACGTGGGTTCACCCAACCGACCGTGCGCAGGCGTACGGCCTGGCTGTGCTGATCGTCGCTGAGAATCTCGGGGAAGCGCGCGCACGAGGCATACGATTTCTGCTGGTCTCTCACTAGGCCCTCTGAATCAAGAACTCTGTCAGGCCCGCCGGCCATAATGGTGCTTCATGGCTGGTCAGAGAACAGGCGGAGTGATGGGCGGGCCCGCAAAGAAGAGAGGATGGCTCGTCCCTTTCTTGCTTGGCTGTGCACTGCTTACCGCGGTGGTGGGTATCCTGGCCCTGCGCGACTCATCTAAGGCGATACGGGAATTCGAGGGTGGCGACAATGGTCTGACCCTGTTGTACGTTCCGGCGACCAACGTCGGAAAGATGCACTTTGCGTACAGCATGGCAAGTCCGAACGGCATCAAGGAAGTTCACACGTCGGTGGACGGAGCTCCGCCCACGGTGGTTCCCAGGGAGGGCATGAGCGTCTGGGACAACGCGATTTTCGAGGATCTGACGCCTGGCATCCACCACATTAAAGTCACCGTCGTTGACGGCAAAGGACAGCGTTACAGCCAGGTGGCCAGGTCAGTGACGATCAAACCGGCCCCGGACGGCATTGACCCGAGGCGGCCAGAGTTACGCATCACGGGGCCCGCCTACCGGGAGCTTGAAGAGGAACTCGGTGTCGGGCCAGACCGTGAGATGCTGGTCGTTCCAATAGAGGCGCAGGACGATGAGGAGCTGGCCAGCGTCAACTGGGAACTGAGGCGCGTGGACGACAAACAGAATCGCATTGTGGCAACAGGTGGAGGATTCAGGGAAAAGAATACGCTCCGCATCGACCTGACCCTTTTCAAAGTCCCGCGAGGCACCTATCGTGTGGATCTGATTGCTCATGACTACGGTGGCCGGTCTATGAAAGCCAAACCATTCACGTTTACGTATTGACACGCCTGGCGCCCCAGCCTCCGATTATCGGAAGGCTGCTCATTGTCTTAGAGGGCCTGGATTGTCAAAAGAGCGAGTCGACTGTATGATTCTGTTAGATTCACAGAACTGCCGAAAACAATTCGAGCACCGCCCCCACCGGGGCGGTTTTCTTTTGGAATCCAGCTGCCTGGGCGCCGTTGATGACGGCCACTGAGGGTGTGGGCGCACGCTCCTTACTCCCCTGACCCCAGGCCAGCAGCAGTGCAAATTCATTTTTGGAGGTAGGGCGCTGACCGCCAGGATGGACGCTACAGTACCGCCGATGACCTTACTGGCACTGATGCTGCTGCCATTTGCACTCGCGGGCTTCGCCTGCCTGGTTGTCGGTACGGTGATGCTGTATCGTTCAACGCTCGGACAGCCCGGTGGAAGCAACTTGTGGCCGACCGCTGACGCCGTTGTTATAGGGCACAAGTTTCGGAAGTGGATCAACAGCCGTGACCACAACTTCCTGACATATTTTGCCCAGGTGGGCACTCTGGTCCGCTTCACAGCCGAAGGCCGCGAGGTCACGGCGGAAGTGGTGCCCGAACCCTTGATGAAAATAAGTGTGATCAGGCCAAACTCATCCTTTGGCACGGTCAAGCTCTCCCAGCAGCGCCTGGAAAAGCAGGCCATGCAACAGGCAGGGCTTCTGGTACCCGAAGGCAGTACGGTGCAGGTTCGGTACAAGCCAGCCTCGCTGAAGCAGGTGGGCCGTGAGGTGGTGCACTCGGCCCACGCTCATATCAGCAAGCAACAGGCCATCCGCCTGTCCTTGTTTCTCCTCCTTTTTGGAACCCTGACCTTGGTCATGGTGGCTTCACCGATGTTCCAGTTTCTCAAGTACCGCTAACCGCCGCGTTGCGCCCCAAGGACTGGCTCACGCAATGACACAAGTGGATGGACTGATGTCCTTAGGTTCTGCACTGGAACAGCGCTGAGCCTGTCAAAACCACGCCCGCCCAGGTCGACACTGGGGGAACCCGCCAACCATCGTGTGGTGCTTTTGTCACAAGGTGCCCTGTACGCTCTCAGTACCCAACAACACAAAGCCGCCCGAGTGAAGGTGGCAGGGCCGCCCCACCTCAGCCGTGGGGCTTTTTCATGCCGTCCCGTGCGAGGTACCCATGTGCAAACACCCCAAAGTTCTCGCCGGGCACCTCAAAGCTGGCACCCGTCACGCGGTCGGGTACTACTGCACTTACTGCAACACGATCACGTACGAAGCCCGCGGCAAGGATGCGCTGGTACAGAGCCGGACGGGTGACCCAGACGCACGCGAGACGGCGGTGCGGCGCTGGCTGCAGCAGGAAGTCCGTTTCACGCTGGTGCCTGTCACGGCTGAGGATTATCCGGTGAACCCAGGCGATGACGAAGCCCGCATTGGAAGGGTGTGATGTCGAAGAAGGCGCAGAAGCGCGCCGCTCGTCGAAAGCGGATCTTCACCCACCTGGCGGTCCAGCCCCCACCAGATGGAGCGCGGAACTGGCCGGTGTTCCAGGAGAGACGCGGCCGGTACCGGACCACGCCCACCGAACTGCAGCGCCAGGCGGTGCGAGAACCGTTTTACCTGCGCCTAAGTCACCCCGTTTCATAGTTCCGACCCCGCTCCGGGGGGGCATCGTCCACCTCTGGCGGTGACCCGCATGACCCAGCCCAACACGCCAGCCTCTGTGGCTGACGTGCTCAGCAGGATGTGGAGCAGGAGTTAGCAGGCCCCGACGTTCGGCATCACGCGAAAGTGGAAGCCAGAACGGCTCCCCATCGTCTCCAGGATCACGCATCCGCGCACGGTGCCACGGGCATTGCGCACCATGACCGACAACTTGCCGTAACTGGCGGCGAGGAGGGCCCTGATCTCGTGGTGACTCACTTTGCTGCCTTCCGGGTAGTACAGGTGCAGTTCACTGCCGATGAATTCGCTGGCCGCGTCCTCGATCTGAATTTCCTTCACGCCCTCACTGTACTCACATGGAGGTGACCCGCAATGACCCCCCCCAATGCTCTGGAACAGCTTAGGAGCCAGATGCAGCCGTTACGATAAGCGTTTCCTTTCCTTCGGGTAATACTAACGACTATCTGGAGCCTAGATCCTCTTTCGATTTGTAGTATTCCAGACCAGTGACCGCTTCAACTTCATTCCTGCAAATGACCGTAATCATATTTTGATGCTCAACATTTCTTCGCATCTGTAGAGCCTTACTCTGTTCCTTCGTAATACAGGTTGCAAAAATTGCATCCTGATTATCTTGATGCTCAATCCGTTCTGCGGCCACCTGGCTGTTTAACGCAGCGAATGTGACTCCGGATAATAGAAGAAACAGATAGGTTGTGCGTGAAATAAGAGGTGGCTTCTTTCGCATGGACGGGTTGTGAGTCACTTTTGTATTCCTCAGTATGTTCATTTCGAGCAGGACAGCTCTCTGAGCCGAGGGGTCCCTGCATGTCGCCATCTCATCTTGGGAGGGTGCCAGCCCCTAAGAAAACCTGCCTCAAATCCACCCTCCTGGAGGTAGTTCGCCCTGCCCCCCCAACGCCCCGCAAACGAGAAGAATCTTCGCGTAATGGCACTCTTTCAGACACAAACACGGCCACGCCCACCCTGCTCTCAAGATCCGACTTGATGGCGGGGTGGGCGTGCTCTGAACGCGCCGTGCGGGCAGGGTGAGCTGACCAGGCGTCAGGGGGAGTCTGGGCTCAGGAGGCGTGAAGGTGACGCTGCCGGGTCTGAACGTTACGGATGGCCTGAACGAACTGGTGGGCCATCTCGGTGAACGGCTCTGCTGCGGGCTCGGACTTCACCACCTGATCACCAAGCCGCCCGGCCAGCACCAGTTTCGGCTGCCGCTCAACGTACACGAGGTAGAGCCCCACATCGTTGGTGCCATGCTGCGCGGCAACCTGGAGTGCAGTCTTGAAGTACAGACCGAGTCCGTTCACGTCGAGTCCCGCCTGCCGGTACCCCTTGAGAGGGTTGCCCCTCTGGTCATGGCCCAGATCTACTTCATGGCTGTACGCGCTGCCCCATGCCTTTGTCATTCCTTTACTTTACCCACATATGAATCACGCGGATATTACAGATCATCCGGAAATTGAGTAGTGACGGATTCAGTCGCGTTGACTGAAGACCAGGAGCGTGGGTATGCCTGCAAGAGAAAACCGAGCTATGGCTGAGGGTTAAACCAGCGCTAGGCCAGCCCCAACGGTGCTCGTATGCCCTGGGTTATGGGTCAGACAGACCAGTGGGGACCGTGAAGACTGCGCTGGTTTCAGTGAGCATCAGGGCTGAACGCTTCAGCCATATGGGGTCGCTGACAGCGTTGAAGCGGTGATGCCACACCACGCGCGACTTGGGCGACGCACCACTCAGGCGTGTGACGACCACGCACTCGCTCCTCAGGAGGCCACACCCTCCGAAGGCCGAGGAGGCCAGAGCGTCTCCCGAGTCGTTCCAGCTCAGCGCCCGGACCAGGCCGCCATGCGGGCGAAACTTCCACCTGACCTTCCCAGTGAGGACGTCCCACACCATCACCGTGCCGTTGCCCAGACCGCCCGCCACCTGCCGGCCATCAGGGCGGATGCTCAGGCTGTACAGGCTGTACCGCCCTGTCTGATCATCTGTATTACCGGGCACCGTGATGATCCCTCCGCGAAGGGCACGCGTCCGGAGATCGACCACGCCTACGCTGCGACCATCCTCCAGTGCGACCGGTGCCAGCGTTCCAGACGCATCGGTATTACCGGTCGCGGCATCCCAGCAGTCCAGTGGCACCCGCCACACGGGCGTCAGATCTGGCCAGGAGCGCAGCGCCAGAAAGGTCGGACCGGTCTGGATATCCTTTTCGGTCAGGAGCAACCCGCCATTGGCGAAACCGAACACGCACGGACGATAGGTATGGACCTGCAACTGCTTGAGGATCTGGCCGCTGCGGGCGTCCAGCACCGTCACATATCCGTCGGTGTCGTTGGCCACCACCTGCTGATCGTCCGGGGTCCACAGCAGCACATTGACGCTGCGGAAGTGTGGAGGCGTGTTCAGCTTCGTTTGCCATCGACGCTTTCCGCTGGGCCTGTCGATGACACTGACGGTCGCAGTGAACGACTTCCCGCGCTGAGAGATCTGAGACCCGGCCGCCAGGGCCAAACCATCTCTCGAGGCAGACGCGGCATCGAAGCCTTCGTACTTCTGTTTTCCAAGCAGCGAATTAGAGGCCGGATACCGCTCACCGGGGTGAAGAATCCTGGTCAGGACAGCGGAGTAGTTCGACCATCCCAAGAACGCGCCGAAAACACAGAGGAAAGCGAGCGACTTCTTACTGAGGGGACGTCGCGGTGCCATGTGGTGAAGATAGCTTCTGGGGCCTGAGCAGCCCTATGAAAATGAGCAAGTGGAACGGGACTGAGCGATGGCCTTGCACTGCTGCCCCGAATTTCCGGATGGGCTGTACAACCCACCACCCCGTAAGGAACCAGGGCAATGGACAGATCACCAGGAATACCTATACGCGCTTGAGGGTGCCCAGGTTCAACTCATTGGCCACCAGTTCCTCCAGTTTCTCCTTCACCCACCCTGGCTGAGGCAACGGGTTCATCTCCCCAAGATGTTCATGCCGTCTGGTGGGCAGGCCGTTCTCACTGACGCTGTAATGACGGACGAACTCCCAGGCATCCCCGACCTTGCGCACCAGCAGTTTCGCCTGAACTCCAGCCGCGGACAGAGGAAGTTCGAACGTCACTTCAAGAGGTTGAGGACTCTCACGGGCAGGCATGACCAGACGCGGGAGGACTCCCTTCGACCTCAGGTACCCTTCCAGCTCCTGCATGGGGGCAATGACCGCTGCCGTCAGGTTGTCAAAATCGCGGCCCCGTTCGGCCCTCTCGTGGCTCAGGCGCTGCTGCTCTCCTTCAGCTGCTTTTCTCCGTTCAAGGTCCTGCTCATTGAATAAGGCTTCCAGCTTGCTGAAGTCGCTCATGCGCTCACCCTACCAAGGAGGTGAATCATGGCCTCACCCAGAAGAGACAATGCCCGCGCCGCCCGCGCCCTGGTGGACGCCGCCCTCCTCGGTGACGCGACAGCTTGCGCCACACACGAAATCACGTCCAGAACACTGCAAAGGTACCGCGCTGCTTTAGAAACCGATCAAGAGCTGTCGGCCTTTTACGCCCAGTTGTCGCGCGCCGTGACCACCCAGAACTGGGCCTCCGAACTCAACCTCACCCTCGTCACCCTGGTCCGGAAACTCGGCGGCATGACCCGGGACCTGCCCGGCAGCACCGCTGAGAACATCAGCGCCGTGACCGGAGCGGTGAAGGTCCTGAGTGAGATCGCCATCACCCGAGAAGTTCTGGGTGCCGGGGAGGTGGACGATGCTGGAGATGGTAACGCGGATTAAGAGCGCCCAGAAGCGCGCTGCCCGCATCGCCCCCAGGGCGCCCAAAAAGCGTGACGGTCAGACTGCCCGGCAACGCTGGCTCCTGACAGCTCGCCTGAATCAGCTTCCTCCTGCAGGGGACTGGTTCGTCTGGTTGATCCTCGCTGGGAGAGGGTTCGGGAAAACAAGAGTTGGGGCTGAGACCATCGCCCAGTGGGCCAGAGAAACCCCAAGGGGCCGCTTCGCCCTGGTGGCGCAGACCAGTGCGGACGCCCGCGACACCATGGTCGAAGGGGAATCCGGCCTGCTCAGCGTCCTGGATGAAAGTGAACTGCGAGGCGGCTCAGTGGACACCGCCTGGAACCGTTCCCTCGGCGAGCTGTACCTGAAGAACGGAGCGAAGTTCAAGTGCTTCAGTAGTGAGAAACCGAGATCCCTGCGCGGACCACAGCATCACGGGGCCTGGGGTGACGAACCCGCCACCTGGAATGACGCGGACCAGGGCACGGCTGAGGACACCACCTGGACGAACATGCTGTTCGGCCTGCGCCTCGGCAAGGATCCCCGCGTGGTCCTCACCGGCACGCCCAGACCCGTGCGTCTGATCCGGGAACTGAAGAAGGACGCCGGTACCGTCCTGACCGGCGGCACCACTATTGAGAACATCGGCAATCTCTCCGAGACCTTCAAGCGCAACGTCATCAGCAAGTACGAAGGCACGCGTCTCGGTCGCCAGGAACTGGAAGGGGAGTTACTTGAAGACACGCCGGGCGCCCTGTGGAAGTACGCGATGTTCAACCGCGAGGGCTTCCGCGTCAGGATCGACGACCTGCCGCTTATGATCCGCATCGTGGTCTCCATCGACCCGCAGGCCAGCCAGGGCAGTGACAACGCCGAGACCGGCATTGTGGTGGCGGGCAAAGACGCGGCCGGAAAGGGCTACGTGCTCGATGACCTCAGCGGCGATTACAGCCCGACCGAATGGGCCCAGACAGCCATCGAGGCCTACAAGTACTGGAAGGCGGACTGCATCGTGGCTGAGCGGAACAACGGCGGGGACATGGTGGAGAACACCGTCCGGGCGGTGGATCCCAGGGTGAACGTCAGGACCGTCTGGGCCAGCCGTGGGAAGCACACCCGCGCCGAACCAGTCAGTGCGCTCTACGAGAAGGGGAACATCCAGCACGCCAGGATGTTTCCGGACCTGGAAGGGCAGATGGTGACGTGGGTTCCCGGGGACAAGGTCAGCCCGGACCGCATGGACGCCCTGGTGTGGGCCCTGACGGAACTGCTGCTGGGCCAGGAGGAACCGTCACCCAGTGCGGCCGCGGTCGCCGCGGCCTTCCGGGGCGGCGCGAGGAGGAAACCCACGTGAACATCCTGAACGCCGCCCGCGCCTTCTTCGCAGGACAACCCCCACCCGCACCCCGCCCCACCCACGGCAACGTCATGCAGGCGGCCGTGCGCAACCTCAACGCCCGCCTGCTGAGGACACCGAACGACCGGGTGAGTCGGGAGCCGAACGACCTGAGCGGCCTGCTGAGCTCCTTCGAGGACAGCCTGGCCGGGTACCCGCAGGACACCCGCCGGCGGATCATCCTGGTGTTGCGCGCCCTGGCGGAGAACGACGACGACGTCAGCGGCAGCCTGAGTGACCTGCAGGCCCTGTGCGGGGCGGGCTTCACGATCGACTTCACGGGCGGCACCCGGGCCATGGCGCAGGCCAAGGCAGAACTCGATGCCTGGCAGCTGACCATGTTCCCGGAAGGTGGGGGCCTGCAGGGGCTGATCAGCAACCTGGTGGGGGAGATCGCCCTCGCTGGAGCGGCCTCCTGCGAGTGGTACCCGGAACGCAGCCGGCGTGGGGTGGCTGGTGTGGCCATGGTGCCCCCGGAAGAGGTCCGGATCCGCCGGGACCGGGAGACCCAGCAGCTCATCCACGAGCAGATCGCCCCGGGGAACGCCATTCCACTCCATCCCCGGACCTACCTGTACGCGGCCCCCCGCACCACCAGCCGCAGTCCGTACGGCGTGCCGCTCTACATCGCCGCCCTGTTCGCCCTCGACCGCAAACGGCAACTGCTGCTCGCCGAGCAGCGCGTCATCAACCTGATGGCCCGCAGCGCCCTGGTGAAAGCCACCGCACCGATCCCCACCCCGGACCAGCTCGGCTGCAGCAGCGAGGACGACCCGGGCTACACCGACGCGGTCGCCGAGTACTTCAACGCGCTGGCCGACACCATCGTCTCCGGCAGTGAGAACGGGGTGTACATCGGCCCGCATGGCACCGAGATCAGCGTCGTGCCCATCAACCAGACGGCGAGTGGTGCCCCGGAGATCACGAAGGGCAACCAGAAGCGCGTGTGGAACGCCCTGAAAAGCCTGCCGTTCATGCGTGGGGAGATGGACAGCACCACCCAGGCGCTGGCCCAGGTGACCGTGCCGATCCTGCACGCGCAGGCGATCAGCGTGAACCACACCATCGCCCGGCAGCTGGAGTTCGGCATGAACCTGCACCTGAGTCTGCGCGGCATTCCCGCTCAGGCCTGGGTGCGCTTCACGCCGCCGGCCAGTCCCTTCCAGCTTGATGAGGCCACGGCCCTGCTGCGCAAAGCCGAGGCGCACGAGAAGCTCGCGGCCCTGTTCGGCCCGGCCTGGGCCGCGCAGGCCATGCGCGAGTTCGACGTTGAGGACGGCGACGCGGGCCGCGCCCCGGACTGGTGGAACCCGAGCACCGGCCCCACGCTCCCGACTGACCCTGGAGGGACCCCATGAAGCATCAAGCGACCTTCTCCCAGACCGCCCGCCTCGCGCGGGCGTCCTCTTTGCCCGGCGGTCACCTGGAGCGCATCAACGCCCTGCAGGCCCAGCGCGGCAAACCCGCCCTCGCGGCCGATCAGGTCCTGGCCACGCCCATCCGCCTGTTCGGCAATGAACTCACCAGTTACTTCACCCGCATCCCGGACAGCGACCTGCGCACGCTCGCCGAGCAGATCAACGCTGCAGCCGGCCCGATGCTCAGCGCGCACGTCACTGACGACACGCCGATCGGGACGTTCTACATGGCTGGTGTGACGGAAGGTCCCACCAACGGCACGAGCGCTCAAGGCCTGGGCCAGCCCACGCAGGTGCAGTACCTGGACACCTGGGCGTACTGGCTGAACGACGAGGAAGGCCAGCACCTGGCCCGACTGATCGACAGCGGCATCATCAACGAAGCCAGCATCGGGTACTTCTACGATCAGGCCATCTGCAGCATCACCAACGCCTCGTACTGGAACAGCCCGTACTACGCGGGCCGCACCTACGACATCACCGACCCGGACACCGGCGCGGTCACCCAGAAGTTGTGCTTCATCTGGACGACCGGCAACGTCGAGTTCGCCGAGGGCAGCCTGGTGTACCGCGGTGCGTATCCAGGCACGAAGGTCGGTGGCGGAGCTGTAGATGGTGGTGCCGTAGCCGCCAGCGCAGGCACGCCAGTCATTGTTCAACCCCATGAATCCCGCTTCCAGCTCGCGGCCAGCAAGGACCTGCAGGCCGTGTTTGAGAAGGCTCCCACCGCCGGTGAGAGCACGCCCCCCGCCCCGCCGAGCACGGCGGACACCAAAGGAGAGGAGACCTTGAAACTTCGCCTCAAGCTGCCCGACGGCTCGGTCAAGGAATTTGACACGAGCCTCACCGAAGTTCACGCCCTTCAGGCCGCTATTGACGGCGAAGTGACCGCCGCCGTCACCCGGGGTGAGCAGGCCCGCCTGGAAGCGCACGCGACCGCCCTGGGCCTCGAACCCAAGGACGTCACCGACGCGCGCCTCCAGCAGCTGGCCCAGCAGGCCAGTGATGGTCGTCAGTACCGCACGGACCTGCTGAACGACCTGCACGCCCTGCAGCTGGCCGTGAACGGGAACGACGAACAGGCCCGCGCTACCGCTGACCGGGCGAAGAAGGCCTTCGGCACGCTGGAACTCACTGACATCCGGGACGAGGTCGTGCGTCTCACCGCCCTGCGCGACGCGGGCCTCCCGAACGCCCGTCTGAGCGAGGACCAGGATCCTCCCGCACCTCCCGCCCGCAAAGGTCGTGCCGACCTCGACGCGGTCTGAGCCTCAATCGGGCGTGTAGGCCAGGTCAGGGCTGGGTTGGGGGCTGCGTACCTGAAGGCCGAGGTCGGAGGGCTGAGGCACCAAACTGTTCGCACAGATCCAGCGGGTGACCGACCTCCGGGTCGGTGAAGCGTAATTCCACGGCCCCCGCGTCGCACCCGTGTTCAACGCGACCATCCGCGATGTTCTGGAGCAGGTCCTCAAAAAATTCAGTGATGGAGGACGCCAGCACAAAGCGCTTCCGTTCCCGTGCGCCAAAATTGATGATCTGTCCCACCTGACCGCGCTCGTCCGGACGAAGATCCACGGCGAGATACGCGCCGCTGTGGTCGTGTGCTATCGGCAGCCAACCCGCATTGAACGCCTCAGGCCTGACGGTGCCAGGCGGATCCACCGTCTCCACCGTCTGGAAGTCAGGATCCATGAACACGCTGTCAGTGCTGCTCAACCCATCCCGTTCGCAGAGCCCGATCTGCAGGGGGATAGCGGTCAGCCCGTAGAACAGGGCCTGATCCTGCCGGTCGAGGGAGGGATTCAGCAGCTGAAAGTAGAGCTTGAGGTCATCAGGCACGTCAATGCCCAGCTCGCGTCCAAGGTTCCGGAAGAGCGGCTCGAGGTTTTCAGGTGCAGGTGGCACAGGTTCTGGCTGACAGGTTTGGAGCCAGGACAAGACGGTATGAAAAGGGGTCAGTTCAGGCGACATGTAAGGTCTATTGTCCGTTGTCATGCTGCTTTTCAGTACGGCAAGTCCGCAGGCCCAGGACTCAAGGGGGCCTTGGCCGACACGCCCTACGCGCCCCCACCCGTTTCTTTCTCCCCTCAGGAGTCATCATGAAAGTGAACAACGTTGAGTACGCCGGCCAGCACAACACGGGCCTCACCTTCACCTTCGACGCCGGCGCCGTGAAAGGCGACGCGGTCACCCAGACCGCTGCTGGCGCTGCCGGCCGCGGGGCCGCAGACGCCCCCCTTCTGGGCAAGCTGGTGACCAGTGAGACCGACGGCAAGGGCACCGTCTTCACCCGTGGCGTGATCGTCGTTCCCTGGACCGGCGCGGCCGTGTTCGGACTGCAGAAGGTCGGTGTGGACAGCACCGGGAAAGCCAAGGTCAGTGTCGGTGGTAAGGAAGTCCAGGTGCTGGCTGTGGACGCCACTGCTGGTCTTGCCGCCATCGACCTCGGCTGATTCGTCTACCCGTCTCAGATCCGGCCTGCCCACGTGCAGGCCGCTTTTCATGCCCCCAGGAGACCCGCATGACCATCAAGAAACTCAACCAGCTCGAAGCCGGCCTGTACCAGGACGCCGCACGCAAGGGCATGACGCTCAGCCAGATGCTCAACGAGATGGCCCGCAAGGGTGACATCGACGAGAGCCTCGTGCGCCCCGACGCCCGCAACAGTGCCGGTGAACCCGTGGACGCGTTCAAGCAGCTGCTCGCCCAGGCCGGCATCCGCGCGAAAGGCGAGTTCGCCCAGACCGGGGACGCCTTCGTGAGTGACCCCAGCAACCGCCTGCTGTTCCCTGAGTACGTGGCCCGCGAGTACCGCGATGCGGAGCGTGACGCGGTGAACGTCCTGCAGACCACCGACCTGGTCAGCACCCGCGTCGGGATCGACGGCACGGCCTACCGCACCGGCGTGGTCGCCAGTGGCCAGGAGAAGGACCTGGAGTTCGGCCGCGTGGCTGAACTGGGGGAGATGCCCGTCTACACCATCACGCTGGCGGACAAGGCCGTGAACGCCCTGAAGTACGGTGGCGTCCTGCGCATGAGCTATGAGGCCGTGCGCCGCACGCGCCTGCCCATCCTGAGCCGGTATATCGCCAAGATGAGCCGCGCGCAGGCCCGCCGGAAGGTCAAGCAGGCCCTGAACGTCGCCCTGAACGGGGACGGCAACAACAACCCTGCGCCCGCCAGTGCGGCGGCTGCGGGCGCCACCTTCACCCTGCAGGACATCATCGCCCTGCAGATGGACGGCTTGGTGCAGGGTGTGCAGTTCGGCGTGATCACCGCCGACACGGCCGACCTGGCCGCGCTGCTCACCCTCGACATCTTCACCTCGGCGGGTGCCACCGCAGCTGGAGCGGACTTCCGCGACACCGGCGCGTGGCCGAACCTGCTCGGCATGCGCCCCAGGCTCGCCATGGCCGACAGTGTGCTGCAGGGCAGCAGGAAACTGCTCGCGATCGACCAGGCCAACGGTCTGGAGGAGTTCTACGAGAACGGCAGCGAGATCGTGGAGAGCGAGAAGCTCATCACCAGCCAGTTCGAGAACATCGCCATCAGCGAAGTGCTCGGGTACGCCAAACCCGACACGCAGGCCTTCAGGACCAAAGCGCACGCCTGAGCTCAGCCTTTCAACTCGAGCAACACCCTGAGTCCCGCCCGTTGTCTACCCGGGCGGGGAGGAGACCATCATGGCGAAGCAGGACACCGTAAACGACATCAAGGCCGCAAACGGCGCCGAACTCAACCCCGACGAATACACCCAGAAGGAGCTCGATACCCTTCTGGCCCTCGCGCAGGATGGTGACGCCAGGCGCACCGAGTTCGATACCCAGGCGGCCAGCCTGAAAGGCAGCACCCGGCCCAGCAACACCAACACCACGACCACGGAACCCAAGGCTCCGGCCGGGAAGAAAGTCAGCGTGCGCGTGAACGACACCATCGCGGCCTACGGGGGTGAGTTCACGGATCCCGACAACGGTCAGGTCATCGGCAAGGAAGCCGTGAGCGTGCCCTTCACTGCCTTCGTGCGCGAGAAGCTGCGCAGCGACGAACTGGTCGAGGAATAAGGCGTGGAGCTTCCCGTGACGGTGCAGGAGGTGGCCGCTTACGCCCCGGACGCGCCAGCGGTCACGGAAGGCCAGATCCTGGAAGCCCGCGACTGGGCCGAATCCAAGCTGGAACGGGCCGGGGCGGTGCTCGAGGCCGGCAGCCGGGAGGAGCGTGCCGCGAAGCGTGCGGTCATGAACTACGCGCTGCACCTGGTGGTGGGCCGCAACGCAAGCAGCCTGCGCACGAAGGCGGGGACCACTTCGGTCATTCAGGAACGCAAGAAGCTCGGTGACCTGGAAACCGAACGCAAGTACGCCGATGGCCAGGACACCGCCACTGGATATCTGAGCAGTGCTGGGGAGTACCTCTCCCGGGCGTGGCAGGGCTTGCGTGATGCTGGGCTGCCGGTGCCCGTCCGGGTCGTGGGGACCAGCCGGTGACGGGGCCTGGGACGCTGGATCTGCGCGCGGATCTCACGCCGGACGTCCGGCAGCTGCTGGCAGACTTCGGGCATGACCTCACGCTGGTGGTGGGCAACGGCTCGGCGAGCTGGAACACGCCCGCCAGCGCGCTGGGCATCACGCACGAACTGAGAGGCCTGCTGATGCCCACCCCGCTCAGGCGCCTGCAGGTCACGGCGGCATCTGAACTTCCCGTACCGTCCTACGTGGCGTACCTCGCCGGAGCGGATGTCAGCGCCGACCTCAGCACGCCCGGCTGGCACATCCAGCACCAGGGGCAGAACTACTACCCGACCCGGGACGCGCGGGATGAAGGCGGCCAGGGCGTGGTGTGGGTGCTGGACCTGGCCGCACCAGGGGAGGTGACCGAACGTGGCAACCCGAGTGAACCGGGCTGGACTGACTGAGCTGTGTCGCCGCCTCACGGGTGTGGCCCTGGCCGGGGCTGAGGGTGGCGCTGAAGTGCTGCGCGACAAGCTGAGTGGGGAAGGCAGCGGCCGGAAGTACCCGGGCCTGCCCAACCGCTCGAGCTCGCAAGGGGAGTACCCGGCCGAGCAGACCGGGGACCTGCTGGGAAGCATTGATGCCCGGGCCGCCGGTCCAGGTCAGGCACTCTTCGGGCCGATCAGTGACCCGCCCGAGTACCTGCCTGCCCTGTTGGGTAAGCCTCCTGACATGGGCGGCCGGCCACTGCTCGATGATGCCCGGCATGACCGCGATGTCCACAAGGGCATCGTGGAAGGGGTTGAAGCGGAAGCGCAGCGGATGTTCGGTCGTGTCACCCTCAGGCGGCGCACGTGAACACGGCTCAGGCATTGCAGGCTCTCTTTCCGACCCTGGATCCGGTGCGGTACATCCATGAGGAGCGGCCCAAGCCGATGCCCCAGGACGCGTTTTTCGTCATCAGCAACCTCAGCGATGGGGAGACCGGCCGGTTCTACCCGCGTGCAGACGGCCACAAGGCACAGCAGCGCGAGCTGATCGTGCTGGTGACGCTGTTCGGACGGGAAGGCTGGAAACTGGCCGACCTGAAACCCTGGTTTGTACCGCTTCGCTCACGGCTGGCTGACCTCGTGACCGAACACCCTGGTTACCCACCCTTGCGTGGGGTCAACCGGGGCCTGGTCATCCCGCCCACCTCTGACAGCGACACGCGGCGCCCACTGGCGTCCGTGCGGCTGATCTGCAAGTACATCCAGTAAATCCACGTCCCAGGAGGACACCATCATGGCGAAAACCACCCAGACCGACGACACGAACACCGAAGCCACCGTCACCCCCGAAGTGGTGAAGCTGCCTGCCGTGAAAGAGCCCGAACTGACGTTCAGTGCTCCTGATGACAACGGCACCCGCTGGGCGGAGAAGAAGGAAGGCGACCGGGTGCGCGTGTACGGCATCAGCAAGGAAGGCCGTCAGATCAACACCGCCGACACCACCGCTGCGAAGGCCAAGGCAGCGCTGGAAGCGTACCTGAAAGAAGACTGAACGCCTCGTTTCTTCGTCCGGGCCTGACACCCCCTACCGATCCCCGCACTCTGGCGGGGATCATCGCTTTAGGAGCGAACTATGCTGAACCCGAACATGAAGCTGTTCACGATGGCCATGGGTCTCGCGGCGCTGGCCGTCGATCCCGAGTTCCCCACAATCAACAACGTGCTGACCCGTGGTGAAGCCGACTGGATCGAAGTGGCCATCAAGACCCCCGGCAGCACCAGCCCGATCTACGAGCGCCTGGACATGCTGAGTGAGTTCGGTGCCTTCGCGCCCAACACGCAGGACACCGAACTGAAGCTGTTCGTGAACAACGCGAACAAGAGTGTCACCCTGAAGTCCAGCCTGGAGAACGGTGGCAACATCGATGTGGCCACCGCGGCCCACGCGAACAATGCCCTGTTCAAGAAGCTGCTGCAGGCCAGCAAGCTGAAGTACCCCGCCACGTACAAGGCGCACTACGTGTCGATGGAACTGGTCATTCAGGGCCAGGCCACCATCAAGGACCGCGGCATGATCGGCGACCAGTCAGCCATCCCGCAGTGGGGGTTCAGTGTTCAGACCATGACGGCTGACTACGTGGACGCCCTGGGCAACCTGATCGCCTGATCGTGGACACCCTGACCCTCACGGGGCGCGACGGCATGACCGTCATGCTGTTCGCGCCCGTGCGGGGTCCGGCGGAACTCCGGGCCCACGCCATGATGACCAGCGACCCGATCCCCGAAATTCTGATCTTTAAAGACGAGACGACCAATCGAAGGTATGGCGTGCCACCCGTGCTCAGGCGCGGGCTTTTCCTGCTCACGGCACCCATCCTTCTCCCTGAGGACATTGAATGAGCGAACTCTTCTCCGACTTTGCCGGGCGCAGCGAGGCGTACTTCTCCGTTCAAGGCGTGGAGTTCATGGCCGCGCCGTTCACTCTGCAGGAGTTTGTGGAGTACCAGCAGTTGCCCAGTGATGGGCGGCACGTCGGTGAACGCGCTGATTTCATGGCCTCCCGGTTGCGCCGGCGCATTCGCGGCACCACCACCGATCCCGCCACCATCACCACTGAATGGCTGATGGAGCACCTGGGCCTCCCACGCCTCGGTTACCTGGAAACCCTGCTGCTGACCGGGAAGAAACCCGAGGACGGTGGGAAGGGAAAATAGCCACCGACGCCGAGCTGGAGGCGCAGATTCTGGCCCTCATCGGCGTCACCGGCTGGTCCCTCCCGCAGATCATGGCGCTCACCTACCCGCAGCTCACGCGGCTGCTGGCGGGCCAGGGGCAGATCCTGTACCCGCGCCTGAAGCCCCAACTTGACGAGCAGTTCAGCAAGTACTCCGACGAGCCGGGTCCGAAAGGCGAGGAGAGTGACATCGACCGGGTGCTGCGCGAGCATTCGGAACGTCAGGCGGCACTCAAGGCTCACGGCAAAGTGCCGCAGTCGTTCAAGCAACAGCGCTGGGATGCGGCCTACCGCGCTTTGTTCTCCTGGTATTTGCCGCCACTAGAGGCCAGTGCAGCCGCAGGAGCAGAAGCGATTGCGGGACTGCCACCGGTCACTGCACAAGCCATTCTCGACGCAGCACGCAGTGGCCTGATTCCTATGGACATTTACCGGAATGATCTCAAGCCGATTGAACCCAACCTGCTGGCCACAGCGGCGCAGGCCTCATGAGCTGACGACTGCCTTCTCTAGCTCTGGGCTTCAGGCGCTCATCACAGAGGCGGAGGATGCTAAGCCATGCACCGTTTTCTTCTGGCCCTGCTGGCCGTTACCACCATCGCCAGCGCCCAAGCCAGCAATCCGGCGCGAGTGAACGGCATCTGGAAGTTGACCAGCCTCACTACTTCAGGGCAGGCCACGCCGGACCTGCCATTGACGGAAGTGTTCATCGTAAACGGAAAGGTGAGTGGGAAGCTGGGGTGCGGCACCTTCTCGGGCACCATGCAAGCGCAAGGTTCGCGCACCAGGATTGCTGTGAAGCCGCTTCCTCCCAAGCCAACCGAACGTTGTCTCTACGCCTTGCCCGGCGCGTTTCACACGGCCATGAACAGTGTGAACCGGTACGCGATCAGCTTCGACACCCAGCGCCTCGTGCTGCTCTCTGGGAAGACGCGCCTGACGTTTGAGCGGATCGGGTATGTGACGCCGGCAAAGAAATAAGCGCCAACCCGCTATGGCCCCCGCATCGTTGGGGGTTTTTCATTGGAGGCTTTATGCACCCCATCCCGACCCCCACTTGCCACCCATTGGACTGTAGGCTCCGCTTCGGCAGGGTTCTGCTTAATATCAGGGAGTGCCTACCCTCAAACCAAAGAAGTCTCCAGTTCCATGGCTCGCGCTCGCCGCTGCCCTGTTCCTGCTTGCTTTGATTGCTGTGGCTGCATTTTCCACTCGGAAGCCTCAAGCAGAAGCGTCCGAAGGTATGGTGTCCGCTGCGACGATGGGCGCAAACTGGCCCTTCACGTTCTCGGAAGGACGTCTGCGGTGCGAGCCCCCGGGTGCGGTGGTCATTCAAGACACAGCGTCGGGTAAGACGTATTCCCTGAACGGCACAGCGGATGTTCGAGCAGCGGAGGAAGGCTGGCAGGATGCCCGTTCTGTCTGGAAGGACGCGCCCGACCCGTCCAGTGGACCGAAGGTCAGCATTGCTGAAGTCACTGCGCAGGGCCTCGCCTTATGTAACTAACGCCCCTCATTCCCCACGTCCTGCCTTGTGTGGGGTTTCGACGATCTGCCTTCATTCACAGGAATCTGCGTTTCTTGTGCTTCGTTGTCCCCTGATGGCACACTCTGCTTAATCTGGAAAACAGTACGCCCCCGCATCGTCGGGGGCTTTCCATTGGAGCCATATGCACCCCATCCTGACCACCGCGTGGCCGCTCTAGAGTGAAACCAGACTCCTTTTTTCAGCAGTAACAACGATTTCAAAGCCCTGCCGCCCTCCGGGGCGGTTTTTCATTCCCTCTCAGGAGGCGACCTATGACAAGCGGTGACGCTCTCAATCTTGGTGAACTCGGCCTGATCGTGGGCCTCAACGTTCCAGAGCAGGAAATTGACCGCATCCTGCGCAACACGCAGTCACGTCTTGGCAACAAGGTGCAGATCGACGTCGGCATGAATGTCGGCAGCGTGAACGTCACCCTGCAGCAGATGCGTGCTGAACTCGACAAGATGAGCGGCCAGTCTACGAAGATCAGCCGTGAGCAGGTGGCAGCGTCCCGGAGCCTGGAAGCCCAGTACCGGGCCACGGGTGCCGCCCAGGTGGCCGCGTCACGTGCTGCAGCTGCTGACTCTGCGGCGAATGCTGCCAAGCTGCGCGAATCCGCTGCGGCTTACACCCTGTCTGCCCGCATGGCGGCCCAGGCAGCCCGTGACGAGAAAGCACGGGCCCAGGCGAGCGTCAATGCGCTCGACAATGAGCAGCGGGCGTACCGGAACATGTGGCAGGCCCGTCAGGTCAGTGATGATGAAACCATTGCCGCGCAGCGCCGCATCCAGCAGCAGGCCCTCCTGCAGGCGCAGACGGTAGACAAGACCACCGACGCGTACCGCCGTCTCACCCAGGTGGCTGCAGCCGCCCAGAGAACCGTCGACCAGGCGCAAGGCTTCAACACCCCGGGTGGGTTCGGTGCGGGCATCACGCAGGGCATCCTGCAGGCCATTGGGAACCTGGGGCCGTTCGGGCAGCTGCTCGAGCAGTCCATTGGGGCGGCCATGCAGGCTGCGGAACAGGCAGCCCGCGACGGGGCACAGGACGTTGCGGTGGAGGCTGGTACTGGTCTCCGAACTGGCCTGATCGCCCAGGGCGCCGGGATCCGGAAGAGCGCCGGCGACCTCGCGAAGAACGTACAGGAAGGCTCGGAAGACGCCCTCGACATCCGCAGTCCCAGCCGCGTCATGCACCGTGTGGGTCAGTTTGCCGGTGAGGGTCTGGCTGATGGTCTGCTGAGCAAGCGTGCAGAGGTGGCGGCTGCGGCCAAGAGTCTGGCCAACACTGTCGAGACGAATGCGACACCGACGATCTCGCCCGTGAGTGGCGGCGCGATTGGGGGTGTCGCCCTGCCTGCTGTGGCTGTGCTGCCTTCCGCCCAGCAGAACCTTCGAGGCGTGGCAACCCAGGCGGCAGTCGCGACTGCCGCACTGGGTGGCACAGCGATCGTCCTGGGTGCGGTCAGTGCAGGCCTGGTCAATGGCGCACAGAAGGCTGCCGCGTATGAGCAGGGTCTGGCTGAGATCAGCACCCTCACGAACAAGCTGCCCAGTGAACTGGGGCAGGTTGGGACCAGCATTCTCAAGATGAGCACCGACGTGGGCCGGTCGTTTGCCGACCTGAAGGCTGGGTACGAAGAGATCTTGGGTGCTTCCGTCCGCGGCGCCACTACTGAGCCGGCTGCCCTGAAGTTCCTGGAGCGCAGCGCCGCTCTGGCCAAGGTCACCCGCACTGAAACGAAAGTGGCGGCGGATGCCCTGACCAGCATCCTGAATGCCTATGAAATGGACGCCAGCAGCGCGGCCCAGGTCAGCGATATGCTCTGGGCTTCAATCGCAGCAGGTAAGGTCCGCCTCAGCGAGATCGCCGGAAGTCTCGGATCCGTGGCAGGACAGGCGAAGTCGCTGGATGTCCCGATGGAGGAACTGCTGGGGGCCATGGCCCTGCTGACCACCCGGGGCATCCCGGCCAGCACCGCCCTGGAATACATCCGCAGTGCACTCACCAACGTGCAGAAACCCAGCAAGGAAGCTGCGGGGACCGCGAAGGAACTGGGCATCCAGTTCAGTGCTGCCGCGCTCAAGAGCATGGGACTCGTGAAGTTCCTGGACCAGCTGGGCCGGGGAGTCGGGGACAACTCGGAGGCCCTGTCGGCCCTGATCGGGGATGTCGGAGGCCTGAACGCTGTGATCGGGCTGTTGAATGGCGGTCTGGACGACACCGGTGGCATTCTCGACCAGGTCACGAACAGCGCTGGCGAGCTCGACAAGCAGGTGGCCAAACTTAAGGGAACTGCTGAAGACAGCGTCGGGAAGTTCAACGCGGCCTGGGAACGCACGCAGATCCTGTTCAGTGGAGGGCTGCTGGACGCTTTTACAGGCTTCCTGGATAAGGGCATCAATCCGCTTCTGATCAAGCTGGGCGACCTCAAGACCGCCATGAACGACGTCAAGAGCCCTGGCGAATTGAAGGCCATACTGAAGATCACAGCGGAGGATGATTTCACGTCTGCGACGTTGAAACTATTGTTTCAGGCCTCCGGTCTGGCGGGCGCGGCTTCAGGGTCCCCTCTGGGTCAGCTCGTCAATCCTGTTGACCCCAGAACCCGGGCGATTGGCCTGGCACGGCTGATTGGTACGCCGGGGCAACAGCCTGCCGGCCCTGACGTGGTGCTCAATCGTATTCAGCCCTTGGTGGGTGAGGGCCCCCTGTCTCCAGGGCAGCAACGTGCCCTGGACGCGGCGTTAGGCGACCTCACCGCCGCGCTCGGGCTGGCCGGGAAAAAGATTCTCAACGAGTTCGGCGTGTCGGGAGCCAGTTACAAGCGTGACGGCAAGGTGCGTGCTGACGCGGTTCATGGGGGTATCGACATCGCCGCTGCGCGTGGCACGCCGATCTTTGCACCCTTCCCGGGCCTGATTTCCTATCGTGAGGACGCGGCAAACGGCAAGGTGTTCGAACTGGTGGATGCTGCCGGGAACAAGATCGTCGGCATTCACATGGATCAGTTCAGCAAAGAGGTGCAGGAGGCCATCCGCAAGGGCGGCGGAAAAGCCCTGGTGGCACGTAATACCAAGATCGGCACCGTCGGAAACACCGGCTACACTGCAGGTTCCTACCCGCACCTGCACCTGGAAGGCCTTCCCGTGGGTGGCGGCAAGGTCGATCCACGCACCATTTCGTTTGTCGGAGGTACCGCAGGCATCAGCGTGCCGCGCCCAGCCCAGACGAACACCACAGCGACGGCACGCCGGATCGTCGCGAAGTCGGATGAGGCCCTGATCGCTGAAGCGCGGCGTATTCTCGCCAAGATCGAGAACTACGAGAAGAAGGGCGACCTGACCAATAAGGTGATTGCCCAGGGCATGCTGAAAACATTCACGGACAGTGGGCCACGTGCCGTAGCAGCCGTGGACTTCGTGCGCAGCAAGGTCAAAGAGACCAGTGGCGAGGTCAGCAAGTTCGGCCAGGTGTACGACCGCCTCAAGGCGCAACTGTCTCAGTCGGGCAGCCTGTTCCGGATCAATGACAATGCCCAGGCCTACATCAAGAGCCTGGACGGCATTACGAAATCAGCAAATAGTGCGGCTGCCGCTGAGAAGCGGAAAAACGGTGAGACCGAGAAGTACCGCGCCCTGCTCGATGTGGCTGGCGATGCGGCCAGCAAGGCCCGCAGCGAACGGGAAAGGATTGCCCGCGAGGGTGACCGCCCGAGGAACGAGAGCGAGGCAGACAGGGTTGCCCGCACACTGCGCGAGCGGCGGGCTCAAGAAGCCATGGTGAAGGCACTCCGCGCCCGACCCACCGACGATCTCAAGGACATTGTTCAGGGCAGCCCCCGTACCCAGGCTGGGCTGGCCCGCCTGGATGCCGCCACCGCCGAATTGAAACGGCGCGGCGAACTCACGAAAAAGCTCGAGGCCGACGCAAAAAGAGCTCGTGATGCTGCCATTGCTGCAGGCGTCAAGCTGAATGCTGACATCGCCCGTGAAGGGGCAGTGATGGTCACCAATCGCGCCAAGACGCAGGCCGATCTGGCTCGTGCCCTGCAGGAAGGCCGCGAGAAGGATGCCCAGGCTTCCCTGGCTCAACTCAAAACCCAGCAGGCTGCTGAACTGGCTCTGGCTCAGGACAGCGCCAGGCGTCGCGCTGAGATTGTCGCCCAGACCGGTCCAGCCATCATCGCGGCGGAGAACCGGCTGGCGAACCTGAAGCGTGACCGTGCTGTAAAGGCCGTCCAGGCTGACTATGACCGGGATAAGGTCCTCCCCGGGGCTGATCTGAGTGCCCTGGAGCGCACCCGGCGTGAGGCTGTGCGTCAGGCCTATACCCAGGCCACACGTGACCGGGCAGCTGCCCGTGCCACCCAGAGGACAGCTGAACAGGGTGCCAACCGTGAAGCCCTGAGTGCCGAACAACAGCACAACAACCAACGCAGACAGCTCATCCGGCAGGCGGCGGCTGAGACCAGGGCACTGCGGGTATCAGGAGCTGAGCAGGCTCTTCGCCGGATCCAGGAGCTCAACGCTCAGGAACTCAAGAGCACCAAACTCACCGGGGATGCCCGAATCGCCCTGATCCGCCGGCAGTCCCAGGCGGAGTTCGATGCGGCCGAGCTGCTGGCACGCGTGCGCCGGAATGTTCGTCTGCGCGAGCTGGAGAACCAGTACGCGGGGCGGCTCAAGGACCCGAACTATCTCACCGCCCGCCAGCAGACCAATGATCTCTACACCGACACGGTGACCGCCCTCCGGGGTGACCGAACAAGCACGGTCGACACGGCCGTTCAGGCTCAGGCCGATGTGGTCAAGGCTGCACTGGAGAAAGAGCAGGGTGCGGTGCGCCAGTTGCGCGAGCGGTACAGCGATCTGGCCGAAGGGATGCGCGAGAGGGTCACGGCGGGCACTGTCACCGCGGATGATCTGACCACGTACTGGAAGCGGATCGTCGAGATTGGTCAGGCTAGTGAGGAGGCCGGGGTCAGCGGCAACAAGTTCCTGCAGGCGGCCCAGCTGGGAGCCAAGGGCGTGTACACGCTGGCCGAGGGCACGCTGAAAGCCAGCAGCCTGCTCAAGCGTCTGCGCAACGAGTTCGAAGCGACCGCCGACGCCTTGGTCGAATCCTCCGATCAGTTCGTGGACGACAAGAACTATGACGACTCGCAGGAGGTCGCCCGCCTCCGGAAGCTGGGCGCCGGTGCCATGCTCACTTACCTGGGTGGGGCGGGCAACACTGTGTTCGGCGAGAAATTCTGGACCAGGCTGGGAGAGGAAGGCCGAGCCGGGTTCATGGATGCTTTGGGATCATTCGATGCTGAGGACTTCGCAAGGCTGCCTGCCACGCTGCTGCAAAGCTTTGCCGACAAGATGGGCGACGATGCCCAGTGGGCTGGCGTCAAGGTCCGCATCCTGGCGGCTATCGGCATGATCGCCGACGATGCCGGGAAGTTGCTCGACGCCCAGACCGAAGGCAAGCTCAAGGACCTGGACCTGCGCCGGGCACGGGATCAGTTCAGCGAGCCGGACTACCGCCAGCAGCGTGCCAGCCTGATGACCGATCAGGAGACGGCACGCTGGGCACGCGAGAAAAAGGGCCTGGAGGTAGCTGGATTCAAGGCAGGCGACACCCGGTACCAGCTGTCCTACCAGGAGCACCAGAACCGTCTGACCGACATCACCATCGGCGGCATTGCTGACCGCACCAAGGCTGATGAAGCCGCGGTCGATGAGCAGGTGAGCGTGCTGGCCGCCTGGCGCCAGCAGGTCGAGGCCGTCACTGGTGACTTCGACGCGGGCCGCATGAACTCGCTGGAGTTCACGACGTTCCTGGCCGATGCCTCGGACGAGCTGGCGCGACTGGCCGCTGAGGCTGACGCGGCGAACAATCCGAGGCTGGCCGCGATGTTCCGCGCGCTGGCCGCAGAGGTCCGGGATCTGAACCCCGAGCTGGAACGCCTGCGTCAGCAGTTGGCCGACTTCCGGAAGTTCAGCGACGGGCTGAGCAGCGTGTTCCGGGGCCTGGGCATCGATAACCTGGCTGTCATCAGCGACGGTGTCATGGGGCTCGTTGAACAGGCCGTGAAGCTGCCCGGGGCCCTCAGGGAAGCCGGCAACGCGTTCAAGGCCTTCAAGTCCGAGCCGACTACTGGCACGTTCGCTGGGCTGCTGGGCAGCCTGGGCGGGGTGCTGGGCATTGCCGGCGCGGCCATTAACATCATTGGCCAGGTGGGCGAGGCAGTGCTGAACCTGAGCCCCGCGTTCCAGGCCTGGAAGAAAGATCTGCTGGAAGTGGCCGAGACGCAGAAACGCGCCCTGGGCATGACCACAGGCGGCTTCATCAGCCCGTGGCAGAAGGCATTGGAGGAAGATGCCGCCAAGCGCGAGAAGCTTGCCAACGCCAATTTCTGGCAGCGCATCTGGTGGGGCCTGACGGGCAGCGCACCCAGCGTCATGAAGTCGGAATCGGCCAAGCTCATGGCCGAGTTGCAGACGATCTTCGCTGATCTGGGCTCCGGCCTGAGCAACATCTGGACCAGCACCCTGGACGCCGCCTTCGACGAGGGCGACATGACCGCCTGGGCTGAGAACTTCGACAAGACGTTCGACCAGCTTGTCGGCAAGACGATCCTCAAAACGATGGTGAACGCAGCCATCCAGCAGGGGGCTGTTGCCAATGACCTCGCCCGGCTCACGGAGGCCATTCAGAAGCAGAACTACAGCGCGGTCCCGGACATCCTCACCTCGATCCGGGCCAACGCCAAGACGGCACTGGCTCCGATTGTGGCTGTTGCGCCCAGCCTGCCCGGGTACGGGTCTGGGGCCAGTGAGGGCACGGGAAACAGCCGGCCCGACACCTACATTGGGGCGCCCCCCGCGGCCCAGATGGGCGTGCCGAAGTTCGAACTCCGGCTGCCCGACGCATACGTGAACGCCATGAGCATCTACGCCGCTGCAGCTCCGATCTGGCTGCAGGCCGGACACAAGTGGGACGCTGTCGCTGACCGCATGGATCGCATGCTCACGGGCACGCAGCGCCAATCCACCCCCGCTTCTACCGGCCTTGCGCCGCTGCTGTGAGGTAACCCATGAACATACTGAACTGGCGGCTGCGCGTGTGGCCGGCGGCGGGCGCAGCACAGCCCCGCATCATCGAACGCGATACCAGCTGGGTGCTCCCGGCTGGTTTTGCTTTACCTCTCACGCCAGAAGGTGATGCCCGGGAGGGCCGCTTTCCGGCCAAAGGCAGCGGGATCCAGCTGCCGACGCTTTCGGCGGTGCAGTTTCAGATCGAAACGGCGCCTGACGTCTGGACGTCGCTGTACTACGGCGAGGTCAAGCAGGGCGGCAACGCCCGGGACGTGAAGGGCGAGAACTACGTGCTGCGCAGCCTGTCACGCTCACTGGGTGAGGTGGTCGTGCCGGAAGGATTCAGCACGCCGGACCAGGCGGCTCACCTGACCATCCGCGCCATCGTTGAGGCCGTACTGCCTGACCTGGCCGGAATCGTCGAGTATGACGCCCTGCTGGTCGCTGACCTCGGGTTTACCTTCGGGGCCATCAGGAACGGCAACCAGCAGACCGCACTCGCGCTCATCGAAGCGGTGGTGGCGGCAGGCGCAGCCTTGCAGGTCAACGACGTGCCTACCCCGGTGCATGCCGTCTACGGCGTGAACCCAGACCGCAAGTACTTCTGTCAGGTACGCAAGACCGACACCGTGGTCCTGACGGCAGAGGATATCGCCCTGCTGGAGTGGAAGTCGCCAGTGGCCGAGACCCCCTGCACGGCGGTGCTGTGGTTCATCGCCAAGCGGGCCGATGGCTCCTGGGTCAAGCACCTGAGTGTCAGCCCGCACGCGGCCACCTACCGCAAGCGCGTCAAACCGCTCAGCGTGGACGCCACCCTGGACGTGTGGAGGAAGGTGCCGGGCACATTCCAGGTGGGGCAGCTGGCCGGGGGCAGCGAGGATTACACCTTCACGCCGGACGCAGTTCAGCCCAGCCCTGAAGCGGTGGCTGGGCTGACAGACGGGTTGATCGCCCGCACCGATCCCAAGCTGTCAGTCACGGCCAGTGCGGCGGGAGCTTACGTGTGGTTCAAGTCGAACGGGCTCCAAATTGACCGGGTGACGGTAGCAGGTGCGGATGCCACAGCAACCCCGGCCAGCCCGTCTGGCAACGTGGGGTTGCTGTGGCACCCAGGTGACGCGGTCCCGACCGCAGCCAGTCTGTTGACGATCTATCACCCCTTCCTGCCTGGATCGTTCCTGCCTGGGCATGGCACTGGCTGGAGCGCCTACACGCGGTCCCAGCCTGAAGCGCAGGGGGGCGCGCCGTTCATGCCGCCGCTGCTGTCGGTGGTGGCGTACGCCAACAATGCTCTACAGCTGGCCGAGTTCCGCGCGGAGGGCATCAATACCGCGCTGCTGGATTCGTTGGCCGAAGCGCACTACAGCGTCCCAGCCCAGGAACCGGCTGAGATCGTGCTGCACCGCATGATCCGGCCTGGTGCCCTGACTGGCCGGATCCAGGCCACCTCGTACGCGTATGAGCGAGCGGTCGAGGCCTACGAGTACCGGGTGTCCAGTGGTGCCGCCAACGGCGGCTTTGAACTGGTCGTGCTCACCGGCCAGGCGGACGATCCGCGCGCCATTGCCATGAGCAGCCTGATCAAGCAGGCCGACAACCGCGCCACATTCCAGGCCCTCACCGCTCAGCAATAGGAGGTTTCATGACGCTGGCACCAGAACCTGTGTTCTTCGATCTCAACACTGTTCAGACATTCGCGCTGCATGATGCCCTCGGCGTTCAGCTGGTGAAGCTCAGCCCCACCCTGAGCATCCAGGGTGCGACAGGCGAGGTCGATCCGTACACCTGGACGCACAGCCCGCAGAGCACCAACTGGTTCCCCCTCGGGGACGGCGTGCAGCCGGAACGCCCGCGCATAACCTTGGCCGGGGAATGGATGTACCAGAGCGTCGATGAATCCCTCACCGCACAAGCGCAGATAGCAACGGCGATCAAGAACGCCCGCGAGCTGTGGTGGCGCGGCACCAAGCTGGCCGACCTGAACCAGTACTGGCCGGGATCGTACCTGCCGGAATACCTGAGCGGCATCGTGAACCACGTCCGGCACGTGCTGATCCTGAATACCGGGCGCACACTCACCGCGGCTGATCTGGGCGGTGGGCTGGGTGGCGATGTATTCGCAGCTGGGGCGCTTCCCTACCCGTATGAGGGCACGTCTGCTGTCGTGCTGCTACTGGACTTCCTGGTGATCCCGCCGAAACGTGCCATCGCTAGTGGGCACGTCGCCAACCTGGGTGATGTGGACTTCCGGGTCGTGTTGATCGAAGGTAACACGCGGCGTGATCCGATCACGGTTCAACCGCGCACCAGCCTTGATCTGACGTTCTCGGTGACGGGTGTGGAAATGCAACCGATCAACGGCGAGCAATACGCGTATCAGGTGGTGGTGCAGTGAAAACGTACGAGGTGACGGTCACGACTGCCACCATGGTCAATTTCACGGCTGACCTCGGCAAGCCCGCCAAGGCCGGGAGTCAGATTGCCAATCCAGGCGAGGCGAGTTTCCGGATCCGAATGACGCTCGGGGCCGACACGCGACAGCCGATGACCATTCCCTCAGGGGTGCGCTGGCTATTCCCGTCAAACGTTGACCGGATCGAGGTGCTGCCTTCCGAAGACGGCCCAGCCTGGTTCCAGATTCTCGCTACCACTTAAGGAACACCATGCCACCAATCAGACGACCCGACCCTGGCGCTCCGTTCGACAAGCGACTCACGCCGGCAAAGCTGGATGAAATCGCCGGGGTCGCTCCCAGACCATTTAATACCGCGTTTGACGTCGATCTGCTGGATGAAATTGACGCCGCGCTTGCTGTGTTGGAGGGGCGGCCCACCTGGAGCGCCGAATCATTACAGGACCTGGTGGCCGCTATGTTGGTTAGCGGCACCTATGACGACGCGGCCGGCACCTATGTGCTGCCGGGTGGACTGACGCAGGAACAGGTTGAAGACATGGTGGCGGCCATGTTTGGCGCGCAGGGTACCTATAACGACACGGCCGGTACGTACACGCTGCCGGCAGGCATGACCGAAGAACAGGTGCAGGACATTGTCGGAGCTATGGGCCGCGCAGGCGTCAACGTCACCTACACCTACGACGACACGGCCGGCACGTTCACCATTGGGTCAACGGCTTCAGGTGGCACGGCCACGGCCGCAGCCACGTTGATGCAAACGGCTATGACCGCAAGTGACCACTTTTTCACTAACAACGGTGGCCAGGGGTCGCCGGGCACACTGGCACTGCTTGTGCGTGCCGACCGCAACTTCACCTTTGACACCGTGCGTCATTCGTTCAGGGCAACAGCCGGGTCAACCATGACCGTGACCGTGCGCCTGTCTGACTCTTCTGCAATGGACACCGGCACGGTACTGGCCACAAGCGCAGCTGTGACCATGGACGCACCGTTTAAAGTGCGTGACTTCGCACTGCCAACCACAGTCAATGCTGTTGCAGGAAAGCACTACCTGTTCGTTTACGCGTCGTCTGACAGCAGCTCAGTACGCGGTGCAGGCACAACAATAATCAGCACGCCGCAGGCCGGCACGAATCTGACGTGGCTTGGTGGTCGTTTCAATGGCATGGCTTACCTGCTGGCCAGCAGTCAAGGTTGGTATCAGCAGACCCTTGAACTGCTGACCACGGTGGCCGACTATTCCAACGCGCTGGCTGTGCCTATGGCCGACACGCGCAGCAGGACTGCGGGACGTGGCCAAACGCATCACACCGGCAGTGCCGGCAACACTGCTACCTATTCAGTGCATTTCAGGGCTGACAGGGCCTTCACTTTTGACACGGTGCGCATGGTGGCAAAGGGTGGTGCAGGCACAACAATGCGCATGGAATATCGCGCCAGTGACCCAGGGGGCACACTTGGCGCCGTTATTGCGCAGACCGACCAAATAGGACAAGACGGCACTTCAAAGCTGCAAGATTGGGTCTTGCCCACGGTGCACAAGCCGACTGTTGGGAGCTACTACCATCTGCACTTCGTCTGCACGACGGCCACGAGTTCACCTGGGCAAAATTTGTCAAACACCCTTGCCATGCCACAGCCGGCTGAAAAGGTCACACACCTTGGCGGTATATGGAACGGTAGTTACACAGCAGGCAGTTGGTATGACATGACCTTTGAATTTATGCATTCGCTTATCAAAGGCACCGTTGGCCCGGCCTTCACGGTGGGCACCACAGCACAAAGGCCATCCAACCCGCAGCCGGGTGACCAACACGCAGACACCACCCTGGGTAAACCGGTGTGGTTCTTTGCAGGGTCGTGGCGTGACGCAACGGGCACGGTGGCCTGACCGTGTACGGCCTGACCTATGGCGTGAAATGGTCCGACAGTGCCGACGCTTCAGCCGGGATCAGTCTGGGCCGCGTCGTGGTCACCAAACGCACGCGTGACACGTTCCGTCCTGAGATCGCGCTGGCACGCGGCCCGCGGAACATGACCGATCCGGCTGAGGGTGATGAAGCGGCACTGTTCAGCTGGAACTGGGCATTGGCCTGGACGATGACGGCAGGGCTTAAGCTGTTTCAGCAGGTGTCGGGCGCTTGGGTCGAGGTGCAACCTGGCGCTCCGTTCCCGAACATGCCGAGTTCAGCGCGTCACGTCGCCCTGGCGTTCGATCAATCGGCGCGGCACATGTTCGGCTGGGAGGATGACGGTCAGGTGCGCGTCCGTCAATGGTCGCTGCAGACGCAGGAGTACATCTTCCGGGGTCCGTTCCCGGGTGTGGATCCTGTGCTGCTCAACGATATTCCGTTGACGTACGATATTCCCGCGTCGGACGTGTTGCTGTTCTACCTGTCGGCGGATCGGCTGCGCGTGTGCGCCCGCGTGCAGCGGGAGAACTACGAGGTTGAACATACGATGCTGACCCTGCCTGAGCCGGGCGTGCTGGATCAGGTGGTTGTCGGCCAGTACAGGTACCAGATATACGGCGCGACCCTGGCGGGGGTGCCGTGGGCGTACTCGTCAGATCGGTACGCCATACCGGTGCGGGATTACATGCGCACTGGCGTGGAAACGTTCACGGCTGGCTTCCTGCAGCCGGTTGTGATTATCGTCGAGCCTGTGGCTGACACGCTCAGCACAGGGGTTCAGACGATGACGGCCGGGCGGTACGTGGGTCTGGTCATCATTCACGCACTGCCGCCTGGGGATGAAGCGCTCACGACGGGCATCAGTCCGGCTACTGCCGGTCAATACCTGCTGGTCGTAATCGTTCATGCCATTCCGATTCAGGCGCCAGGGTCGGCGTCTGGGTATGAGCACGTTGAAAGTGGCATCGGTCCTGCTACAGCCGGGCGTTATCCGCTGAGCGTCGTGACGGCGGCGACGGCAGATGAAAGCATGACGACTGGAATAGGTCCGATCACTGGAGGGCGATATGTCACAGCATGAGGGATTCAACGTCAACATGGGACTCAGGGGCGAGGTGGATTGGCAACTCATCGATTCGGCAACCGAACAAGTGGTCATGGAAGGGCACCAGGACAACTTGATAACCAACTACGGGCTTGACGCCATTGGCACCAACGGCATTGTGCATGGTTACAACACAAGCGGCAACACTGGCTATCTCAGGTCCGGCTTCAGGATTTACGCGTGCGTTGGCACGGGCACAACACCACCTGCCATCACTGACACGACGCTGGCCGCCGAGACAGGCAGAAGCGCCACGGCCGGACCTGACACCATGACGCCGACTTCACCCACGCCGGGTGAATGGCGAGTACCCATTCAGTTTGAAATTCCTGAAAGTGTCGGCAACGGCAACCTGCGTGAGTGGGGCTTCAGCAATGGTGCCGGCCCTGGCGCTGTGGTCATTCGTGGCTTATTCAAAGACGCCAACGGGAATGACATTACGGTGACGAAGACCGACCAACAAAAGCTGAGGTTGACGCACACGCTGATTGTTACGGCCAGTGCAGCAGCAAAGACGGTCACCGCTGTGGTCATACCCTTCACGGGCGACGTGACCAACCGAAGCGGTAAATATGTGATGGTGCGCAATACCAGCGTTTCAATTCATGGCGCTTCTTCAAAAAGCGACCTTGACGGCTTCAGCAATATGGCTTCAGGGTTGTATGTCACACTTGGCGCCATTACGCAAGCGCCGGCTGCAGGCAACCTGTCATTTACCATGGCAGACGGCAACGCAGGCATTGTTAATGCTTGGAAACGTGCCTTTCCATCGGCGTATGTTTCTGGCAGCTATGAGCGCAACTTTCCTGAATTAATGTTTGACACTGCCGACTTGGTTGGTGCAACTATTTACGGCTTTGCTCACGGCGCCCAGTGGAGCGCGTCGGACTCATACCGCGCAGTCATCCGCACCGAATTCGACGCCGGGCAAGAGTTCGTCAAAGACAACCTGCACCGGATATATGTAACAGGCGGCAAAGTCACCTGGGGGAGAGCGTAATCATGGTGCAAAAGTATTTCTCAACCGTTGGCGTGAGCGTGATTATGTCGGACGATCAGATAAAGGAAGTCGGCACGTTCGACATTGAAACCGACACGTACGGCGCGGTCACTGACGAGCAGGCTACCTTGGCCGCGCTGGATCGTCTGGACATGACGCGCCCAGGGTTTGCCGTGTACGGCGCGCACGTCTTTGTGGTCGGCTTTGACCACACTGTCTCTTTTAAGGGAATCACCGCCAAGATTATCGTGCAAGGTGAGCGGCCAGGCGCATGATCCCCAAGCTCGTTGACTCGGAGAATCCTGTGCTGGCCGTCAGGCCGGTACCGATCATCACGTTAACGGCGAAGGTGAAACCCCCAGCCAGCGCGTCAGGGCGTCACATCGCTGGGATCGTGGTGGATGACGACCTGACGTATAACGATCTGCTCGCGTTCTCCTGGTATTCAGCCCAGATTCGTGCATGGAAGGTGATTCAATTGAACGCTCGGAAGAAGTTCAAAGGTCTACATGGGATGGAAGACACTCGCAACACCAAATCCCAACCAGCAGGCGGGACCGCATCAGCAACGCCTCCCCCGACAACTCCCATCGAATCACCCCCGCCCCCACCGCCTCCACCGCCGCCCGATCCAACACCCTCAGAACCCCTGCCAGGAGAATCTGACGTGATCAGCAACCGCATCACCTTCGGCCCCCGTGGCGCAGCGCTCCAGTGGGCACGTGCGACCGAAACAGGCATCAAGGGGTACCACATCGAGCGCAGTCACGAACCAGGCTTTCCAGACTGGAGTTACCTGCGCCTGACGCCCGTCCCACAGACGGGCGTTACTTATATTGATACCTGCTTAAATTGGTCACGCTCGGCTGCCGTAGAGCAATCGGGTCGGGAGTTGGATGTACCGAACACGCTGCCACCCCTGCACCAGTCGTGACTTCAGAGTGAGCAAATCTTTTGGACAGAAATTCGCCAACATGTGTTGCTTGACGTAGGCCCAGACCAGTTCAATGGGATTCAACTCTGGTGAGTACGGCGGCAAATACTTGAGAGACAGACGAACCTCATCGGCGACGAAGGCGCTCAGCGCCTTCGTTTTGTGAATGCTGGCATTGTCGAGGATCACCGTGATCTTTTCAGGCACATGTCGGAGCAGATGGGTCAGGAACTGGATGACCTGGGTGCCCTTGATGGCGGCCTGATGAGTCTGCTGCAAGAACTGGCCTGTCGTCGTGATCGCCCCAATCGTTGACACCTTGTCCCAATTGGTTTTGGCGTCGAGTACTGGGCTCTGCCCACACGGCGCCCAGGTTCGCGATACCGTGGGTTTCAAGCTGAAACCCACTTCGTCGAGAAACGCAAGCGTTTCTCCGTCTTCCATCTTTTTTTCGAGCTCAGGCACCACGGTTTCGATCCAGGCGATGACCGCTTCTTGAGCTTGTTCTGCTGCCCGCTTCGTCGGTTTTTGCCGTGAGAACCCCCATGCATGGAGCAAGCGACCCAGGTGATCCACGTGGTACCAGACGTCAAATTTCATGCCGATGACATCCCGCACTCGGGGACAGGTCCAGCGTTGGTCGGGGTAAAGGTGTGGATCAGGCCCTGCTGCAAGCAGGGCCATCACATCCGCGATCTGCTCATCTGGGAGGCGTCGAGGCGGGCCTGAGGCAAAGGTCGCTTCCAGCGAACCTTGGTAACGCAGTCGTTGACGCCATTTTCGGACAGTGCTGGAACCCACGCCGCACAGTTCGCTGAGCTGTGCGGAACTGAGCTTGTCCTCTCGGATGTAGGGTTCCGCGAACAGACGCCGTTCCTCCAGTTGGGGACGGGTCAGCCTTTCAGGTCGCCAAATCTGTGGCATAGCCGCAGGGTAAGCTGTTCCCAAATTACGCAGGTATCAATAGGGATCTGTGGGCCTGGGAAGGCGAGAGTGTCTCCTACCGGATCTACACCGTCCTGGCTGATAACACCCTGAAGCTGCGGGCCCTGCTGTCGGGTACCCAGTCGGCGTTCGCGGACGTGTACCAGACCGCGCAGCTGGTCATCGACGGCAGTAACACCACGCCCGGCCAGGTCACGATCTTCGAGAACAAGCATTTCCGCACCGGCGAGCGCGAGCACTGCGTGCAGGTGAACACGATCAACCCGGTCCTGATCCGCACCTGTACGGCGCTGACCTCTGGCGATTTCTGCAGAGCCGTTGGCGGAGCGCAAGTCACGCTGGAAGACAATTACATCCGGGGCAGGATCCCAGCCACCAAGGACTATTCCGCTGGTCTGGCCTTCCGGGGTGACTACCTCAAGGGATTTGCCGCCAGACGGAACATTGTGCGCGAGCTCGGCGGGCTGTTGCTGGGGCAGTGGCGAGGCAAGAAGAAGGCGGAAGGCGGTATGCCCACCGACATCAGCGGCAACGTCTTCTACAACCTGCACCGCAAGCGCAGCGACGGCGCCGGTGGCACCTTGGCGACCACCACCATCGTGTCGAACCACAAGGAAGGCTCGACGAGAGGCCGCAGCGACCCGAACCAGACGGCAGGGTTTACGCTCCCGATTGGCTGGGAGTTCGCTCAGGCCCTCGTGGTCAACTGCGCTGGCAACAAACAGGACAACCTGCCCGCAGCCTTCTTTGGTGGCCTGGAATTCGTGGGAAACATGGCGATCCAGGAGCCGGGGCGCGGTCTGGCAGAAGACCTGTTCAACTTCTACCTTGCCGGGGGCGAATCCTGGGATGCACCGCTTGCCGTGCGCGGCTGGTTCGTGTTGGGCAACTACGGCAACGGCATCAACGCTCAGGGGCAGCTGTGGCAGCCGGGCCAGCGATGGCCGACGGGCGGGCAACGTCAGCCGAGTGGGTCGTACATCGCCGGGGCGCCACAGCCAACCGGCGATTATTCCTTTGGTTACCAGAGCATGACGGGCGGGCTGCAGCAGGACGGTCAGGACTCGGCCAGCTACCAGGGCAACGGCGCGTTTACCATCGTGCAGGACGCGTGGCTGCTAGGGCCCGGAACTCTGCTGGGTGCGCAGCACAGTCATGACCACCGCATCGAGCGGGCCAAGGTCGTGTTCACCAGCCGGACACGGGACGGCGTGACGGACTTCACGGGGGATCCACGCGTGGGTGTGTACATGCAGAACTACGACGGCTCGCTGGTCGTGCAAGGGCAGCAGCTGTGGGCCGGGAACGGCATCAAGGACTGCGTCACTGTCCGGCCCATGGACGCCGCGCAATACCCGCAAGGGTTCGGCACGGCCCACACCGATCCGGCCCTGACCACGGGCAACACGCTGATCAATCGGCACGCGACCCAGGCGGAGGAAAAGGCCGCTCACCTTGAGTTCCTGACCTGGTGCCACGCACGGGGCATCCACCTCGGACCGAAGTTCCCGGCGCCGGCCATCATCTATGGCTGAGCAGCTGCTGCCCACGTCAATAGAGGACACCCCGGGCCTGGTGGTCGGGGTGTCGAGGCCAGATCCTACACAACTTTTCTGACCCACTTCTGCTCCAGCGCCCGCCTGCTGGCGCCGTCTTCTGCTTAGACCTCGCTGAGCTGCCGCTTGCCCAGCAGAGACTGGGTGAGGCGGTAAAACAGCCCTGATGGCTGGTTCTCGTGGGCGTTCCCGTGATGCAGGTCATCCTGAGGCGAGTCCTCAGCTGGAAGCTCTACTTCATCCCATTCGAGAAAGCGTTCGTGACGGTTTTTCTGGATGCTGGAGGTCATGCTCCACCTTATGTAAGAAGTTCGACATTTCGCAATTTAGGCGATGTTGATCAATTGGGGTGAGCCCCTGTTTCACGCCCTTTTCCTGGCCGACCGTCCCGCCTCGGTTGGCCGTCCTCATTCCATGGCGGTTCCCAAGGAGGCCCATGCGCCGAATACTTCATACCTTCTGTCTCGCCGTCATCGGTTTGGGCCTCAGCCTCAGTCCCCTCGCGCTGGCCGGCATATCTGTTCAAGAGGTACCCACCCTCCCGCTGGCCCCTCAGACTCCCCTGGTCAAGTACTGCGCCGTCCAGATCATCCGGGACAACGCCCTGATCTTCGCCTACAAACCCGTCATCCGCCTGCACCCCAGCTGCTCCCGACGTGCTCAGGCCCGAGTCCGGAAAAGCAGCACGCTGAACACCCGACGCAACGGCGCCCCATACCAGCCCATCCGTCCTGAGAAGGGCGCCTGGACCGTGACCGCTTCAGGAACCACCATTCCCAACCGCGACCTCTGGACCACCTGGAGTTGGCGCTGGGAGTACTGGGACGGTACGCACTGGCGTCCTGCAGAGGTCCTGTGAAACACCATCACCCGGGCGTCCGTGTCCTACTGATCCTGGTGCACCTCGGTTGGGCCGCTGCCGTGTACCACAAGCCCAACGCGCCGCTCCTGCTGGCCTCCTACAGCCGGTTCGACGATATGGCCCCCTGGCACTTGTGGGGCTGGGCCGCTCTGGGGATTGCCTTCCTGATGTACTTCACCCGACCGGGCAGTCTCGGCGCACAACTCGCCAACTTCCTGAGTAGCATCTTTTTTTTCGCCGTGGCGGCAGCGGTGGGCCAAGGGGTGGGCTTCATTCCGAACGTGCCGACCAACACCCTGCTGGCCTTCGCTTCCCTGGCCTTGTGGGCAGCAGACTTCCGGGTCTGGTTCGCTGACTTGAGGTGGGTCAAGCGCCTGGTTGCCAACCCACCGAGTGGCTGGAAGAGTGAAAGGTGAACGGCATTGACGCGGGTGCCTTCCTGCCCATCATCGCCAAGAGCGGCGCGGCCACCATCGTCCTGGCGTTGCTCTACGGCCTGTCGCACGTCATTCGGGAATGGCGGGGCGGCACCGTGTCCGAGAAGAACGAAGAGGACCTGCAAAAACGCATCACCGACGTGGAAGCCCGCCTCGGGACGGCCGAGGGTCAGATCACGAGGCTGACGCACCAGGTGTTCACCATGCGTTACCAGCGGGACCAAGCACGAGTGCGGGTGGAATTCCTGGAACAGAAGCACGGCGAGGATCCGCGCACGGTGTGGGCACCTGATCCTCTTGAGGAGAGCCATGACTAAACCCATGAAGGAGATCAGATGACGTTCTATCCGATGCTCGACACGCCCACCACTCGCTATTCCGTACAGCCCGGGACCGGCTTCCTGGACGAGGGGTATCTGAAGGCCACTGGCTCGCAGCACGAGTCGGTCGACTTCAATGCGATTACCGGTGGCGACACTGACCTGGGTGATCCGGTGTACGTCGTCGAGGGCGGGACCGTCAGGGCCGCCTTCTGGCATAAGGGGATCGGCGGCATCGTCCTGATCGAGCACCCCGACGGCAGTGAGGCGCATTACTGGCACCTGCGGGACATCCACGTGCGCAAGGGCAGCTATTTGAACGCGGGCGACCTGATCGGCCAGGTCGGCAAGGGCGGGCGCGGTCAGTGGTACGCGCACCTGCACTTCGGTGTTCGCAAGAAGGCTGGCCAGCTCGCCGCCGATCACTGGCCCAGCACACACATCAAAGATCCGGTGAAGTGCGCCGCGTTCATCCGGGAGCATTACCACGAGCCGCTGGCCTGGCTGGAAGCGAGAAACGCGAAAAAGCGCATCGATGACCTGCAGGCCCAGCGCGGCGAGCCGACCCGGGTGCTGATGAATGAGCAGGAGATCACTGGCCAGCTGGTGCAGGTGCACGGCAACGGGTTCACCATCGACGCCCGCACCAACCCGGTCAGGATCTATACCAACGATCCGGACGTAGGCAGTATTCCCGCCACGCCGCAGAAGGCACCATGACCGCTCCTGATTGGCTGGGCCACGAACCCCCGGTACCGGATGACCGTCGCTACGTGTTCGACGAGCCCGAGATCCTGAGCGAGCGGTGACCATCGTCCTGACTGCCGAGGAGTTGCGTCGGGTACTCGGGATTGTCCTCGTGGAACAGAAGACGCCCAAGGATCATCAGGCCATCTACGAACGGATTGAGTAGGGCACCACGCGAGAGCAGATGATGCAGGAGTTCGCGTTCAGTGAATTTGGGGCGGGCCGGTACTTCCAGTTGGCCGAGGCCGCTCAGGAATTGAGGCTGCGGTTCCAGCAGGACGTTAGCAGGATCCGGTGGTCGGCCACGAAGGCTGAGATTGCCGAAGTGCTCTTCCCAGGTTTGGAGCACCGCGCCAGCAACTGGCTGGACGTCCGGTTGAATAAGGGCTAGCTTATTCGGGTGAGGCAAGGTCTGTATCAGATCGCGCCAGAATTTGCTTCTACATCGAATTAAATCGGCTGAATGTTAAGCGCTGTCACAGTAATAACTTTGTGAGAGATCACTGGGTACGCTCTGGATGTGAGCGAGGGAGACACCCTACTCCACCTGCAATCCCCGGCCTGAAGGACACCTCTCCCATCCTTTTTTCCTGACGGCCACCCAGGAGACCACCATGAAGAACACGACCCAAGGCTTCACCCTGATCGAACTGCTGATCGTGATCGCTATCATCGGCATCCTCGCCGCTGTCCTGATCCCCAACCTGCTGGGTGCCCGTAAGAGCGCCACCGCCCGCGCTGGCCAGGGCCACAACGCGAACGTGTACAAGGCTGTTGTTGCTGCTCAGTCTGATGACGTGAACATGAGCGTTGCCGACATTGCTGCCCTGTACAACGGAAGTTGCATGACCGCCGTTGCCGCCTCCGCTACTGTGAAGTACCCCATTGAGGATGCTCCCACTGGTACGAACACCTGCACCATTGCTGCAAACGGTACGGATGACTTCACCGTGACCACTGTCATGACCGCCGCTGGCAACTCCAAGACCTTTATCAACGGAAAAGAGCAGTAAGCTACACATGATCTGAAAACCGCCCTTCGGGGCGGTTTTTTCGTTGTCGCGGGGCTGAATCTGGCCTTTAGGAACTGTGCATTTTTGATGAAATTATCAAGTTGCTAGATCGGGGTGAGTATCAGATATTCACGTGCTGGACGATAGAATTCAGTATTTAGATACTTTTAAAAACCTCACTGACCTCTTACTCTCTAGGGGCGGACAGGTTACCTAACCGCGATGCCATACCTGGCCGGAAGGACCATATACCTATTTCTATCCCGACGGCCACCCAGGAGACCACCATGAAGAACACGACCCAAGGCTTCACCCTGATCGAACTGCTGATCGTGATCGCTATCATCGGCATCCTCGCCGCTGTCCTGATCCCCAACCTGCTGGGTGCCCGTAAGAGCGCCACCGCCCGCGCTGGCCAGGGCCACAACGCGAACGTGTACAAGGCTGTTGTTGCTGCTCAGTCTGATGACGTGAACATGAGCGTTGCCGACATTGCTGCCCTGTACAACGGAAGTTGCATGACCGCCGTTGCCGCCTCCGCTACTGTGAAGTACCCCATTGACGATGCTCCCACTGGTACGAACACCTGCACCATTGCTGCAAACGGTACGGATGACTTCACCGTGACCACTGTCATGACCGCCGCTGGCAACTCCAAGACCTTCATCAACGGAAAAGAGCAGTAAGCTACACATGATCTGAAAACCGCCCTTCGGGGCGGTTTTTCGTTTACGACACTTCCATACACTCCAGGTTGAAGAACGCCTGGGGGAGGAGTATCAGCTCTATGTCCCGGCGCGCGAGGCGCCAGGTGCCGGGGGACCACACGCCAGCCGGCAGGATCAGGGGAGAGCTGAGTGGTGCGGGCGTGCTCTGAACCCTTACGGTGCCGCTCCACTCGTCCGCCAGATATCGCCTCAGTTCCTTCACGCCCTTAGAGTCCACATCCCAAGCACCAGGCACAACCACCAGTAGGGAAGGGCGAGGCGTGTAAATCATCAGAAGCTGGCGGGAGGCAGCGGATCCAGTGGTGGGCTGAGTTTAACCTCGGCTCTGCCCCCAGACTGCCGGACGTTGCCTGGCCGCGGGTGTCACTGGAAGGCATCCTGCCCGTCCAATGAAGTCAAAGTGGCTGTGCACTCCGGTCCCTTCAGGTGGCCACGGGTCGTGAATGCCGCAAACATCACCCATTGCCAGGTTGAGGTGGTTTGTCAAAGCATCCCGCCTCCGGTCATCGATCGCGCCCCTACTTTGGTGTACCGCCATGAGCGTCAAGGGTTCAGAATGAACCTTGAAGAGGTGGAGCCTATGCACAAACAGAGAGAAGCGGGCGTCGCAGTTCTGGTTATGGTGCTGTTCACCGCCATTATTCTGATCGTGGTGGTCTCCATTACCTCGGCCATGACGCTCGGCAGCCGCCGCGGCGCGGCCAGCGAAACCCGGGCCTACCAGGCGGCCCTGGCCAGTGAATCCGGGCAGAACGCGTTTACCGTCCGGTCCCGCAGCGTCGCGCAGTACGGGGGCGGAATCCCCGCCACCTGCACCGGCAGCACCAAGGTCAAAGCGCTGTGCGGTGTGAACGCCTGGCTGACCACCGTCACGGGCACCCAGGCGCCTGGAAGCTTCACCGTCGAGAGCGCCGGCGTCGCCACCGGCGGCACCGTTTCACTCGTCGCGGTCGACGTTGATCTCGACCCCACCACCAACAAGCTCACCAGCGTGGACATTGAAGCCCGTGGCACCACCACCGCCGGGCAGGCCCGCGTCCTGCAGCGCTACACCGCCGTCAAAGCGGACCTGGGGTTTCCGAACGTGCCGGGTGCCGTGACATCCTACCCTTCGGTGCAGATTCAGGGCGGACCGACCTCCACCATCGCGGGGACCACCGCGACTTCAGCGGACAACACCGGTCTGTACGATGACCTGCTCACCGTCTCCCGTGCCGGGAGCGCCAGCGCACTGGGCACCGGTTCCGTCACCCTGAACGTGAACACGACCTCCCAGGCCCGCGCGAGCCAGGTGGCGGTCGGGTCGTACATCCAACTGCCGTTGAGTGACCTCGCAGGCACCCTGTCCTCCACCCAGACTGGTACGTTCAAGGTTACCGGGAACACCGGGACCACCCTGGCTGTCACACCAGTCAGGATGCCCACCATCACGGGTGGGGCGGCCCTGCCCAGCGGCGACCTCGGCCTGGATTACGTGATGAACGGCATCGTGTCGTACAACTCGAACGTCCTGACCATGAACAGCAAGGAATCGTTCGTGGTGGGAGACCAGGTCGCGGTCAAGGTTGGTGTGTACACCTACACCTCCGCTGTCAGCAGCACGGTCACGAACCCCGACGGTACCCAGAGCGTCACCGTGGGCACTTGGACTGCTACGACACCAACAACTGTCCCCGCTACCCCTTCTGCCCCCGCCTTCACCTCCTACACTGCGCTCGACTTGGAAGGCCGGCCCGTCCAGAAATCCACCAATGCGGTGGTCACCGCAGGGTCCTTCACGACGGGTGGACAGGCCACCGCGACCGGTGACGTGAAGCAGGGCACGGCCGGTGCGGCGCTGGTGCCGAGCCCCCTGAGCGACGCTCTTTTCATCAAAACGTTCGGCATGACGCCCTCGCAGATGAAACCCCTTGCCTCGGTCTTCACCGAAGCGCAGTTCGATGGGGATGTCAGCGGCCTCACCTGGGTCACCGGGACCGCGGGCGACCGAGACATCAACATGAACAACGAGAAGGTCCAGGGGACCGGCATCCTGATCGTGGACGGCGACCTGACCATCAACCAGACCACCGCCGAAGTTAATTCGTGCGGATTCAAAGGCATCATCTACGTGCGCGGCAACGTGGACATCCGCGGAAACCTGCAGCTGTGCGGCGCGATCGTCGTGGAAGGCAGCATTCTGAGCAGCGACGGCCTCACCGTGACCGGCGTGGACGATGACGACTCGGACTTCGGGGGGAACGGCCGCAAGGTGTCGTACGACCCGGAAGCCATCTTCGACGCTGTCGCGGCGGCTGGTGCCTACACCTTCACGCGCGTTCCAGCGGGATGGAGGCAGCGGTGAGGACCCAGGGTTTCACCCTCGTGGAAGTGCTGATCGTGATCGGCATCATCGGTGTGCTGATGGGTCTGGCCATGCCCACCTACCTCGGGTGGCTGGCCGCCAGTGAAGCGCAACAGGCCGCCACGACCCTCGCCCAGGAGATCCAGCGGGTGCGCACGGACGTCAAACGCGCCACGCTGTCCACCACTGGCGCCCAGCCGCAGGCCAGCCTCACCACCACCGCGAACAGCACGTCCTTCACCGCTGCCGGACGCACCGTGTCCCTGAGCAACGCCCGCATTCAGACCGCGCGAACCCTGACCTTCGAAGCGCCTTACGGGACCCTGGTGCTGCCCACCGGGACGTCCTTGCCCCTCACCATCACCGTCTCCTCCTCCCGCAACGCCACCAAAACCCGGACCGTTCGCGTGATCAGCCTGCTCGGCAAGGTGGTCGTGCAATGAAAGAGCAGGGCTTCACCCTCATCGAGATTCTCGTCGCGCTGGCCATCTTCAGCATCGTGGTGGCCGCCATCATCACCATGCTGCCCGGCCTGGCCACCACCAACAGCCGCACCCGGGATGATCAGCGGGTCCTGCTCGCCGCCCAGGGGTATTTCGAGCAGGTGCGTGGGGAACTGCGCAACAACTTCGACAGCACCCTCTCCACCGTCACGGTGCCCGGCGTGGGAAGCGGACTGAGCTGCACCACCACGACTCCAGTGGACCTGGAAACGCTGAATGGTCAGTCCGCCCTGAAACGCGTCAAACTCAGCTGCACGATCAATGGCAAGACCCACAACTTCTCCCTCGACATCGCGAGGACGTCATGAACCGCGACGGCTTCACCCTGGTGGAACTGCTGGTCGGGATGGCCATCCTCGGCATTCTGATGGCGCTGATCCTGAACCTGCAGAGCACCACCATCCAGTACTCCACGCAGCAGACCAGCAATGCGCAACGCCTGCAGGCGATCAATGATGTGGCGGGGTACGTGGGCGCGCAGGTCCGCGCGGCACAGAACGTCCCGGACGGTCTCACCATCAACGGCAGCACCTGCTCTCGTGCAGGCACTGTGCCCTGCCTCGCGGTCATTCTGCCAGTCGTGGAAACCAGCGCTCCCACCGGCTGCACCCGCCTGCCGGGCACCGTGATCGACTGGCGCCTCCACGCGTACCGCTACATCCCACGCGCCAGTATTGCCGCCACCGACCGCACCCCGCTACCTGGCCTGGACAGCACCGCGTACGGCCTGCAGGAGATCCGGGTCGCGTCCGGTGCCGTACTACTGGACTCGAACGCGGACGGGTGCTGGGACCGCGTGGATACACCCCCGACCACCTACTCCGGGACGGTCTCGACCGGCCTGCTGGCCGACAACCTGATCCTGCCAGCAACCGGAACCGCCGCGTTCGAGTACACCGCCGCCACCCGCGTGGTGACCCTCCGGCTGCGGAGCGTGTCTCAGATGAGCAGTGGCACCACCCAGTACACCCCTCAAAGCGCGCCGTACGTCATGTCCGTCTTTGCCCGGAATGTGAACTGAAGACCGCTGCAGGAGACTGGGCACTGGGAGTCACCGCCAGTGCCCAGTTTCCTGCATGCTGCTTACACTGCTGGACAAGAGGTCCCTGACCTGCACTTTACCGCTGACCGACAGGTTCTTAAAATCCTGGAGGCCCCAGAATCGCCGCAGGTCCTGCGCGACCACCTGCTTCGAGACTCCAGCTTCCACCGCCATCTGCGTGGATCTCTGACCCTTCCAGAGGATTAAATCCATGACATGAACAGACCAGAAGTTGTTGTGGTGTTCTGGCCCAGCCACGCGCAATTAGTGGTATTCGATCCGGAGGCCAGCCCTTGCCCGGACGAAGCCGCGCTCTGGGCATTCCCTGGCGAGACTGGGAATCTGTTGAGCGTCCGGCGTACGCTGCTCTCGGTCGGTCTGCCTGATGACGGTGAAGTGAACGTCACGCTTCGCGCTCACACGACTGAGCCGGGAACGCCACACGGAACTTGGTCTGTCATGGCTAAGACGACGTTCCTGGCGGCGTCAGGAGTGGTCGGAGTCGGTGATGTGGTGTCCTTTGAGCCCGTGGTGACCGTCGAGGTGCCTCCTGGCCCGCTGAGGGTCCGGGTTGCTGGAGACCTCAACGATGATCTGCCGCGCTTTCAGCTTTCAGGTTGACGTCTGGCCCTTCCTGGGTCCCACTGAAGGAACGAACTGACCACTCACGACATTTTCGTTCCTTAGGAATCTGTTTCTTTCCGGTTGTTGCTCTCAACACTCAGAGGTAGGGCTTCAGGGCCTCGGCAATGGCCGGCGCTCCTTTCAGCTCGCGTGGGTTGAGGTGCACCACCGGAACTATCGAGTTGTTCTTCACGCCCGCTTCCGTTTCCGTCGGGTTCGCTGGCGGCTGGCGCCGGTCCCGGCCGTACGCCCGGGTGGTCAGCATGATGGCCACAGCTGGTGTCCTTGAGCGGGAAGCGACAATCGCGAAGTCCACACGCCGCCGGGCTTCACGGGCCAGGGTGCCCTGGGTTTCGCCCGGCTGAACGGTCAGGGCCATGAAGTTCTCCAGCAGCAGGGAACTGTGAACCTCGTACGGCAGGTTCCCGAGCGCCTCGCGTAAATCCTGTTCGAACTGGTCGCTGACCCGGGTCCGCTGGGTGCGTGCCTGGGCACCCCGGTCGGTCCGCACCAGCCATTTTGGAAGGTTCAACGGCATGCTTCATCGTAAGTCTCCCAGAGCAGCGAATCTGGCTGGCGGAAGTGAGGGTGAAGGTCACCAGACGGCGCGACGGGCCGGGTCTCTCAAACGACCCAGAAAACTCCAGGCATACTCCTCCTGAACGCCGTGGTGGTCTGTTGCTGACACGATGTCCGGCTGTGGAGCGTGAACTGATGACCGACCCCTATTCCTTTGCCCTGACCTACCTTCCCACCGGGGAAGTTCAAACCTTCACGGTCCCGACCCTCCGTTCGGAGCTGATTCACCTGGGCCTGGCCAAAGTCATGTTCGCCAAAGGCCCACAGGACGCCACCATGCCTTCCCCGGGGTTCACGGACCGCAGCGCGATGGTGCGCGGCATTGAATCCGGGCAGGTCCTCGTGGTGCGGCCGTGCTGGCAGTTCGAGTTGAAGACCGGAGCCTGAACTTGACGGAGCACGTGGGGCACACGTCGTCCTGCTCAAGGCTGAGCTCACTCCCGATCAGGTGAGTGCTGGACCGACCGGCATCCAGGCAGCCTGACGGTACCGGACGTGGCTGCACGGCCAGCGAGCGGCACCGGGGGAATGGGTGAATATTGCGAGCGAACGCCTGGATAACGGGGCTTACTTGTGTGGCGGCTTTTTTCCTGTCATGACACTTCCATCCAGTCCAGGCTGAAGAACGCCTGAGGCAGCAGTACCAGTTCCATGTCCCGCCGCGCGAGGCGCCAGGTGCCGGGGGCCCACACACCGGTCGGCAGGATCAGGGGAGAGGACAGCGGCGCGGCCGTCGTCCGGATGATGACGGTGCCGCCATATTCGTCGGCCAGATACCGCTTCAGTTCCGTCACGCCCTCAGCGACCGCGTTCCAAGTCCCTGGCACGATCACCAGCAGCTGAGGCCGAGGCATGTACACCCCGGCAGGCTAGCGGGCGCCCCCGCAGGGGTTCGTGTAATGGCTCCCTATCGAACGGAATACCCGACCCGAGCGGAGGCCAGGGAAGGCCTTTTCCGCCTCATGAAGTGCTTCCTAAGGAATCCCGGCTGGGAGGGCAAAGAACACATTTTGTCCCGCGTAAGATTCAAGTCAGTCTTCCGAGAGGAATGACCTTGCGCGAAGCCCCACCTCCCGGCCCCTGTGGCTGGCGGGCGGGGCCTTTTTGTGTTGTGCCGTCAGTCTTGCACCCGCATGACCCACCAGCCCTAAAGGCCGTCCCGGTGACCGCCTTCGTCCCGGCGGCAGACCTCCGTCAGGACGTGGCCACACTCCAGCCCCCAGACATCGCGGTTCAGCTCCCCCAGCCACCAGCGTCCGCCTGCCCGGTACCAGTCGACCTGCCGACTGACGTGATGCTGCCGGCCACGGCACAGCACGGACCGGGGGAAGCGGGCGCCGTCGGGCAGCTGCACTTCGCATGACTCCTGATCTGCCTTTACGTGACTTCCTCCATCCACCCCAGACTGAAGAACGCCCTGGGGATCAGCATCAGCTCGATCGTCTTGCGTACCATGAGCCAGGTGCCTGGTGCCCACACCCCTACCGGCAACACCAGGGGGCAGCGCAACGCTGCGGGAGTGCTCTGTATCACCAGGGTGCCACCGCATTTATCTGACAGGTACCGCTCGAGTTCTTTCACGCCTTCCGGGACCGTGGTCCAGTCCCCTGGCACGATGACCAGCAGGGAAGGGGGAGGTCTGGACACAATGCGAGGCTAGTGGCGCCGGGGCAGGGCTGCAATGTTTATCAAATGGGGGGTGGGCATCATTCGCCGAATGAAAACCGAGGGTGATCTCTCAGACCAGGGCAGGAGAGCCATCCACCGGTATCCGGTATTCCCACGGGTACTTCTCCGCGATCCAGTCCTGCTCACGGCGGGTTCAGACCAGCAACTGGCCTGCCGCAGTGCCGCAAGCTGCTCGAGCGGCAGTTGCCGAGCTGTAAGGGCCCAGGCGCCGCATAACCTCGCCCGTCTGGGTATGAACCACGGACGCGTAAAGCTTGGGCATATGACAGGGCATACGCCGTACTTTATGACACTTCCATACACTCCAGGCTGAAGAACGCCTGCGCTCAGAGTGCCTTTCTCAACGTGATACGCCTCAAGGGGTGTAGTTATGGGCTTGATTCTGTACTGAAAACTGGACTTCCCCAAGATCAACCCTACTGGCCCTGAAGGGTCTCCGGTTCACTTGTTGTCTTCGACGTTTTTGTTGAGGCACTCATTCCATGCCATGTGGGGTTCCCATCCTCCCGGTGGCGTCACAGCCGTGGGACGCTCAGAAAGTGTCTCGTTAAAGCAGCTGAGGACGCCGGGCGCCGCTGGAGTAGAGTCCGAGCATCCGGTCATACTGACCAGACCGGCCAACAGGAAGAAAATCCGGAGCATAAGGAAGCATAGATCCGGGACATTATGTGAAGTAATGCGTAACCGTTGTTACGCACGATTACAACGTTTCGTTCGGAATAATAGGCCCACCCCTCTGCCATAACTGAAGGTGGGGACTTTCGCGTGTGGAACCCACCTGCTATGTCCTCATTTCCCACCTTACACTCCGTGAATGGAAGGTTTGCTCAGTATTCTCGTGGTGGTCATCGGTGAGGTCGTTTGGGTACGGACGTCCAGTCATGCGCGCACCACCTCCGCCTCATCATCTCTCCGCTCCATCAGCCACAAAAACCTGCGTCGGCACGTTTTTCAGACGCACTTCAGGTCCAGACCAGCAACTGGCCTGCCGCGGTCCTACATGCGGTTTGGGCTGCAGCTGTCGATGGGTACGGATCTAGGTACCGCACGACCTCACCCGTTTGCGTATGAATCACGGTGACGTAGACCTTGGGCGTGTGACCGGGGAGAGGGGAGCAAAGGCGGCGATGCTGGTAGCAACCCCACTTGGCTCGGGTTGTGGGTGGTTGATCCTCGGGCGAAAGCGAACGCGTCTGGCACGCTCTTGTTGGGTGGTATTTGCTCGTGCTTGGGGTGGGCGGGGGCGGTTCTATGAGATTGACACGGTAGGGGTTAGGGGTTCAAATCCTCTCAAATGTGCCAGCGAACGCCCACTTAGTGGGCGCTTTTCCTTATGTCTCGTCTGCACTCGCTCTCTGATCTGCAAGCGGCGGTATCGGATGGTCTGCACAAAGCAGAACCGTGGGGTCGCTTTTTCAGCCTGCTCAGATCGCTGGAAGACAGTGCCTGAAAGACCATCTCCATGCCAGCCCTGCAACCAGGGGAACTCTATTCAGCACGCCGAGGACAAGCGATTTGGCGGGTCCAGTGGACAGCGCACCCAGCCACCGCTATGGAAGTAGAGAAATATAGCTGCCTTTCAGGAACCAGGCGCCAGCCGGAGCAGTTCTACCTGCCAGGCATCCCAGAGGCTGACCATGGCGAAGCCAGCAGCAAACACCAGCAACCCCAGAATGAAGGTGCGCAGCAACGTCCGTAAGGAAGCCCGCCACTCAGTGAACCCGCCTTCTGCGCGGGTTCATTTTTCATGGCTTCTTGAACAGTTCCTCGCTGGCCGCTCTACCTCTCCTGTGGCTGCGCAATCATTGATTGTTCCCGCGTCACTTATGCTTGCGGTGAGTATCTCGTCGAGACACTTCGCACGGCGATGAACACAACCTGATTGATCAGCTCTGGCATGCTGAGTTCATGACCGACCTGAGTACCTTACGCCTCTCCTATATCCACGGTGAACTGCGCCGGGCCGACCTGAAGGCAGATCCCTTGCAGCAGTTTCAGAGCTGGCTGGACACTTCCCTGGAGGCGGGCCTGCGCGAGCCTTATGCCATGAGCCTGGCGACCGCTGACCAGGAAGGCCGTCCGAGCGTCCGTACCGTTCTGTTGCGTGGCGCGCATGGCAGGGGCCTGACTTTCTTCACCAATTACGAGTCGCACAAGGGCCACGACCTGGCGGACAATCCCCAGGCGGAGGTGTTGTTTTACTGGGCCGAGCACGAACGGCAGGTCCGGGCATATGGATCGGTGGAGCGGCTCTCCGCAGAGGACAGCGCTGCCTATTTCCACTCCCGGCCTCGTGAAAGCCAGCTGGCGGCCCATGCCAGCGATCCCCAGAGTGCCCCAGTGAGCAGCAGGTTGGAACTCGAAACGCGGCTGGCAGCACTTCAGGAACGCTTTCCGGCAGATCAGGACATCCCCTGTCCGGGGTTCTGGGGTGGCTACCGGATCCAGGTGCAGGAGTGGGAGTTCTGGCAGGGCCGGCCCAACCGCATGCATGACCGGTTCCGGTACACCAGGGGTGAGGCCGGGTGGGAGATCGAACGGCTGATGCCTTGAGGCAGGCGCTTCTTGCCCCTGGCCTCTTTGCGTAAAGCTGCTTTCACCTTTATTCGGCGCTGACAAGCCCGCCTTTGATTTCCTGGTAGCCAGTCAAGCCCATCAACCGGAATATTGGTCAGGCGCTGGATCTTCAACTGCCCTCGGGGTTCAGCAGACTCTCGCCCGTCTCCATAGAGAGATCGTCTCCCAGCAGGGCCCGGCGTTCTTCCGGAGTCAGGGCCACCATGACGCGCCGCAGGACCACCTCCACCGCCTGATCGGTACTTTCATCCAGTGTCAGCCCGTCCAGCAGCGGAACATCCAGGCGCCGGGCCACGGCTTCGAGTTCGTTCTGCATGGTGCGGATTTCATCGAAGTAACGCATGTAGCGGTGCATCGGCCGGCTGGCTGCCGTTTCCTGATCGCGGCTCTCGAAGTGGCGGCGGTGCTCGGTCTCATTGGGCAGGGTTACCAGCAGAGGGACCACCAGGGCGCCGGCAAAGGCATCTGCCCGGAGGTAGCCCGGTACCAGATGAACGCCTTCCAGCACCACACTGGTGCCTTCCTCGATGCTGCGGCGCACCACCGCGCGCAGGCCCACACTCACCTGCTGCACCTGCTCGCGGAAGCCGGCCAGCAGTTCCGCCTCGGTGGGGTGGTCGGGGATCGACTGCCCGGGCGGGACCAGGGCTTCCCAGGCGTTGAAGGTGCTGGCATGCAGCGTGGGCACCAGGGCGGGGGAGACCATGGCGCGCATCACTTCGCGGATCGAGTCGGTGCTGACCACCCGCGTGATGCCCAGTCGGTAGGCGATTTCGGCCGCCAGAACGCTCTTGCCAGTACCGCTGACCCCACCCAGCAGCACCACCAGTGGGCGCGGAGGCCGGCGGATCACCCGCAGCAGCCGGTAGCGGGCGCTGACGTCCGGGCCGACTTCCTCGCGCAGCAGGGCTTCGACCTTTTCGCGGATGCGGGTGCGGCGCACCACACGGTCCTCGCTGCCGCGCAGATCGCGCTGGGTGATGCGCGCGACTTTCCGGGCCACGTCCGGCGCCACCCCGGCCGCCAGCATGGACTGCACCAGCACGCCCTTGCTGAAGGGAGTGGGCAGGCCCAGCTCATCAGCCATCACGCCCAGCCGCCCCTGGTTCTGACGCAGGTACTGGTAGGTCAGCCGGAAGTGCTCTCCGTAGCGCTCGGCCAGAAAGCGCTCGGTGCGCTGGTCGATGTCCTCGGCGGTCAGGGTCTGGACGCCCTGCTGGCGCATCTCGACGTCCACTCCGCTGGCCGTGGCATAGGCCTCACGCGGTGTCAGGCCCACGTCCTCCAGTGTCCGGGCCAGCACGCCGCGGCTGAAGGGCAGATTGCCTTTCTTCGAACGTACCAGGATGTCCACGAAGGCTGGCGTCTGGCGGGCCACCTGGGCGGCCACCTCCGGGCCGGCCACGTCCTCTGCGATTTCAGCGGTCAACGCCTGAAGCTCGTCCGCCGTGATCAGGCGCCGGCGCGCGAGGCGCAACTGCTGCTCGACCCGCCGGCCGATCGCGGCGGCCAGAGGCGCACTGGCCCCGGCATTCACCGCCGTTTCTACGACCAGACCGCGGCTGAAGGGCCACGACTGGCGCCCGGACCCGATCCGGAATTCAGCTTGTGGCATCATCTCACCCCCTGCGCCGTCAGGCCCGCAGGCCAGAAACAGCCTTTGCGCCAAACCTTCCAGGCAGTCTAGTGCTCGGACCCTCTGGAAGGGGAGGACGTTCCCCAGGCCCCGCGGATTGTTCAGTGCCTCAGGACCGGGGCGGGTCGCGCTTCAGCGCGCCCTCAAGCAGCAGGTTCAGGGCCAGCCGCATTTCCTCCTGCAGGGTGCGCTCCGTTCCGTAAGCGCTCCAGCGCAGCGCGACCATCAGGTAGGTATCCGCAATCAGGTTGCTGATGCGCTGCAGGCTGAGATCCGGGCGCATCTGCCCGCTCTGGTGCAGCGGACGCAGGATCAGTTCGATGACCTTGCTCAGCGGCAGCGCCTGGTACGCCGTGCGGGCCCGCTCAGGATTGGGATTCATGACCTCGTAGGCCAGTGGCGGAAACAGGTCACGCTCCCGGGAGTTCTCCTCGGCCAGCAGGTCCCAGACCTCGTACAGCACGCTCAGGGGCGGCACGCCGTCCAGCAGGCGCTGCTCGGCATGGTCGCGCAGGCGGTCCATGACCTCGCTGCCATAATCCAGCAGCACAGCCTCCTTGTAGGGGTAATAATTAAAAAACGTGCCGCGAGACACGTTGCTGGCCCGCGCAATGTCGGTCGCGGTGGTGGTCTGAAAGCCGCTCCGCTTGAACAGTTCAATGGCAACACTGTAAATACGGGCGCGGCGGCGCTCTTTCTGGCGCTCCCGCAACGAAGACAAATCCATAGGCTGACCTATGGTATAGCGCCTGGAGTCCAAAATTGCACCCCGTCCAAGTGTGAGCCCTGCCTGATCCGCTACGCTAGAGCCCATGAGCGTGATTCTGGGCATCGATATCGGGGGCAGCGGGATCAAGGGTGCGCCTGTCAACGTGAGTACCGGGCAGCTGGCCGGCGAGCGCCACCGCATTCCCACCCCGGAGGGGGCCCGCCCTGAGGATGTTCAGCGGGTGGTCGCGCAGCTCGTGGAGCATTTTGGTCTCGATGGACCCGTCGGGGTGACCTTCCCGGGAATCGTGCAGCAGGGCCGCACCCTGAGCGCTGCCAACGTGGATAAGGGCTGGATCGGGCTGGACGCCGACGCCCTGTTCACGCAGGCCACGGGCCGGGACGTCCGTCTGCTCAACGACGCCGACGCTGCCGGACTGGCCGAGGCCAAATTTGGGGCCGGCCGTGGCGTGGACGGCACCGTTCTGGTGCTGACCTTCGGCACGGGCATCGGCAGCGCACTGGTTCACAACGGCGTGCTGGTGCCCAACACCGAACTGGGTCATCTGTGGCTGCGCGAGCATCATGCCGAGACCTGGGCCTCCGACCGGGCCCGTGAGCGCGATGACCTGAACTGGAAACAGTGGAGCAAACGCGTCAGTGGCTACCTGCAGCATCTGGAACTGCTGTTCAGCCCGGACCTGTTCATTATCGGTGGCGGCGTGAGCAAGAAGGCCGAGAAATGGCAGGAGCATATCCGCCTCGAGCGCAGCCGTTTCGTTCCAGCGGCGCTCCAGAATGAGGCGGGGATCGTCGGGGCGGCGCTGCTGGCCGCGCAGCCGGCGCCTTCTGTCCCGCTGGTGTCGCCGGCGCTGCGGCCTGCGCGCCCTGCAGGACGGATAGAAGCAGTACCCGTAACAGTTAAACCTTCCAAAGAAAAGTCGCGTCGCAAGTCCGGCTGAGCCCGGGGGCCGGGAACCCGACCAGGACCGGGCACGTAGGGGGAGGCGTATGGGATTTCTGAAGAAGATGATGGCAGCGGTGGGGGTTGGTGCGGCCCGGGTGGACACCCGGCTGAGCAGGGCCGAGGTGCGTGTGGGTGAGGAACTGCGCGGCACCATCCATGTTCAGGGCGGGCAGGTCGAACAGCAGGTGCAGCGCATCAATGTTGGTCTGGCCACCCGATACAAGCACGAGGACAGCTACCTGAACCACACCCTGCAGTCCGAGATGGTCGTGCCTGCGTTCACCATCCGCCCTGGCGAGACACGCGAGTTCCCTTTCACGCTGCGTGTCGAGCCTGGCACGCCGCTCTCTCTGCCCGGATCGGACGTGTGGGTTTTTACGGACGCCGATGTCGCCGGTGGGATTGATCCTGGTGACCAGGACCCGCTGCGAGTGCTGCCCAGTGCCGGGATGGAAGCGGTGATCGGCGCTGCCCAGCGCCTGGGCTTTACGCTCAAGACGGCCGAGACCGAGTACGCCCATGGCCGTCTGGTGCAGGAGCTCAGCTTCCGTCCCCCGCACGGCCAGTACAAGCTCACGGAACTGGAACTCGTGATGCTGCCGGCCAATGGCGGCCTGGATGTCATTCTGGAAGTGGACCGGCGGGCGACGGGCATGGCCAGCTTCTTCACCAGCGAGTTTGAAACCCGGGCCCGCTGGTTCCTGCCTCGTGAGCTGCTGGAGCGCGGCCCGGACGTCATTGCGCCGGAACTGGCTGGCCGTATCCGTCAGCTGAGCTGAAGATATCGGCGCTGGCCCCTGCCCTGACCGTGGGCAGGAGCCCGCGCTTTAGCATGCTGTGCATGACTGCTGACCTGAGTGACCCCCATATCCCCCGGCTGCTGGTGTGCAACGTGCTGTACACCGGGATGGGCGGCGCGCAGAGTCCGGGTGGCGTGGTGGTGGTCGGCGACACCGTGGCAGCCACCGGAGACCCGGGAGCGCTGCGCCACGCCTATCCGCACGCCCGCGAGGAACTGGTCGGGGGCGTCATTGCCCCGCCCCCGGTCAATGCCCACACCCACCTGGATATGAGCGCCTATGCGTTCCAGGCGCTGCCCTATTTCCAGTGGATTCCAGAGGTGGTGATTGCCGGGCGCCAGCATAGGGGGCTTGGTGCCGCTGTGGCTGGCGCAGACACCCTCTCGCGGCTGGGTACCGGTGCGGTGGGCGACATCGTCTGGTCGCCCGAGGTGATGGACACCCTGCTGGCGCGTGAGGACCTGCCAGGGGTGCTGTATTTCGAGGTGCTGAGCCCCCAGTCCGAGCGGGCCGACGAGGTCTTCCGCGCTGCCCGTACCCAGATCGAGGCCTGGCGGGCCAAGGAACGTCCCGGGGGCCCCCGGGTCGGCGTCTCGCCGCACACGCCCTATACCGTCAGCCACCGTCTGATGAGGCTCCTGGCCGAGTACGCGGCTGGTGAGGGCCTGCCGCTGCAGATCCATGTGGCGGAACATCCCAGTGAACCGGAACTGTTCCGCACCGGGGGCGGTCCCCTGTGGGAAAACCGCATGCCCAGCCTGTACCCTGCCACCTTCGCGGACATTATCGGCCGTGACCCCGAACCGGACCTGACCCCGGTGCGCTACCTCGATGAACTGGGAGTACTTGGTGCCCGGCCCACCCTGATTCACATGGCCAACGTGACCGCGGACGATATCGCCCGGGTGGCCCGCGCCGGCTGCGCAGTCGTGACCTGCCCGCGCAGCAACCATCATCTGGAATGCGGCGTGTTCCCATGGGCGGCGTTCGCGGCTGCGGGGGTCGAAATTGCCCTGGGCACCGACTCGGTCGCCAGCGGGGAGACCCTGGACGTGCGCGACGACGTGGCCTTTGCCCGCACGTTGTATCCGGGCCTGGACCCCCGCGTCCTGGTGCGGGCAGCGGTCAAGGGCGGACACCGCGTCCTGGGCACAACCATGCCTTTTATCCGGCGGGGTGAGGTCTGGCGCGAGGAGTATCGCTGGGCCGCCGGTCAGGTCTTAGCGTCAGTGAATCACAACGTGGTGTAGCCGGCAGCGGGCCTCATAACTTTCCTGCGCGCCGACCAGCACGACCGGATCGTCGAAGCGGGCCGGCCTCCCACTGATCAGGCGCTGCGACCGGGTGGCCGGGGCCCCACATTGGGTACAGATGGCGGTGAGCTTCTCGACACTCTCGGCGCGGGCCAGCAGATCGGGCATGCAGCCAAATGGCTCGGCGCGGAAGTCCAGATCCAGTCCGGCCAGAATAACCCGTACACCGGCGTCGGCCAGCTCCAAGGCCAGAGGCACCAGTTCCGACCCGAAAAACTGAATCTCGTCAATTCCGATCACGTCCGGCATCTCTGCGGATGCCTGCAGCAGCGGGCCTTCACCGCTCAGGTGAGCCCGAATGTCGGCCACATCGCCGACCGCCAGGGCCCCGACGGTGCGCCCGGTGTGGCTGGCCACCGCTGACTCGTGGTAGCGGTCGTCCACGGCAGGTTTGAACACCTGCACCCGCTGCCGGGCAATCAGGGCGCGGGTGACGCGGCGGATCAGTTCCTCGCTTTTCCCGCTGAACATCGGACCGACAATGACCTCCAGGTGACCGCCGGAATAGGGGGACTTCAGCACGTCCGCGAGTATGCCAGATGCCCTGAGATGGCGGATGGGCTGGAAGCCCTGGGGCGATGCCGTACCCCGTGGCAAACTTCTGCAAAGTCTGCTGGGCGCTCCACCCCTGAGGGTGGTGGACGTGTCCGGCCTCCACTTCCCGGGCCGTCCACATACGTAAAGAACCGCCCCACCAGGGCGGCGGGGCGGCTGAAGATCCGGATTACTTCTTCTTGTTGCGGTAGCTGTCGCCGAAACGCTTGTTGAACTTGTCCACGCGACCCTCGGTGTCCACGAAGCGCTCTTCGCCAGTCCAGAAGGGGTGAACGCCACTCCAGACATCCACGTGGATCTCGGGGCGGGTGCTCAGGGTTTCCATAACGACCTTGCCCTGGTAGATGATCTTGGTAGGAACTGCTTTGGGGTGGATATCCTTTTTCATATTTGCCTCCTCCGCCACGTCTGCCAGGAAGACCTGGATGTGCGTAGCGGGCAACCGTAGAAATATAGCATACCCCCAGGACCGCAGGTTGTCTCAGGCCCGCTGGGCAGCCTGGACAATGTCAGGCAGATGCTCCAGGCACAGCCAGTCCCGTTTCCAGTCGGGCCAGCTGTGTCCCAGGCGCAATGGAGCAAGCAGCGGCCCGGGAACAGGCAGGCCACGCGCGCCGGCAAGGGCGCCGACCACGCAGGCCACCGTGTCGCTGTCATCGCCCAGCAGCACCGCCGGCTGCACGCATTCCAGCCACGACCCGGCCCTGGCGTGCTTCAGGGCTGCCTCCAGGGTATCGAGTACGAAGCCGCTCTGGGAGGTAAGCAGACCGTCGAGGCCTGCACGCACGCGCCCCCGCACACTGGCTCGGGCCTCCCGGTCGCGGCCGCGGAACGCCATCTGCGCCCGCAGCGTGGCAGTGCTGAACAGTCCGGCGTCCAGCAGCGTGGCCTCTGCGTTCAGGGCGTCCATCACCCGCAGGCCGTGGGCAGCAGCATCGGTAGAGGAGCCGCCGCTGGACAGCGCCTCCATGCAGGCGGTCAGCACCACCGAGGCATGCACGCAGCGCGGGTCCGCGTGGGTCAGGGCGGTCAGGACGGCGGATTCACGCGCCAGGTCATCGCCCCGGAAGCCCGCGATCCAGGCGGCAGCCACGCGCATCAGGCCTCCGTTTCCCGCACTCTGGAAACCGCTGGCCTCCCACGCGTGCACCCCACCGTCCGGTCCCGCGTGCTGCAGGGCCGCTCGCGTCAGGCCACCTACATCCGGTGGACCGGTGGCCAGCCACTCCTGAAGGGCCCTCCACACTCCACCGGTTCCCTCACCCCGCGCGTACCCCAGCAGGGTTGCGACCACCATCTGGCTGTCGTCGGTGGCTTCGCCGGGAGCGAACCCGAACACGCTGCCTTCCTGGTAGTGGTCGAAGGGCAGGGTGTAGCGCGCATGAATCACCTCCGGAGTCTTGAACTCGGTGGCCGCGCCCAGGGCGTCAGCGGCGCACAGGGAAAGCAGCGTGGACAGCGCGGCGTCAGGCATAGGCGGCATTGTCGCATGTGTCTGCCAGATGCAAGTGCGGGCAATCGGCATTACACTGCGGGGCATATGGTACGCGGCGATCTGACTGTTTTCCCGCTTCTGTCCGTGATGCAGATGTTGCTCGCCAGTGGCCGGGCAGGAAGACTGAGCTTGGATCATCCACGTGGCGGACAGCTGTGGCTTGACCCTGGTGAGCTTGTGCACGCCCAGGCCTGGACCCTGAGCGGAGACGCCGGGTTGCAGGTGGTGTGCAGCGTTACCGAGGGCACCTTTGTCTTCGAGGCGGACGAGCCCGCGCCCAACCGCACCCTGGCCTTACGACGTGACGCAGCCCTGAGGCGCATGCTGGACGACCACGAAAGCTGGACCCCCCTCCTTCAGGCATTCCCGGACTGGGACCGCACCCTGCGCTTTACTCCCCGCTGGACCGAGGCGCAGCCTGTCACGCGTGCGCAGTACGAGGCCCTGAGCCGGGTGCAGGGGGGGACGACCGTGCGCAGTCTGCTCGAGCGCAGTCCGCAACCACCGCGGACTCTGCTCGAAACGCTGCGCCCATTTCTGGCTGCGGGCCTGATCGAGCTTGCCTGATGCGCAGCGCCCTGCTGATCCCGGTTCTCGCATTCCCACCATGCCGGGTCCGGCATGCTCCATGATGTACCCGGAGGAGTCATGAGCGCCATTACACGAGGGACCCCGGACGATACCCGGCGCGAACGTGAGGACGTAGGACGCGAGGCGGCAGCAGGCCCGGCAAGGGCAGCTGCTCACCCGTCCTGGCGCTTTCAGGACCGCTTTGAACTGTGGATTGACTGGATGGTCCGTGACTCAGCCGGACACTGGCACCCGCACGAGAGCGTGCTTCAGCGCAGTTACCGCACCCGGGAGGACACCCTGCTGCACGCCGAGCGCATTATTCAGCGCGGCGACTTTCCGATGCAGAGCCGTTCGGCGGCACCTGTCACGCTGATCCGCAACCGCCGGGAAGCGCTGCTGGTGGCCTTCCGTGCTGCAGAGGGGGACGGGGTCACATTGATCCGCGAGGTGCTGTTTCCGGTCGGGGAGTATGCCCTGAGCCTGAAAGTGACCCGCGAGCGCGTGGCGGACGAGGTCCGGACCAGTTTTGCGCATGCCGGAAACCCTCTGCGCAGCCTGGCTGGCCAGACGGTGAAGCTGACGGTCCTGATCGAGCATCCCTATGACGTGCTCAGCCGTGCTGAAGGGGTCTTGGAAATGGGGGAGCTCGGCGCGCGGGTCGGCTCTGAGGTGCTGACCTTTCAGGGTGGTGCGGGCGTGACTGGCGTGCCCTACCGGCAGGCCACGGTGGCGGTTTCGCGCGGTCTGATGAAAAAGCCCATGCTGTACCGCTTTGAACTGCTGCAGGGACCGGAAGAGCCAAGACTGTAGACCGGTTCTGCCGACCGGTGGCTTCCTGACTGCATTGCCGGTTACTCTGTCTGGCTGTCTGAGAATACCCGGCAGGGTGATTTGTGGATTCAGGGTGAGGCCGCGCGTATCTCGTACCTGCCCGTGGCACCGGGTAAAATCATCCGGGTCGTGCACCTGCAGATGCTGCGCTGCACGGGCGCTGGCACCATCCGCCAACAGGCCGATTGAAATCCGGACCCCGAGACCCGTAGACTTCCTGGGCAGTGACCGGGAAGAGTACCCGGGATGGCCCCGACAGGGAGCCCTGGGCCGCGACTGAGAGCCTGGGCCGGACCGCCACCGGAGAACGTCACCCGCGAGCACGACGGAAGAACGCCCCTGTCACACCGGGGGCCAGTAGAGCCGTCCGGGTGCGCCCGGTACAGCGCGCCAGAGCGCCCCTGACGATATGCAGGGGAAACGCGGTGGTACCACGGGACTCTTCCATTCGTCTCGTCCGCACAGAACCTGTCACAAAGGCAGGTTCCGGCGGACGGGATTTTTTTGGCCCGCACGGGAGGTTCGGATGACGCAGACAGTCGAACAGACGGGATACGCGCTGCCCTTTCAGGAAGCGCGCGCCGCGGCGCAGGGCCGGGGTTTGCGGGAACGGGTGCTGGTGTATGTTACCCGCCGGCACGACGAACTGCTGGTGTTCGAGCACACTGCCGAATATCCGGACGCAGGCGTGCAGGTGCCGGCCGGTGGTGTGGACCCTGACGAGACGCCAGACCACACGGCGCGGCGCGAAACGCATGAAGAAGTCGGCCTGAACCTGGATGCTCCTGTCCATATGGCCTCCTGGCTCTGGACCCGCGCAGAGAAGTCCCAGGTGTGGCACTACTACTGGCTGCGCGCGCCACTGGACACCCCCAGCCGTTGGGCACATCACGTCAGCGGCGGGGACGACGACCAGGGCATGACTTTCCTGTGCCGTTTTGCGCCGCTCGATCACCCCGAACTTATTCCCGGCTACGGCTACGAAGCCGCCCTGCCACAGCTCAGGCTGCTGCTCAAGGAGAACGCACATGACCGACACGACTGATCACCTGACCGAGACCGAAGGGCCGCTGGCCAAGCAGTTCGAGCCGCAGAGCGTGGAGCCGCAGTGGGCCAGCCGCTGGCGCACCGAGCCGTTCCGCGCTGACGCCAGCAGCGGCCGTGAGCCCTTTACTATCGTGATTCCGCCGCCCAACGTGACCGGAAGCCTGCACCTGGGACACGCGCTGGACAACACCCTGATCGATACCCTGATCCGCTTCAAGCGCATGCGGGGCTTCGAGGCGCTGTTCCTGCCGGGCACGGACCACGCCGGGATCAGCACCCAGGTGGTCGTGGAACGGCAACTTAAGGAACAGGGGCTCAGTCGCTACGATCTGGGCCGGGAAGCGTTTCTGGAGAAGGTGTGGTCCTGGAAGGAAGAGTCCGGCGGCACCATCCTGAACCAGCTGACCCGGCTGGGTGTCAGCGCCGACTGGACCCGCGAGCGCTTCACCATGGACGAGGGGCTGTCCAAGGCGGTGCGTCATCAGTTCGTGCGGCTGTACCACGAGGGCGCGGCCTACCGCGGCGAGCGCATCGTGAACTGGGACCCGGCCAGCCAGACCACCCTCTCGGAACTGGAAATCGACCGTGAAGTGCGCAAGGGCAAGATGTACACCCTGTCGTACAGGCTGGCTGATCCCGGTGCAGCGGCCAGCAATGGTGAAGCCGGCGAAATCCGCATTGCTACGGTGCGCCCGGAAACGATTTTCGCGGATCAGGCCATCGCGGTGCACCCGGCCGATCCCCGCTTTACCCACCTGATCGGTCAGCAGGCGCGCATTCCGCTGACGGACCGTACCGTGCCGATCATTGCGGACGAAGCCGTGGAGATGGAGTTCGGGGTCGGTGCGCTGAAGATCACGCCTGCACACGACCCCACCGACTTTGAGGTGGGCGAGCGGCATGGCCTGGCACGGCCCAGCGTCATTGACCTGCAGGGCCACCTGGCTGGTGAGCTGGTTCCGGAGGCCTTCCGGGGGCTGGAGCGCTTCGCCGCGCGCAAGGCGGTGGTCAAAGCCCTGCAGGAATCCGGTGAACTGCTGGAAGAGAAGGACCACGACACGGCCATCGGCCTCAGCGAGCGCACCAAGGTGCCGGTTGAGCCCATCGTGAGCACCCAGTGGTTCGTGCGCATGAAGCCCTTTGCCGACCAGGTGCTTCAGGGCCTGGACAAGGGCGAGATCAGACTCACGCCCGAGCGCTACACCAAGGTCAACCGCGACTGGCTGGAAAACATCCGCGACTGGAACATCTCCAGGCAGCTGTGGTGGGGACACCAGATTCCGGCGTGGTATGACGACGAGGGCAACATCTACGTGCCAGACCCTGAGAAACCGGATCTGGACTGCGACAAGGACCCCCGCTACGCCCACCAGACCCTGCGCCGCGATCCCGATGTGTTCGACACCTGGTTTTCCAGCAACCTGTGGCCGTTTTCCACCCTGGGCTGGCCCGACACCGACGCTGAGGACTTCCGCAAGTTCTATCCCACGCAGGTGCTGGTGACCGGCTACGACATCCTGTTTTTCTGGGTGGCCCGGATGCAGATGGCCGGCTACGGCCTGACCGGTCAGGCGCCGTTCTCGACCGTCATGCTGCACGGCCTGTATCTGGACGCCAAAGGCCAGAAGATGTCCAAGAGCAAGGGCAACGGGGTGGACCCGCTGGAGCTGTTCGACCAGTACGGGGTGGACGCCTGCCGCTTTGCCTTCACCTTCCTGTCTACCGGCGGCCAGGACATCAAGCACGACCCGCGCCGCTTCGAGCAGGGCCGCAACTTTGCCAACAAGCTGTGGAACGCCACCCGATTTGCGCTGATGCGCCTGGGTGAGGCCGCGGCGAATCTGACAGACGATCATGACCTGAGTGCCTACGTGCGCCGCGCCGTGGTGCCCGGCAACGCTGACCTGCTGCGCAGTCAGGAGGTGCTGGGTGTGCTGCGGACCCGCGACGATCTGACGCTGGCCGACCGCTGGATTATCAGCCGACTGAATGAGGTGACGCAGGAGGCGACGGCGCAGCTCGACGCCTTCGATATCGGGGCCGCCATCCGCACGCTGTACAGCTTCACCTGGGACGAGTTCTGCGACTGGTACATCGAGGCCGCCAAGCCCGCGCTCGCCGAAGGCCGCCTGGGTACCCTGGCGACCCTCAAAGCTGTGCTGGAGCACATCCTGAAGCTGCTGCACCCCTTCATGCCGTTTATCACCAGCGAGCTGTACGAGGCGCTGGGGCACCGCCGGCAGCTGGCCCTGCGGGTCTGGCCTCAGGTCAACGAAGCGCTGCATGACGCCGAAGCCACCCGCGCCTTCGACGCCCTGCGCGCCGCGGTGAGCGCAGCGCGCAGCCTCAAGAGTGAACTGGGCCTGAGCCCCCAGGACCGCCTGGGCGTGATGGTGGAAGGGGACCAGGCGGCCACGGTGCAGGAGAACGCCCGTGTGGTCGAGAGCATCGCCCGGGTGACCGTGGTCGACAGCCTGGAGGGCCGGACCCTCAGCGCCGTCGAACAGGGCGTGATTATCCGTGCGCCGCTGGAAGGCACCGTGGACATTGGTGACTGGCTCGGTAAGCAGAAAAAGCGTCTGCTGGAGCTGGACAAGCAGATCAGGCAGGCGCAGGGCAAGCTGAGCAACGAGGGCTTCGTGGCCCGCGCCCCCGCCGAGGTGATCGAGGAGGAACGCCGCCGCGTTACTGACTTCAGTGCCCAGAAAGAGCGTCTTGAACAGGTGCTGGCTCAGTTCGAATAAGACTGAAGCTGAAAGAGGAGCCCGCACTTCGGTGCGGGCTCTTTGCTCTTGCTGCCGATCGTTACGCCAGCAGTCGCTCGCAGAGCCCCGGGAGCAGCCGATAGACGTTGACGCGGCAGGCCTGATCGAAGTGCGCCTTCAGGCTCAGCTGGGCGCGCCACTTGTCGGCCGTCCGGGCGTTTACGCTGTAACGCAGGGCAACGTCCACCATGCGCTCGTGCACCGTGCAGAAGCCGTCTGCCAGGGCAAGCAGATCACACAGCTGGAGCAGCCGGTCTTCCTCGGTCTGATGTGCCTGCCCGACCAGGATCTCCAGCCGGCGTAGTTCCTCAGGCGTGCCGTCCCACTCGCCCTGCAGGGTGTCCAGGCCCGGCAGCACAAACGAGTGCGTCAGGGCGATGCGCGCGGCGTCCGTGAATCCCAGCCCGGTCAGATAATCATAACCGTCCAGAATATGACGGTCCCGGTTGGGACCCGTACGCCGTCCGATATCGTGCAGCAGGCCCAGAACGTAAGCCCGCTCAGGATCCAGCTCAGGATGCCGTTGGGCAATATGACGGGCCGCCAGTGCGACCTGCCGCGAATGGGCGACCCAGGGCCCGGGATTGAGCAGCCCGGCTTCGAGCAGAAGATGTTCAGCCACGCTGCAAGGCGGAAGACTCATGGGGTCAGTCTGGCAGTTCTGGGCTTCCTGCTCCGGCCTTGCTGCCAATGCAAGCGAAAACGCCCGGAAGAGCCAGCAAGAGCAACGGTAACATAGGTTATGTTTGACCAGCGCCGGAAGGATGGGGGTCAGGGTGGACCGGCCAGGGCCCACGCGCAGTTGCCAGAGGGTGCCACGCTCCTCCCTGGGCGCCCTCCGGTCGTCAGCTCACAGGTGAAGCGGGTCGTGCCCGCGAGGCGCCCGGTAGCGGGGATTGCCCAGCATGCCCAGGCTGTAAAGGCCGCCCAGCGTCAGGCGGTCGGCCCTCTGAAAGCTCTCCCTCAGGCGTACGCACAGACCACCCTGCCGCGGGTCAGTGGCCGCAAGACTGCCGTTTCCGGAATGCGGATTCAGCCTGTGCCAAAGCCCCGGGTCCTGCCTAAGTCGGCTGCGGCTCTGAGTTTCCCTGTACAACCCATGGTTTCCCCCTCAAGAAGCCCTGCGCGGACCGCCTTTGCTGCACCGAAACTGAACCGCCGGAAGCTAAAAGCCGCAGGGGTCTGTGCCCGAAAGGCACTGAAGGCTGCCGGACAGCGGCGAAAGGTAGCCAATGTCATGGCCGGTGCCTTCCTGAAGCGCAACCGCGCTCAGGTGCGGCTGGTCCAGCGGCAGGCGCAGTCCCTGAGCCGGCAGATCCGGACGAATGCGGCCCTTGCCCACAAGCGCGTGCTCGCGGGGGCGTCCAGGCAGCAGGGCGTCGTCCGTACTGGAGTTGCGCAGCAAAAGGGACGTGCCCGCGCCCGTGCGGCGGCGGCCAGTGCACAGCTTGCCGCACGGCATGGGGGGGCCATCGCGGCCCTGCCGCTGGCGACGCAGGCTGCAAAGGTCAGAAACCAGCAGCAGCACACAAAGACGGTTCAGGCGGCCCGTGTGCAGGTGCGTACCCAGAAAACAGAGGTCCAGGCAGCCTACGAGCAGGTCAGGGTGCTGTACGGGCAGGCGGGCGATCAGGTCGGGCAGGTGGCACGGGAGCGCGCCGAGACCCAGGCACAGGCTTACGAGGCCAACGTGACCGGAAAGGACGACAGTCTTCTCGATGGTCCGCTGACCGACAACCGCTGGAAGGCCAGGGCTGGCGCAGCGCGTGATGTGGGCGCGGCCTACCAGCCCGGCTTCCGCGAGAATGCCGACGAGGAAGCCGATCATCTGATGGGCCCTGAAGGCGGCCTGGGCAAGGACCTCAAGAATATTGATCTGGCTCTACAGGACACCGAGAAACTGCTGTGCTCGCAACTGGACGCCTCTGACATAAGGCTGAGGGCGCGCGAGCGGCGGGCCCGGCAGCAGGCGCAGCAGGCCTACCAGAGCCTGAGCGCCGCGATCCGGACCCAACTTGCAGGCACACTGAACAGCCTGAGTGCCGTGGAGAGCGCACAGATCAGTGTCATAGCCTCTCAGGCCCAGGCGCAGACCGCTGCTCTTCAGGGACAGGTGGGCAATGCCACGGCGGCTGTGCACCGCAGCGCGGCTCAGATCGCGGCCCAGCTGGAGGCCAGCCTGGGCGCCTTCGACCGGCAGGTCCGCGGGAGCCAGGCTCCGGACCCGTCGCAGTTGCGCGCGGCCCTGGCGCGGACCCAGCAGGGAATTACCCGCAGCGTGCAGCGCTCGCAGCTCAGCCTGCGCCAGGGCCTGACCCGCGTGACCACCGGACTCAGCCAGGGAGCGGCGCAGGCAGAACAGGGTTTCGGGCAAACAGCCCGGGCTGCCGTGGTTCAGGGGACCCAGACAGCCGGACAGTTTGACCAGGGAGCGCAGGGCATCGTGACCCAGGCCCTGGCCCTGTTTCAGCGCCTGCAGCAGGAGCATCAGCAGGGCACTTCACAGGAAAGTCAGACCACCGGTGCCACTCTGGAACAGCTTGGTCAGGGCCTGGAGACCCTGTACGCCCGCGCTTTGAAGGGCCTGCCTGCGGAGCTGCGTGCCACTGTTCCTGCGCTGAAAGGTGCCCTGGAACAGAACTTCGCGCAGGAAGACGTCAGCATCCGTGAAAACGCTGCAAAGGCAGCTGCGCAGGTGCAGCCACGCTGGAAGTCCTGGGTCAAGATCGCCCTGATGGTCGCGGTGATTATCGTCGTGGCCGTGGTGGCCGGACCGGCAGTCATTGCGGCGGTGGGTGCCATGGCGGGCGCACTGGGCGCCGGAGCGGCGGCTGGGGCCATTGGAGCGGTGGTGGGCGGCGCGCTGGTCGGCGCGGCCAGCGGCGTCGTGATGCAGATGGGCAACAATGCGGTGGACAACATCGGTCTGGCTGACGGAGACCGCAAGAGCCTGTTCGACGGGGTAGGCAAGGCAGCCCTGATTGGCGCGGCGGGGGGTGCGCTGGGTGGAGCAGGTGGCCTGATTGCAGGGAAGCTGGGCAGCGCCGGACTGATCGGCAGTGGGCTGACCCAGAAGGCAGCAGGATTTACCATCAGCACCAGCTTCGACCTGGGCGGCAACGTGGTGGGCGACATGATCGGCGGCGCCTCTCTGGGCGCGGCGCTGAAAAACCTCACCAGTCCCGAAGCCCTGATGATGCTGGCCATCGGGACCGGTGTAGGCGCGGCGAGCACCCGTCTTCCAGGCGCTGCCGGACGGGTGCAGGTCAGGGCGCACAAGGCGGGCAGCGCTCTTGGGACTCGGGCCGGTGACCGGGTCAACAACGTGACCGGAAACCGTGCGGGTGTGATGCCGACCGCATCCGATCCGCACCTGCCCGGCAATTCCAGCGAGATCACCGGGTTTCACTTCGGCCGGACCCAGGTCGCCCATTCGCTCACGGCCCACCCGAATGACGTCCGCATCCATCAGCGCCACGCGGTCGAAGCGCGTGCGGATACCAGCGTGCCCGGGCAGCTGAAGAACCGCGTACAGCGCCTGACGGGTGACGACGTGACCACGGTGGGCAGCCGACGGTGGGAACTGGAAATCGAGGCCCGCAAACATGGTGACATGGCTGCCTGGCGCGAGGCTGAGGCGCAGCGCCTGGGCAAGGATCACCCCGATACGAAGCGTCTGAGCGCTGAAGCGCGCAGCCTGCGGCGTCAGGAAGCCAATTATCTGGCCCGCGCGCAGACCGCCGGAGACCGTGTGGGAATGGGCATCATCGAAAATGCCGATTTTCCGCACCTATCTCCTGAGGAATACGCTGCCTTCCGCAACCGCATCGATCAGGCTGGACCGACCGAGGTGTGGCCCATCCGGTACGAGCGCTACCAGAAGAACAAGCTCAACGCGAGGCAGAGTGCGGAGTCCTTTGAAAACTGGCTGCCCAGAGCCCAGCGTGCCCACGCCAACCAGCTGCGCGGCCTGATGCAGGAGAACGCGGCCATTGACGCCACCGGGATGGAGAACAACAACTACAACACCACGCGCGATGGAGATTCCAGGAAGCCGGTGGTGTATACCACCAGCGTGGACGGCGTAGAGGTCGCCGTGCGCCCCGACGCCGTGTCCGACACTGTGTGGGCCGACATCAAGGCGCTGTCCGGGGACGTGGATGTTCAGCATTTCACCCGGCAGTTGCGTGCCGAATACGAGGGGGCCCTGAGCGAAGGCAAGAAATTTATCGTCGTTCTCTCCAGCGACTCACCTCAGGTCCGCCCCAGCGGAACCCTGGCCCGTGAGGCGGCGGGTGAGGATCTGATTGTGCTGCGCCGTGACCCTGCTTCTGGTGAGTGGTACAACTGGGAATCGATCGGAAAGGACCGGATGGCCTGGAAGCCGGTGCCGCTTGAGGACGTGCGCCAGCTGGTGGGCTCGGGCAGCGTGGACCCGCAGACGGCTGGAGGACAATGATGCACATGGAACAGCTGGGCAGTGTTGCCATCTCGCTGGAGGAGGCCCGCCACGGCAAGGAAGGCCGGCTGGCGGACCTGGCCGTGTTTGAGCAGCTGCTGGCCCTGCTGCTGGCCCATGACCTGCCTCCCGAGAAGTTTGACCTGTACGACGACCCGGATTCCGGAAAGCGGAACGTGCCTTTTGACGAGGAGCACTTTATACGGCTTCTGGCAGATTCTGACGCGCACGCTCTGCCGGTATTCTTCCGTCGTACGGCACCGGCCTACGAGTTCTCGGTCGGTTCTTTGGTGCGTCCGAGGCTCTCTCCGTTCGCTGTGTTTTCTGACAGCGGGCCGCGCAGCCTGGAAGACCTGTTTCGCTTTGCGGACGACCTGTGTGCCCTGTTCCAGCCGGTCTACGGCGGGCTGGCCTTCGACTGGCCAGGGGAGTCCGAGCAGGTGACGGCCTTCAATCAGATGCTGCGAACCCGCACCGTTCACAAGTACGGGTTCGAAAGTGCAGCCGTGCGGAACTATGTCGGACCGGAAATCAGGGACCGGTTCGACTTCAGGCAGTTGCAGGACCTGGGCGCCCACGTCGTCGAACTGCCCGGGAATGCAGTTCGGATCGACCTCACTCAGCGCCCCTGGGACGCATCCTTTGAAGTCCTGTACCGCCAGATGCAGCGGATCAATTCCTCTCTTGCCGCGCAGGGTCTGATGGGCGATTACTCCAGGTCTCTGTTGAAAAAGCCGGGACCAAACTGGCCTGCCGTGTCTGTGTCGTAGCAGGTGCCCAGGCTCAGCCTGCCAGCGTGCGGCAGAGGGCTTCCAGCCGGACCCGCGAACTTACAGGGTTCACCTGCCTCAAACAGAACACCAGGCAAGGACGCGTAGATTGTGGACCGCCGCCAACGAACTGCGCCTGGGCCTCCTGCCTGTCCGGACAGCCCCGCGCTTTCCAGGCCTGGCTACAGAACGACCGCCAGGGCATCTTTCTGACGGTGGACCACGCTGCCACTGGCGGTGTGATCAATCAGCTCCGGCTCCACTGCGCGGCCTGGGCCAGCGCAGAAGCGGCTGCGTCCACTTCTGCCTCGGTCGTGGCAGCACCGAAGCTGAAACGCAGCGTGCTGCGGGCGTCGGCCTCACTCAGGCCGGTGGCCGTGAGGACATGGCTGGCCTGCATGGTGCCGGCCGAGCAGGCACTGCCGGCGCTGGCGCAGATGCCCAGCATGTCCAGATTCATCAGCAGGGCTTCGCCGTCGGTGCCCGGCAGCGTCAGGCTGGCCACCTTGGGGCTTCCTTCCAGCGGATGGTTGACGTGCACATCCGGAATATCGGTCACTGCCTGTACAAAGCGTTCGCGAAGGCGGCTGAGATGCGCAAGGGTTGGCTCGCGCTGCGCTTCGGCATGCGTCAGGGCGACCCCGGCGGAATAGACCCCAGCCGTGTTCTGGGTGCCGGGCCGCAGCCCACTTTCCTGTCCGCCTCCGTAAACAAGCGGAGGCAGCACAGTCCCGCGCTGGACATACAGAAAGCCCACGCCCCGCGGCCCGCCCCACTTGTGGGCACTGAAAGTGGCGAAGGTGACCCCCCAGCCGGGCAAATGGACCGGCAGCACGCCCGGTGCCTGGACCGCGTCGGTGTGGTACGGCACGCCACGTGCTGCCGCAATGGCTGCCAGAGCCGGCGTGTCCTGAACGGTGCCCAGTTCGTTGTTGGCGTGGTGGATTGACACCAGAGCGGTGTCATCACGCAGCGCGGCCTCCAGCTGGGCCGCGGCATAACGCCCATGCCGGTCCGGTTCCAGGAAGGTGACGGCCCAGCCCTGCTTTTCCAGCCAGCGGGCGGGGGCCAGGACCGCGGAATGCTCGGTCAGGGTGGTGATCAGGTGACCTGCCCGGCCGTGGGTCTCGTGCCATGCCAGGGCCGTACCCAGAAGGACATGGTTGTCTCCCTCGGTGCCGCCGCTGTTGACCGTCAGGGTCCGCGGATCTACCCCCAACACGGCTGCCACGCGGCTCCGGCCTTCTTCCATGGCCTCGCGGGCGGCCTGTCCGGCGGCATGAACGCTGGCCGGGTTGCCCGGCAGAGCGGCAGCCTGGGCATAGGCCGCCAGGGCCTCGGGGGTCATGGGGTGCGTGGCAGCGTAATCGAGGTAGATCATCTTGGAAGAGCGTCAGTGGAACGGCGGCCCAGCACCTGGCCCAATACGTGGTTCAGGGGTTGACCGTGGCATACTCTGCGCCGTCACGCCGGATCACGAACACCGCACTTCCGCGAACGGTCAGGGCATTGTCGCTGGTGGCTGTGGCGCCGCGCAGCTGCCCGGCCTCGGTGGGTGCCAGGACCACACGCTCGCCGTCCGCGTCACGCACGACCACCGTGTAGGTTCCGTCCGGCAGATCTTCGGGAAACTGATAATTGAAGCTGACACTGCTGGTAGGCAACTCGGCGCTGGGTGGGGGCTCGGGAGCTGGGCTGGGACCGGTGACCGGTGGCGTGGCCGGAATCTCCTGCGGAGTGGGAGCTGGAGCCGTCTCAGGCCCGGTAGGCCCTGTCGCCGGGCTGTCCGTGGGGGCGGCGCTGGGGTCCTCCGGGGCTTCCTCAGGGGCAGTTGGGGTGGGCGGAACATACACCGGGGGTAACGGCAGGCTACCGGCCGGCTGGGTCGGCGGGCTGTAACGGGCCGTGGCCACCGTGAGGGTCACCGGACTGCCGACCGCCACCCGAACATAGGGCGAAGGAGTCTGCTCCAGCACGCTGTTTTCCGGCTCGTCACTGGGTTTTTCGCGCACCTGGGTCACGACCAGACCTGCGGCGCGTACATGGTCACGGGCCTGCTCATAGGTCATGCCCGTCAGGTTGGGAATCCAGGTGTCCTTGCCCTGCACGCCGGTGCTGACCATCACCTGGACCGACTGTCCGGGCTGGGTCTGGGCGCCGGGCTGCGGGATCTGTGCAATCACATGGCCCACGGCCGTATTGGTTAGCGTGCCATCGACTTTCAGCACCTTCCCCAGGGTAAGTGCGCCGTCTTTCAGGGCGGCTTTGGCCTGAGCCAGGGTCATTTCTTCAACACGCGGCACCTGAATGGCCGGCGGATTGTTGACAGTCAGGGTAATCAGGCGCCCCACCGGCAGGGACGTGCCGCCCGCCGGGTCCTGGCGGATGATGGACCCGATGGGCAGGCTGCCGGCCTGACCCTCGGTGTACTGCACGCGGTAACCAGCGCGGACCAGCTGCTGGGTGGCCTCCTTGGCCTCCTTGCCGGTGACACTGACCACCTCCTGTACTGGTGGATTGAGGTAAATCTGGGCTGCCTGGGCACCCAGGTAGACCGCGCCACCCAGGAAAAGCAGACCCGGCACGAACGACAGCCAGGCTCCAGGCTGCCGGCGTGGACGAACGCGCCCGCCACTCAGTGCAGCCAGGGTTGGCGCGTTAAGCAGAGCAATGTCATCGGGCGTCCGGGTGACCGGGCGCAGATAGGCCACGCGGGGTTCGTGACCCTCCACGACGATATCCGCGTCACTGACAGCGAAGTTATGTATCGCCAGACGTGCCGCGAGATGGCGCACTGCCTCTACCGTCTCCTCGGGCTTGACCGGCTGGGCCAGGAACTCTTCCAGCGGGGTTCCAGCGACGGGCTGCCACACGGCGTAGTAGGCCCCGGGCCGGGCCACCACGTCGGTCAGCCCGGCCGGAGCCAAGGCGCGAACGGCCGTGCGGTAGGCGTGAAAGGCCTGGCGGTCAGCGGGAGTCGTGACATCGAACCACGCGACCCGGCGGGTCACTCCCTCGCCGGCGCGAACTTCCCAGAGGGTGACATGACCGTCCCGTGCGATCTCGCGCACGATCTCGTATTTCCCATCGATCAGCTTGTGTAGTCCGGCCTGCCCCGTCATGCGTCATTCAGCATAGCGCGGGGGCCGGGGCCTGGGTGACGGCCTCGGGGATAGGAGCGCGCTCAGGGCTCGGGAGGTCTAGTAACGGTGTATCTATGCCTACCCTGTAGAGCGGTAAGTGACTTCGCTGGCGCAGTTGTGCACCGGAAGCGGCTCCTGCAGCGTGTTAGCCTTGCCCGCGTGAAGCTGCTGCTGATCCGACACGGACAGTCCGTGAATAACCTCTTGGAGCAGGAAACCGCCAGTCCCTGCTACGAGGGGAGGCAGGCAGATCCACCTCTGACGGAACTGGGTCACGAGCAGGCACGGCGGCTGGCCACCTGGGTCGTCGGTAACGCACAATGTCAGCGCGTCACGCACCTCTATTCAAGCCTCACCACCCGCGCAGTCCAGACCGCTGCGCCGCTGGCCCAGGCAATGGGACTCAAGGTGCAGGGGCTCCAGGACGCCTATGAATGTGGAGGGCTGAACACCGGCCCGGAAGGGCAATTTGCGCCCGTTCCCGGCCGCGACCACGCCTCGCTGCTGACGGACTGTCCACCTCTGCTGTGGCCGGCGGAACTGCACGGCCAGGGTTGGGACGGCGGCTATGAACCCTGGGATCATGGGCACTTCGCCGCACGCGCAGCCCGCGTGAAGGCCCAGTTGCGAACAGCTGCGGCTGAGGGAGACGTGCTGGCTCTGGTCACCCATCATGACTTCGCCCAGTTCCTTATCGGCGATCTGCTGGCGTTGCCTGAGCTGAACGGCGAGGCGCTCACGTTCCGGCTGAAGAATACCGCCACCACTTTTCTTGAGTTGCGTACTACGGCCAGCGGTACGCAGGAGCGTGTGGTCCACTGGCTCAACTCTGCCCCTCATCTGACTCCGGATCTCATAACGGGCTGATACCTGTCTAAGGCCACGCCTCAAAGGCGCTGGTGCCCGAGCCGATGGGGGGTGACATCACAAGCCCAGTGTTCTGGCCGCCCAATAGGCCGCGAAACCTCCGAGCAGCCCCATCCCCAGGTGCCGGGTGCGCCACATCAGGGCGCCGCCCACGACGCAGGCGACCAGCCGCCGGGCCCATTCCGGACTGCCCAGAACGTCCGGCACCACCAGGGCGGCAAACACACTGACCGGTACAAACTGCAGAAACGCCAGCCAGAAGGGCGGCAGGTGCAGCCGGCCCAGACTCAGGCCCAGCAGGCGCGCCGGGTAGGTTACGGCCCACATCATCAGGATGATCAGCGCCGGACTCACGGGCGCGCCTCCGGCTGCTCCCGGCGGGTCAGGAGCCAGGCCCCCAGCAGCGCTCCGCCCACGCCAGCCAGCAGCACCACCAGTCCCCCGGGCAGCACACGTGAGAGCAGCCATGCTGCTGCCCCGGAAGCCGCAGCTACCAGCAGATTCAGGCGGTCAGCCAGCAGCGGGACCAGCAGGCCCAGAAACGCCAGGGGGAAAATCACACCCACGCCCAGTGCCTGCGGGTCGGGCAGCACCGCACCAGCCAGGGCGCCGGCCAGGGTCGAGGCATTCCAGATCACGTACAGGCTCAGTTCGGCGCCCAGCAGAAAGGCAAAACTCAGACCCGTGGGGTCGCGGGGCCCATGCACGACACTGACTCCATAGGCCTCGTCGGTCAGGAATTGCGCGGCCAGGGCGCGCTCCCTGGGGGTCAGGGGCAGCTGGCGCGAGAGGCTCAGGCCGTACAGCACGTGCCGCGCGTTCAGCAGAAATGTGGTGGCTACGATGCTCAGTCCAGAAGCCCCGGACGCAAACAGGCCGGCCGCCGCGAACTGGCTGGCGCCCGCGAAGACAGTCAGGCTCATCAGCTGGGTCTCCCAGACTCCCAGACCAGCTGCCCGCGCCGTCACCGCGTAGGCCACCGCAAACGGCACCATGCCCAGCCACAGCGGCACGAGTGCCCGGAATCCCCGCCAGAACGCGGGCCAGAAAGGAGCTGCCGCCATTGAGGTCAGTCTAGGGGCTGGGTCCAGTCCACCAGCACACTGACGGGCCGGGGCATGTGGCGCAGCCTCAGATCGGCACCTGGAGGTGCTACAGGTGAGGGCAGTTGTGTTCCCCCTCTTGACCCTCGCCCTGCGTCAGCCCCTACGCTTTGGGCCGGGGAGGTGCCCAATGACCGGTACACAACTCTGGACGGTTGGTGAGGTGGCGGAGCTGACCCGCGTCAGCGTCCGGACCCTGCATCACTACGACGCCCTGGGCCTGCTGATGCCGTCGGTCCGCAGTGAGGCGAACTACCGCCTGTATGCCCCCGATGATCTGTCTCGGCTGTGGCGGATTCTGACTTTTCGCGAGCTGGGATTCCCCCTTTCGGAGATCGGCCGGCTGCTCGGCGGGGGTCCGGAGGCCGAACTGAGTGCGCTGCGGCTGCAGGCGGCCCTGTTGCAGGAGCAGGCGAGCCGCGCGCAGCGGAGGCTGGGCACCGTGATGTCTCTGCTGGAGGCCGCAGAGCGTGACAAAGGAGGTTTCACCATGAGCAGTCAGGACTTACGTGACATGTTTGATGGATTCGACCCTGCCCAGTACGAGTCCGAGGTGCAGGAGCGATGGGGCGACACTGACGCCTGCAGACAAACTGACGAGCGCACCCGGAACTACACCAGGGCTGACTGGGCACAGCTGAAGGAAGAGGGCGAGAAGCTCACGTCGGCATATCTGACCCTGATGGACAGAGGGTTTTTGCCCGAGGGTGTGCAGGCGCAGCAGGTGGCGGCACACCCTCGGGCGTATTTTCAACGCTGGTTCTATAACGCCTCACCCGACATGATGCGTTCCCTGGCGCTGATGTGGATTCAGGACGAACGGTTTACCCACAACATCGACCGGGCGCGGCCAGGGCTCGCCGCCTATCAGAGCTCCGCCGTGACAGCGTGGGCCGGCAGTCAGGTCGGAAAGTCCGAGTAAATTTTTGGGAAAGAAGGGCGCCGTGTCCAACCCTGCGCCGCCCTGTACGCTCGCAGCATGGAATGGCCCCTGCAGGAGGACTTCGTGCATGGTGACCCGGTGGTACCCCCCGCGCACTGGACGGCACCCGGACTGGTCATGACCTTTAATCTCGAATGCTCGGGCTGTGTGTCACGGGGCATTCCGTTTCTGAAACGTCTGCACGCAGAATTCGGGAGCAGGGTGCAACTGCTGGCAGTTCATACCAGTTTCGGGCACCGCCGGTTGCCCCGGGAGGATGTCGAACCGACCCTGCTGAAGTTCTCCCGTGATTTTGCGCGGCTGCCCTTTCCCGTCGCCCTGGACCTGGACGGCGCGTTCGCCCGGCACTGGAGGACCGAAGGCACCCCCCACTGGCTGGCCTTCTCGCCGGGCGGCGAGTTGCTTCGTAGCGTCTACGGCAGCCAGGACAATGCGCAGACGCGCCTCCAGTACCTGCTCCAGGAGTGGGCCGGGGAGGATGCCGGGCGGTAACTGGCAGAAGGGCAGTTGAGCGGTCACGTGTACCGAAATTGTCACGCCAACTTTCGTCGGTTTTTACGCGGGTTCTTCGAGGGTACCGTCGGCTGATGGAACGACTCTTTCTGGTCCGGCATGCCGAAACGCTGGTTATGGGACCCAAAGTGCTGCGTGGCGGACAGAGCCAGAGTGACGTCCTCAGTGAGCGCGGTCACCGGCAGGCAGCCCGGTGCGGGACAACCTTTGCCTCGTTGCGTCTGAACCGGCCAGCCGTCTATGCCAGCACGTTTCTCCGGGCGCAGCAGACGGCTCATCCCCTGGCTGCTGCACTGGGGATCGCTGTAACGGTCGTAGACGGATTGCAGGAAATGGAGACAGGGGACTGGTACGGGCGCCCCCACGATGACCTGAACACTCACGGGCATGAATTGTTCGGCGGCAACGGAGACTTCGGCTTTCCAGGCGGGGAGAGCCGAGCCGAGGTCGAGCGCCGGCTCTGCCAGGCGCTTACGCAGATTCTGAACCAGGGCGGCACCCCAATCATCGTTTCGCATGGGCTGGCCCTTCAGATCCTGCTGTGCGGCCTGCTGGCAACCGACTTCGCCGCAGCCTGGGCCGACGGACGGTTCCGCCATGCCAATGGTGCCATCTCTGAACTTCGTGGCACGGCCCGACAGTGGAGGGCGGTCAGGCTGCGCTGTGCTCAACACCTGAGGGTTGACGACTGGGAATAGGGAAGAACCGACCTGCTCCAGTGCCCCGCGGCGCGTAAAAAAAGCCGGAGGCGAAGCTGCCCCCGGCCTGACCGCTACTGACCTCAGTCGATGCTGGCCCGCCAGCGCCACTCGCTGGCACGTTTCATGACGTGAGCGATCCCGCCGGTGATGGCCAGTTTCTGGTTCCAGGGCAGCTTCATCCAGCCCACGGCCATCAGGCCACCCAGGCTGACGAACTCTCCCAGGGTGGTAGGTTCATAGGCTTCCAGCGGCTGTCCTTTGGCCAAATGCATCAGGTTCTTGCCCGTCAGACGACCCTGCTGGCCCGCATGCTGGGCCGTGGTGGGTACCGGTTTGCCTTCCTGGTTCAGCGCCAGACCCATGTCCCCGATGATAAATACGTCCGGGTAGCCCTTGGCGCGCAATTCGGTGTCCACGGCGATGCGGCCACCGGGGCCTTTCTCCAGCTTCTCGCCCCGGACGATGTCGCGGGCCTGGATGCCCCCGGTCCAGATGATCTTGCCGGCGGCAATGATCTTCTGCTCCCCCTCGGCGGTCTGCACCGTCACGCTGTCGGCCGTGGCCTGCATCAGGCGGTGTCCGGTCAGCACGTTGATGCCGTAGCCTTCCAGGGTGCGCTGGGCCTTGGCCCGCAGCGCGTCGTCCAGTACAGGCAGGATCTTCGGGCCGGCCTCAACGAGGTGAATCTGGAAGGGCGGCAGGCCGCGCGCCTTGGTCAACAGCTCAGCGCGCTGCGCGAGTTCGGTGACCAGTTCCACACCGGTCAGACCAGCGCCGCCAACCACGATGTCACGGTTGCCCACATAGTCACCCGAGTAGGCCCGGTTGACGAAAGTGAAGATCTCGTCGGCGTCAGCCACATCCTTGAGCTCTGAGGCATTCTCGGCCAGGCCGGGAATGCGGTAGAAGTTGGTGACGCTACCCAGGCCCACGACCAGGGTGTCGTAGGTCAGCACGCGGCCATCTTTCAGACGCACTTCCTTCTCGTCCAGACTGACCGTGTCAACCTGTGCCTGCTCGAGATTCACCCCGGTTCCCCGCAGCAGCGGGGTCAGAGGCAGGGTCACGCGGGTGTTGTGGGCCGCTGCCTCATGCAGACGGGTTTCAAAGGTGTGGTAGGCGTTCTGCTCGACCAGCAGAGTTTCCATGCCGGGCGTGGGCTTGAGTTTGGTGGCGGCGGCAAGGCCCGCGTAACCAGCACCAAGGATCAGGGTTTTCATTGCAAGGTCTCCTGTGAACGAATTCACGAACTGGCTGCAGGGTAAGCCTGCCAATCCGCAAAAAATCGTCGGGGCTTTCACCCGACACAACGACCAGTGTACACCTCACACCAAGACCAGGAAACCCTGTAGACGGACCCCTGCTAAACATCTCCGCCGGTTATGTGGTGGCTCCGGCAAGGGGAACTGCCGCTCAGCTACCGATATTCACGGTGGGTGCCCCGGCCACGATTACGCCACCGTGGGTGGTGGGGTCTCCCAGCCGCGCAGCTGGCCGGCCGTTGATCAGTACGGTGCCACTGCCCCGGACAATCATGTCCGGTGGTCCGGTGCACACGCACGGATCACCTGCCCGAGCGGCCGGCGCCCCCGCAATGATGACCGCCTCAGCCTGGACCGGATCAGTGTGCTGGCGCGTGAAGCGCGGCTGTCGCTGCCTGGAAACGCCAGTCACGCCACCCGTATCGAGCGGGCGTGGGACACCACCCGCACCGCCAACCGCCGCCTGATGGGCACACTGGCCGAACGGGTGGACGCGCGCGCCAGCTGGCAGGACCTGATTCTTCCGCCCTCCGAGGCCGGGGTGCTGCGGCAGATCGCGGCGCATGTGCGTCACCGCTCGCAGGTGTACGAGCAGCTGGGCATGGCCCGCCCCGGGCGAGGCCGGGCGCTCACGGCCCTGTTCAGCGGGCCCAGCGGCACCGGCAAGACCCTCAGCGCCGAGGTGCTGGCTACGGATCTGAACCTCGACCTGTACCGCATTGACCTGAGCAGCACCGTCAGCAAATACATCGGCGAGACCGAGAAGAACCTGCGGCGCATTTTCGACGCGGCCGACCAGGGCGGCTGTATTCTGCTGTTCGATGAAGCCGACAGCGTGTTCGGCAAGCGTGGCGAGGTGCGCGACAGCAACGACCGTTACGCCAACATTCAGGTCAACTACCTGTTGCAGCGGCTGGAAACCTTCAACGGTCTGGCGGTACTGACCACCAATCTGGAGAGCAGCATGGACGTGGCCTTTATGCGCCGTATCCAGTTTGTGCTGAACTTCCGCCCGCCGCAGCCTGCCGAGCGCGAGCGGCTGTGGCGGCTGGCCTTTCCTGAGGCGCTGGACACCACGGGCGTGGACTTTCGCGCCCTGGCCCAGGCAGAGGTCTCGGGCGGCAATATCCGAAGCATTGCCATGAACGCCGTGTTTATGGCTGTGTCCAGAAACGAGAATCTCAGCCAGGACCTGGTCACCGAGGCCCTGCACCTGGAGTACCGCAAGCTGGGGCGGCTGGTTCTCTAAATGCTGAAGCTATAAATCCTGAAGGCCATTAGGTCTTTTTGCTCTCCGCGTGGCCGGGAACACACGCGTACAATCCCGGAGTGACCCTCGCCGCGCCCAATCTATCGAAACTGCTTGACCCTGCGCCGCCCGGTAATTTGCTGCTGCTGCCGCAGATCGCGCGCGCGGCGTTGTTCGCCTCCTATCCTGGGCCGGCGGTCCTGCTGACCACCCCCGACCGGCTCGCGAGTTATGCCTCGTCGGGGGTACTGGGCGCGCCGGTCAGTGTGAACCCGGGCCTGCGCGACTGGGACGCGCGGCACGAGCACGTGGTGCTGGATGTCAACACCGCGCTTGACCTGTTCCCCAGCAACCCTGAGGAACACGCCCTGACCCTGAAGGTGGGCGGGACCTACCCGCGTGAAGCCCTGCTCTCGCGCCTGGAACGGCTGGGGTACGAACGTGGCGAGGAACCTGGCTTTGAGTTGCGTGGTGACACGCTGGAACTTCGCCTGGAGCCTGGAACCGGCCTGCCGGCCGACGCCGAGGAAGGCCTGTGGGTGCGCGCCGAATTCTTCGGTGATGAACTCGATACCCTGCGGACCCTGGCGCCGGGTGAACTGACCGGAGCGAAGACCACTTCATTCACGCTGGAGCCGACCGGCGAGTACCTGACCGACGTCAAGTGGGACGCCACCCGGCTGGACCTGCTGCCGGGCCGGGTGTTCCTGGATTCCCCCGAGTTCTATGCCTCCTCCCTGGGCGTCCTGGCCGAAACGCTGTGGCCCCGGCTGGCCGCGCGGGAGGTCACCAGTTTTGGCCGGGCTCCGCTGGAGCTGCCGGACCTGCACACCGGCTTGCAGACGCTGGGCTTCTACCGCGCCCGCCTTTCGGATCTGGAACGTGATGTGCTGGAGTGGCGCGGCGCCGGCTACCGGGTATTTGTCCTGGTGCGCCATGACCGCACTGCGGCCTATCTGGCCGACAAGCTGCTGGGCAGCCACGAGATCCCGTGGCTGAGCATTCCCCGGCTGCCCGAGGGCGGATTAGGTTTCCTGCGCGCTGCAGGCGAGGGCGGTTTCGTGATTCCCGAGCACCGCACGGTCGTGATCACCGAGGACCTGATCTACGGCTTCCAGGGCGGCAGCGCGCTGCGGGGCAAGAAACTGACTGGCCGGCCGGTCACGGACGCACTGGGCCTGCACGTGGGCGACTTCCTGATTCATCCCGAGCACGGCATCGGTCGGTTCGAGGGTCTGGAGACCCGCAAGGTCCTGGGTGTGACGCGCGACTACCTGAACATCGAGTACCGGGGAGGTGCGCGCCTGAGCGTTCCCATCGAGCAGTTGCCGGTATTGCGCCGCCACCCTGGCACCACCGACGACCCGCCGGTCCTGAGTTCCTTCGACAAAAAGGACTGGGCCAAGGCCAAGGAACGCGCCCGCAAGAATGCCGAGGAAGTGGCCGGTAAGCTGCTGGTGCAGTACGCCGCGCGGCAGGTGACTCCCGGCAACGCCTTCCCGCCCCAGCCGGAATGGGACGAACAGATCGAGCAGAATTTCAAGTTCGAGCTGACAAGTGACCAGAAGACATCGCTGAAAGAAACCATGCGGGATCTGGAAAAGCCCAACCCCGCCGACCGCCTAATCAGCGGAGACGTGGGCTTCGGGAAAACCGAGGTGGCTCTGCGTGCCGCCCACCGAGTTGTCGGTCACGGCCGGCAGGTCGCCATTCTGGTGCCCACCACGCTGCTGGCCGAGCAGCACACCTCGACTTTCGTGGAGCGCTTCAAGGGGCTGCCAGTAAGGGTCGAGGGCCTGTCACGCTTCACCAGCCCCCAGCAGGCCAAAAGTATCCTGAACGACCTGAAGGCCGGCAAGGTGGACATTCTGATCGGCACCCACCGCCTGCTGTCCGGCGATATCGAGTTCAAGGACCTGGGCCTGATCATCGTGGACGAGGAGCACCGCTTCGGCGTCTCGCAGAAGGAGAAGCTGCGCGCCCTGCGGGGTCTGCCGGCCATGACTGACGGCAGGCTGGAACTGCCACCCGAGGCCCGCGCGGTCGACACCCTGGCCCTGTCGGCCACCCCCATTCCGCGCACGCTGTACATGAGCATGGTTGGCCTGCGCGACATGAGCTCCATCCAGACGCCGCCCAAGGGCCGCAAGCCCATTCAGACCATTCTGGCGCCTTTCGACCCGGTGACGGTCCGCGACGCGATCCTGAACGAAATCGAGCGCGGCGGCAAGGTCTTCTACATTCATGACCGGATCGCCAGCATCGGGGCGCGCAGCCTGTACCTGCGCAATCTGGTGCCCGAAGCGCGTATCGGCGTGGCCCACGGCCGCATGAACGAGGAAGAACTTGAAGAGATCATGCTGGGCTTCGAGCAGGGCGCCTTTGATGTGCTGCTTTCGACCACTATCGTCGAGACTGGCCTGGACATTCCTGAGGCCAACACCATCCTGATTGAGCGGGCTGACCGCCTGGGCCTGGCGCAGCTGTATCAGCTGCGGGGCCGCGTGGGCCGCCGCGCGCAGACAGCCTACGCCTATCTGTTCTACCCGCCGCGCATGACCGAAAACGCCCAGCGCCGGCTGTGGGCCATTGCCGACCTGCAGGACCTGGGCAGCGGACACCTGCTGGCCGAGAAGGATATGGAGATCCGCGGGGTAGGCAATATTCTGGGTGAGGAGCAGCACGGGCATGTACAGGCCGTGTCCATTGACGTGTATACCGAGCTGCTCTCGGAGGCGGTCGCCAAACTCAAGGGTGAGAAACTGGAAGCTCCGCCCAGCGTCTCCATTGACCTGCCAGTGAGTGCCCGCCTGACTCCGGAGTACTTCGAGCACGACGAGGAGGCCCGCATCGCCACCTACGGCCGCCTGTCCGAGGCTCGGACCCTGCAGGCCATCAGCCGGGTGGAGCGCGACCTGCGCAAGAAGTACGGCCCGCCGGCGCCCGAGGTGCAGAACTTCATCGATCTGGCCAAGCTGCGCCTGACCGCTCTAGCCAAGCGGGTTCTGAGCGTGGGGGAGACCATGACCCACCTGCAGGTGACCTTTGCCTACAAGGGGCTGGACTACGACGCCGCCGGCCTCAAGCGTTTTCCGCTCAGGACCGAGGTCCAGACCTTTCCACCATCCGTGAAGCTGGAAAAGCGTGGCATCAGGCCCGATGACTATGCCCGCACGCTGATTGACCTGCTGGGTTACTTCGGGTGATCTGAACGCTCAGCGCAGCGGCAGCTCAAAGCAGAGGCTGTCTTCCATGTCCGCGTAGTACCCGTAATTCGGGATTCGCCTGAACCCGGCACGCTCATAGAGGTGGACGGCCTCGGGCTGCTGGTTTCCGGTTTCCAGAACCAGCCGGGCGTAGCCTGCCTCCCGCCCGGCTTGAATCAGTGCGGACAGAATTTCCCGGCCCAGACCCCGGCCCCGGGCGCCGGGCACGGTGTACATCCGTTTGATCTCAGCCGTGTCTGCCTCCAGCTTTTTCAGGGCGCCGCAGGCCAGCAGCCGTCCGTCTTCCTCAAGGGTCAGCAGCAGGCTGCCCTCGCCACTCAGCGTCTGCGGATCGAAGGGCTCGGTGCGGCTGTCTTCGTCGTTGTACAGGCGACGCAGTTCGCGCTGCTGTTCGTTCATCAGGTGCTGGGCACGGGGGTCGGTCGGCGGGGTCGGCACAGGTGGCATGGGTCATTGTAAGAAGGGCCGCACTTGCCGGGAACTGTTCTGACTGGATGCACAATCGCGCACCGCTCGTGTTCCCATCCGGGACGCAAATTGAGATGTGATTTCTGCAGCCCGGACCTGCAGGCTGTCAGGCAGTCAGGGCGCTGTCGAGCAGGCCATCGAGCAGCGTGGGATCAAGGTCAGGTCCAATAAAGACGATCTCACTGAAGGCCAGTTCAGGGTCGTGCCAGTGGCCGGCCTGTTCCAGGGCCAGCTGACGCCCGGTGTGATTCCACAGGGTGGCCATGCCGTCGCCCAGATTGACCCAGCCCTTGCTGCGGATGACGTTCTGGGGCAGGCCGCTGGTCAGGGCCGCGTGAAACCGTTGCGGGTCAAAGGGCCTGTCGCTGCGGTAAATGTGGGTACCGAGGCCATATGTCTCGCTTTCGGGAGTATGTTCCTTTTCCAGTTCGGTCATCCAGGCGTCCATCTGCATGGCGCGCTCCATGTCGAATAGCTGCACGTCCAGCAGCTCCTCACTGGGCAGTTCGCCACGTGTGGCCACCAGCACCCGGGCAAAGGGGTTGGTAATGCCCACCAGCTCTCTCAGGCGCGTGATGTCCTCAGGAGCAGCGAGGTCAGTCTTGTTAAGCACGACAATGTCGGCAAACTCGATCTGCTCGGCCAGCAGTTCCCCAAAGCCGCGCCCCGCATCATCTCCGGGAATCAGGTCCTGACGGTCCCACAGTGGAAAGAACTGCGCGCTGTCTACGACGGTGATCATGGCGTCCACGTGCGCCCGGCCAGTCAGGTCTGGAATAGGGTCCTGACCCGGCTCGGCGTCCAGGTCCAGGTCCTCGGGCGTCAGGCAGAAGCTCTGCGCGATAGGCAGCGGTTCGCCGATGCCCGTGCTTTCAATCAGGATGCCGTCCAGGTCGCGTGTTTCGAGCAGGTCATGCACTGCGTGCAGGAGGTCACCACGGAGCGTGCAGCAGATACAGCCGTTGCTGAGTTCGATGGTCTGTTCGCCGGTCTGCACGACCAGACTGGCATCCACATTGACGGCTCCGAACTCATTGACGATGACGGCAATCCGGCGCCCCTCGTTCTGATGCAGCAGATGATTCAGAAGCGTGGTTTTTCCGGCTCCGAGAAAGCCGCACAGCACGGTGATGGGAAGAGAAGCGGAGGTAGGCTTTGTCATAATGAAAAAGATAATTCATTATCAATAAAGAGGCAAGCGAAGGCCTACGGAAGAAAGTACCTCCCTCAGGCCGCGTCGCTGCTGCGGTCTACGCGTGCGAAGATCATGCGACCCACGTTGGTCTGCACGTTGTTGACCACCAGAACGCGGGCCGCCCGGCCACGGTACTTCAGCCCGTCCTCGACGACGACCATGGTGCCGTCTTCCAGGTAGCCCACCCCCTGGCCCTGCTGCTGGCCACTCTTGGTGATGGTCACCATGAGCTGATCGCCGGCCTGTACCTGCGGCTTGAGGGCCACCGCCGCCTCATGGATGCTGAGCACCTCCAGGCCGTGAAGCTTGGCGATCTTACTGAGGTTGGTGTCGTTGGTTACCAGCTTGCCGCTGGTCTCGCGGGCCAGACGGATCAGCTTGTCGTCAACGGTGGGGACATTGATATCGTCCCAGTCGTTGACCTGCAGGGGACGCACGGTCCGAAGCTCTTCCAGAACACCCAGTCCGCGCTTACCGCGAGTGCGTTTCTGGGGATCGGCATGGTCGGCCAGGGTCTGCAGTTCCCGCAACACAAAGCCGGGAACCACCAGCTCCCCCTCCACGAAACCAGCGCGCACGAGATCCAGCAGGCGCCCGTCGATAATGACGTTGGAATCCAGGATCTTCAGGCCGGTTCTGCGCCTGACCTGAGGCAGCGTGAAGACACCGAAAGTGTCGGCATGACGCACGGCGAAGCCGACAAAGAACACCGCCAGCAGCAATGTGACCGTGATGCTCAGAACCCAGGAATAGAAAGGAAGACCCCGCAGCAGATTGCCCAGCAGCACACTGAGAAGCAGGGCGACGATCAGCCCGACCGTGGCCGCGGCCACCGTGCGCGGTGCCAGTCCCGCGTACCAGCGGTCAAAACCGTCAAGCCAGCCTGCAACTACCCGCTCCAGTCGGGCCAGCAGCAGCACCGAGGTCAACACGCCGGCCAGCATGAGGCTCAGGGTGTTGACCACGGCGACCTCGGAAGGCAGCGTCAGGGCCAGAGTCTGCCCGGCCAGCAGGCCCAAGGTCAGGCCCAGCAGCACGATCAGCAGTCGGATGGCCAGCACGCTATGCAGTGTACCTGCTGTCGCCTGCGGACGACTCAGCTTTCCGACACGGAAGGTACAATGCCCAGCTTCTTCAGAGCATGGCCCAGTTGCCGTTCCAGGTGCGCCAGGTCGCCGGTATTGTCCAGCACGGCCGTGGCCCGGGCGCGTTTCTGCGCACTCGGCCACTGCCGGGCGTCTCGGGCCAGGACCTCCTCACGGCTCAGGCCACTGCGCGACATCACACGCTGTACCCGGATGTCCAGTGGCGCGTCGACCACCAGAATGGCATCCATGCCAGCGTCCAGTCCCCCTTCAAACAGCAGCGGCACGTCATGCACCACCCACAGCGCACCGGCCTGAGCGGCCTGGGATTCCAGGGCCTGCATCCGTGCCCGGACCTTGGGGTGGGTGATGGCGCCAAGTTCGGCCAGCCGCGAGGGGTCTGTAAACACCAGGGCAGCCAGGGCCGCACGGTCAAGGCGTCCTTCCTGGACCGTGCCTGGAAAGGCTTTTTCAAGACGAGCCAGCGTTTCGGGTTCCTCGGTCACCTGCCGGGCCTGTTCATCGGCGTCGAGCACCGTCAGACCACGGGCACGCAGCAGCCCGGTCACGGTGCTTTTGCCGGCACCGATACTGCCGGTCAGTCCCAGGCGCCGCACCGGTGCGGGCGGGTCTGCAGGATGTTTGCCCATACGGGTCACTTTAGGGCAGCCCATGGCAGCGTGCAGATGGTGCCGTTTGGCCAGCTTCCGGGGGGTGGACGTGGAGATGCTCACAGAGGAGCTGCAATCTGGTTTGTAACGTGACAACCGGGCCGGCGGATCGACTCACAATGTACGTAAAGCGAGGTGAAGCCCTGCGTAAAAGATGGACGTCAGCTGACAATCATGCGGGGCCGGGACACTGCAACCGGGGTGCTCTACCCCCACCGCGCCGCCCGCGACGGCTGGGCTCTCACAGGCACTTCACGTGGGCGTCATTCAATTTCCTCTATCATGAACATTGCCCCTCTGCGGGCAGGGCCAGGTTTCGCGGCAGCGCCTGCAATGGACCGTTGCCCCACCCCAGCCTCACGGAGGTTTCCGAGTGAATTCACGCTTTAGCACCCTCGGCCTGTTGGTTATGGCCGCTGCCCTTGGTGGCGCCACCGCGCAGACCACCCCCCCCAGCCCGACCCCGCCGACGCAGACCCAGCCGGTCCAGAGTCCTGCGACGCCAGCGCCTGCGGCCCCCGCCCAGACTGCTCCGGCTCAGCCTGCACCAGCGCCCGCTGTACGACCAGTGGCCAACTACATTGCCCTGGGGATCTTCTACTACAACCGGGGCAATTTTGATCAGGCCTACGTGGCGTTCCGGGCCGCCTCTGAGATCGATCCGGCCAACACCGAGGCGCTGCTGTTGCTGGGTCGCTCGCAGGTGCGGGTGAGGCTGTACGGGCCAGCTATTGCCACGCTGAAGGGTCTGGTCGCGCTCGATCCCCGCAATGTGCCGGCGTATATTGCCCTTTCGCAGGCGTACCAGCAGCAGTACATCGGCACCAGTGACCGCCAGACCGTAGCGGCCAACCTGACCGAGGCCCTGCGTGTGCTGACGGCCGCCGAAACGGTGGTGCAGGCGCAGGCCACCGACCGCAACCTGAACCTCAGCAAGATCTGGAACGAGCGCGGCTACGTCTACAAACTGCAGGGCGAAGTCACCCGTTCGATCGAGGCGTTCAAGCAGGCCAGCAGCCTGAACCCCGACAACAGCATCATCCTGTACAACCTGGGCGATATGTACTACGCCAGCGGCAACCTGCCCATGGCACTGGATTTCCTGCAGCAGGCTGTAATCGCCGATCCCGGCGACCCCTACAACCGGGCCTACTACGCCAAGCTGCTGGCCCTGAGCGGCAATGTGGCTACCGCCCGTGCCGAAGCTGCGCAGGCTGCACGTCTGGCTCCCACCAACGCCTACGCGGTGGGACAGTACGGCGTGGTCAGCTACCTGGCCAAGGACGCCGCCACGGCGCGCGCCCAGCTGACGCAGGCCGTGAAGCTCGACACGCTGCGTTACCCGGAGTTCTACTACTACCTGGGCCGCCTGAGCCTGGACAGTGGCGAACTGCGAGCCGCCCGGGACAACCTGACCCGCGCCGCTGCGCTGGGCAGCAACACAGCGGAATACGCCTATTACCTGGGCCTGTCCTATGAGCGCGGAGCGGTTGGTGCGGCCCCCGACCGTCTGAAGGCCCGGGCCAACTACGAGCAGGCTCTGCGTCTGGACCCCAGACACCGGGCGGCCCAGGAAGGCCTCAACCGTATTCGCTGATCGTTTCTGATCATCCCGCACAGCTGGCCCTTCTGGGGCCAGTCTGTTTTTGATGTATAGCCAGCTGCTGTAACAATCGTCATGTCGGACAGGTCTCTGTCAGATTCGATCACTTAATGTGAAGTGACTTCAGGGGCAGGCCTCATGGTGCCTCTGGGGGCCAGCAGGCGGTTGAAACCGTCCAGAGGGCTGGGGACCGGATCGCGGACTCCCCTCACAGAGGCCGGGCGCCCGGACTGGGTGTGCCCATCAGCGCAGTGACATGTGGACCGGGCGGCTCTGTGAGGGGAGTCCGCCCGGTCCGCCTGCAAGGTTGTGGCAGAGGTGGCCTATCCACCAAGGTACGCGTGAAGCACGCGTTCATCATTGACCAGTTGCGCGCTCTCGCCGGTGAAGGTCATCTGCCCGGCTTCCAGCACGTACGTGCGGTTGGAACTGTTCATGGCCAGCTTGGCATTCTGCTCGACCAGCAGAATGGTCGTACCCTGCTCGTTGAGCTCACGGATAATCGAGAAGATCTCCCGCACGATAATGGGCGCCAGCCCCAGACTGGGTTCGTCCAGCAGCAGCAGCCGTGGGCGGCTCATCATGGCGCGCGCAATGGCCAGCATCTGCTGTTCTCCTCCCGAAAGCGTGCCGGCCAGCTGGTGGCGGCGTTCGCCCAGACGCGGAAAACGCTCATACATCCGGCCGATATCGCTCTTCACCTCTGATTGCTCCCGTCGGGTATAGGCCCCCAGTTCCAGGTTGTCCTGCACGCTTTGACGTGCGAGCACCTGACGGCCCTCAGGACTCTGGGCAATCCCGATTTTGACTGCCTCATCGGCCGGAATGCGCGTGATGTCCCGGCCCGCAAACGTAATCCGGCCGGAGACGGGCCGCATCATGCGTGAGACGGCCCGCAGCGTGGTGGTCTTGCCGGCTCCATTGGCGCCGATCAGCGTCACGACCTCGCCTTCGTCCACATGGAGGCTGATTCCCCGCACCGCCTGGATGGCTCCGTAGTTCACGCTGAGCTGTTCAATTTCCAGCAGGGCCACGTTTACTCGCCTCCCAGGTACGCTTCAATCACTTTGGGGTCGCGCTGCACGCTGACGGGGTCCCCGATGGCAATCAGTTCTCCGAAGTTCAGCACGGCCACGCGGTCGCACAGGCCCATTACCAGCGGCACATGGTGTTCAATCACCAGCACGGTCAGGTCAAACTGATCACGGACCTCGCGGATAAATGCCGTGAGCGTCCCCTTCTCGGCGGTGTTCATTCCGGCTGCCGGTTCGTCAAGCAGCAGCACCCGCGGTTCGGTGGCCAGAGCGCGGGCAATTTCCAGGCGGCGCTGGTCTCCGTAACTGAAGTTCCCCGCGCTTTCGCCGGCCCGGTCGCTCAGCCCCACCAGGTCCAGCAGCTCCCAGGCGCGACGTTCAACCTGCTGCTCCTCGGCGCGGGCCCGGCCAAAGACGCCCTGCCAGATGCCGGCGTGGGTGCGGGCATGCTGGGCAATTTTTACGTTTTCCAGCGCAGTCAGGCCCCGGAACAGCCGGATGTTCTGGAAGGTGCGGCTCAGGCCAGCCTGGGCGACCCGGTGCGGCGCGAGGCCGGTCACGGTCTGGCCGCGGTAGGTCAGCGTGCCGGTGCTGGGGGGCGTAAGGCCAGTCATGAGGTTAAAAAGGGTGGTCTTGCCTGCGCCGTTGGGACCGATCAGACCGAAGATCTCTCCCTCGGTCACATCGAAGCTGACGTTGTTGACCGCCACCAGACCGCCGAAGCGCCGGGTCATGTTGCGGGCCTCAAGCACCACGTTGCGGGCGCTCATGGGTGCACCTCAGCGGGGGGCAGCGCGGCCGGGCGCTCAGGAGGCCGGGGACGGCGCAGGCGTTCTAATGCACCCACGATGCCCTGGGGAAGGTACAGACTGGCCACCACCAGCACCAGCCCATTGATGATCAGGCGCCAGTCCGCCAGGAAGCGCAGCACTTCCGGCACGGCGGTCAGCAGCGCTCCACCGACCACCGGACCCCAGATGTTGCGTGATCCTCCGATCAGCACGAAGGCCAGAATGGCGATCGAGGCGTCGAACGTGCCCTGTTTGGCATTCCAGGTGTTCAGGAACGGCGCACTCATGGCCCCCACGATGCCGGCCAGCACCGCACCGATGACGAAAGCCAGCACCTTGTAGCGGGTCGGCGGTACGCCCATGGCGTCGGCAGCCAGTTCGTCCTCGCGAATGGCGCGCAGGGCGCGGCCCACCCGCGACCGCTCCAGCTGGTAGGCAAATAGCAGCGTCAGGACCAGCAGCGGTCCGAACAGAAACACGTACTGCCAGCGGTCCTGGAACCCGAAGGCCTGCGGAATTCCGAAGATACCAATGGCGCCGCCGGTGATCTGCAGGTTCAGTGACAGCACACGGAGAATCTCGACGAAGGCGATGGTCGCCAGCGCCAGATAGATGCCCCTCAGCCGCAGCGCCGGCACCCCGACCACCAGACCCAAAACTCCGGACAGCAGTGCGGCCATCACCCAGGTCAGGGGAAAGACGCCGTGTCCCAGCGCGTCGCGTACGCCCGAAAACGCCGGATGGGTCAGCATGATGGCGGCCACATATCCGCCCAGGGCGTAGAATCCAGGGCTGGCCAGACTGAGCTGACCGGCTTGCAGCGGGAAGTACAGGCTCAGGCCCAGCAGGCCAGCCTGCAGCAGCGTGACAATCAGAAAGCCGTAGGTGGAGACAAAGTCGTTCATTTCACCTCTGGAAATAGTGCCGGATCAAAGGGGCGCACAGGCCGACCGGAATCAGACCTTCTGAATCACGGGCTTGCCCAGCAGGCCCTGGGGGCGCACCAGCAGAATCACGAACAGCAGCGCGAAAGCCACCGCATCCTTGTAGGCACTGTAATCGGCCGGCACGAACGCCTCGGCCAGACCGATGACCAGGCCTCCCAGCACCGCACCGGGAATGCTGCCCAGACCGCCCAGCACGATCACCGCCAGGCCCTTGAGCCCGTAGGTCACCCCGAAGTATGGTCCGGCCACGCCGAAGGCTGTGCCCACCAGCGTTCCCGCCAGACCGCCCAGGAATCCCGACAGGAAGAAGGTGATCAGGATAAAGCGGTCCACGCTGATGCCCAGCAGGCTGGCAGTGCCCGGGTTTTCGGCCACGGCACGCAGCGCCTTGCCGATCTTGGTGCGGCCAATGACGTAGCCCAGGATCGTCAGCATGACCAGGCTCACCAGGAAGATGATGATCTGCACGGTGCGGATCACCACCGTCTTGTCCCCGATCTGGAAGGCCAGTGCGGGCCTGACCTCCCCGTAGGCGTTGGAGGGGAAGTTGTAGATCTCGGCGCCGACCAGCAGCTGGATCAGGTTCACGATGACCAGCGCCACCCCCAGGCTGCTGACCAGTGCCAGCAGCGGGTCGGCACCCCGCGAGCGCATGGGCCGGAAGGCCAGCCGCTCGATCAGCACGGCCACCAGCCCGGCCAGCACCGCGCCGATCAGGGTCGCCAGTGCAAAAGTAAATGGATTGCCGGACAGGGGAGACCCGTCCGGAAACAGGTTGATGCCCTTGAGCAGACCGTTGTTCTCGAACTGGCCCACCACCAGGGTGTACGTGAAGTAAGCGCCCAGCGTGAATACCGCCCCGTGCGCAAAGTTGATGATGCCCAGAATCGAGAACACCAGGGTGTATCCCAGCGCGAAAATGGCGTACACGCTCCCGATCGCCAGGCCGTTCATGATGTTCTGAACGAGTTGACTGAATTCCATGCAACCTCCGGCCATAGGCCTCGCCTGAGGCCTGTATTCAAAGCGAGGCCGCCAGCTTCATGCGCGAAGGCTGGCGGCCCACCCTGGTCACCGCTTTACTTCAGGTACACGAACGAGCCGGTCTTGGCGTCTTTCATGCGGATCTGCGCGACATAGAATTCGCGCTGGTTGAGCTCGCCTTCCTTATCGAAGCTGATCGGCCCGAGCGGCGTGTTGTACTTGCCGACCAGGATCTGCTTGTTCAGCGCCACGCGCAGGTCGTCCAGGTCCCAGGTGCTGAGCTTCTTCTTGCGGTCAATCACCTTGAGGGCCTCGACCATCACCTGCACGCCGGCATAGGCCTGGGCAGCAAACTGGGGCGGGTCTTTCTTGTACTGGGCGCGGTAGTCCTTGACAAATACCTGGTTGGCCGCGCTCGGCTGGGCCGGGCTGTAGGCCTGCGCGATAATGACGCCGTCACACAGCCTCTGGCAGACCGGGAACATGTTGCTGGTGTTCAGGCCGTTGCCGCCGATGATCAGGCCCTTGTAGCCCAGCTGGCGCAGCTGCTTGACCAGGTTGCCGCCGTCGGCCGCCAGACCGGAGATGATCACCAGATCCACGTCGGCGTTCAGCACAGCCGTGACCTGGGTGGTGAAGTCAGTGTCGGTGGTCTGGAATTTCTGCACGGTGGCCAGGGTCAGTCCCTGGGCCTTGGCCGTTTCCTGGAAGGTGCCGGTTTCCGAGACCGAGAAGGCGTCGTTCTGGGCGTACAGCACCGCCGCCTTCTTGATCTTGGGATCAAGCTTCAGCGCCTGTCTCACGGCGTTGGGAGCCACCACGGCCACCGGCGCCGAGACGCGCGCGATGAAGTCTCCGATCTGCGGAATGCCCTTGGCCGTGTTGCTGGGCCCCAGGACCGGTACCTTGGCGCGCTCGGCGATGGGATCGGCGGCGAAGGCCTGCTGCGAGAGCGTCGGCCCCACAATGCCCACCACGCGCTCCTTGTTGATCAGGTTTTGGAAGGCGTTGATGGCGCTGTTCTCGTCGCCTGCCGCGTCCTGGAACACCAGCTTGAAAGGCGTGCCGTTGATGCCGCCACGTGCGTTCAGGTATTTCTCCGCGAAGCGGGCGCCGATCACCTGTTCCTGGCCCAGCAGGGCGGTGTTGCTGGTCTGTGCCACGGCCACGCCGATCTTGACGGGCGTTTCGACCTTCTGCGCGCCCCCCGACGCCACCAGCGCCGCTGTGATAAGTGCCCCGACATAACCCATTGGTTTCATGAATGCCTCCACACGGACCGCGAACGGCCGCTCAGATGAACTGTTAAGTGTCGTTCACTATGGGCGTGGCCCGCAGGGAAGTCAACAGAAATCTGAGGGCCTGACTCCAGCCTGTCTGGGGCGGTGTTGCCTGGGATACGCCGGGGCAGCCTGTCAGGGTGCCATGCGGCTTTCCCGTTGCCGCTGCACAAAAGCCAGAAACTCCGTCCTGCTCAGGTTATTTACCACCTCCGCCGGAGTCAGCCCGGCTTTGCGTGCCACCACCACCCCATAGCGGGTGTCCGCCAGACCGGCGGGCACGTGGGCATCCGTGTTGATGGCAAAGGTCAGGCGCCCGCGCCAGCGCAGAACGTCACGCCAGTCCAGGTCCAGGCGGTAGGCGTTGGCGTTGATCTCTACCACGGTGCCGGCCGCTTCGCAGGCTCCCAGCACCGCGTCCAGATCCATCGCATATCCGGGACGGCGCAGCAGCAGTCGCCCGGTGGGATGCCCCAGGATGGTGACCAGCGGATGCGAGGCCGCGCGGATCAATCGCTCGGTCTGCCGCGCCGCGTCCAGCGTGAAGTAACTGTGCACGCTGGCCACCACGTAGTCCAGTTCAGCCAGCACATCGTCCGGGTAGTCCAATGAGCCGTCCTCCAGGATGTCCACCTCGGCGCCGGCAACCAGGGGCAGACCGGCTGCCTGCAACTCGCGGACCTCGCGCAACTGGGCACGCAGGCGCTCGATGCTGAGCCCGTTGGCATAGTGCGCGGCGCGTGAATGGTCCCCGGTGCCCAGGAAGTCGTGGCCCAGACGCAGTGCCTCCTCGGCCATATGGGCGACCGTCGCCGCGCCATCCGACCACACCGAGTGGGTGTGTAGCATGCCCCGCAGGTCAGCTGCTGTCACCAGTTCGCCTGGCCCCGGCAGGGCTTCCCACAAGCCGTCGTGCTCCGGCTCTCTGTACTCGGCCGGGCGACAGGGAAGGTCCAGTTTTCGCAGAGCGTCCGCCTCCGTCGGGGTGGGAAGCAGAGTGCTTCCCCGGTGCAGGCCTTGCGTGCTCAGGTCCAGACCACGCGTCCGGGCCCGGGCCCGCAGTTCATCACGGTAGGGCTGGGGGCTGTCCATCAGCAGGTTCAGGGCGCCGCGCGCCTCGGCGGGCGCATACGCCACCTGCAACGGGACGCCGTCGATGCGCCCGGACAGGATGGGCTGGTCCGCATCCGCCTGCAGGTCCTCGACCAGACCTGCCAGACGGCCGTCCAGATCGCTGGCTGTCGCGGTCACGGTCACCAGGGCAGTCCCGGCGGTCTCCAGACCCCGGCGGGCCTCGCCCGAGACGCGTGGGTCCAGGCCTTCGAGCTGCGCCGTCAGCATCTCGGAGACATCCAGCGCAGTGCTGAGGTACTGGCGTTCCTGAGCTGACAGTGCGAACTCCACCGCGTCCAGGATGGTCGCCGCGCTCTTGGCTCCGAAGCCCTTGATGGCCGCCACCCGGCCGTCGCGGCAGGCCTCGCGCAGGGTTTCGAGCGAATCGATGCCGGTGTCCCACAGCGTGCGGATCTTCTTGGGCCCCAGCCCCCGTACGCGGAACATCCCCAGCACGCCGGGCGGGACCTGACTGGCAGCCTCCTCCAGCGGCGCGAAGGCCCCGGACGCCGCGTAGGCCTGCAATTCGGACGCAATGGTCCGGCCCACCTTGGGCACTCCCGCGAAACCAGAGTCCAATAGCGCACCTACCTCAGCCTCAATGGCTTCCAGGCTGCGCGCGGCGCTGCGGTAGGCCTGTGCCCGGAAGGCTTCCTGGTGCAGTAGATCCAGCAGGTCGGCGGTGGTTTTCAGGACGCCCACCAGCGCTTTGCGGGTCACCTCAGCCATGGCGCACCCGGGCAAGGTAGGTGACGGTGCGGCCTCCCACGTCATGAATCTGTTTCACGGCGTCTGCAAAGCGGTGCCCCACCTCGTCGGGGCGGTGGGCGTCGCTGCCCAGCACGAAAGGAATGCCCCGGGCCGCCGCCGCCCGGGTCAGGTCCGGCGCGGGGTAGGCCTCTGCCACCGGCTTGCGCCACCCGGCCGTGTTGAAATCCAGGCTCAGGCCGCGTTCGGCGATCACGTCCAGCGCGTGCAGCGCGGCGTGTCCATCGGTATCCAGGTGTCCGAATTTTTTGGGCAGATCCAGGTGCCCGATCGCGTCGAACAGTTCCGTGCGGGCAGCATCCTCGACCAGGGCGTAATAGTCGCCGTAGAGCTGGGTGAGGTCACGCGCCTCGTATTCGGCGACAAACTCGGGGTTGTCAAACCCCCAGGCGCCCAGGTAATGCACGCTGCCGATCACGTAGTCCCAGTCGTGCGCCCGGAGGACACCTTCCACGAAGCGCTCGGTGCCGGGGTGAAAGTCGGCTTCCAGGCCCAGGCGCACATCCAGCTCGCCGGCAAAATCGGCCTGCACCTGCCGGACTTCCTCAACGTACCTTTCCAACTGGCCCAGGCGCATGCGCCACGGCGCGTCATACCACGCGGGCATGGGCATGTGGTCGGTAAAGCACACACCCGTCAGTCCTGCGTCCACCGCAGCCTTGGCGTATTCCCGTGGCGTGCCCGTCGCGTGGCCGCACAGGGGCGTATGCATGTGCGAATCGAACAGGGTAGAGGTCATGCCTCCCAGGCTACCCCTGAGGCCCAGTCAGCGGCGCGCGGGTAAAGAATCGCGCGCCGAAGACGTGCAGCAACAGGCCCACCAGCACCAGCAGGGCGCCGGCAACCTTGCCCGGTGGAAACGCCTCCTGCAGCACCAGTGCGCTGGCCAGCATGCCAAAGACCGGCACCAGCAGCGACAGCGGCGCCACCCGCGAGGCCCCGTGGCGCTGAATCAGCGCGGCCCAGATACCAAAGCCCAGCACGGTGTTTCCCAGTCCCATGAACAGGATCGCGCCCCAGAACATGGCTCCTCCGTTGGCGAGGGCCTGGGCCAGCGTGTCCCATCCGCTGGTCAGTCCTGCCAGCAGTGCCAGTGGAATGGGCGGAATCAGACTGCTCCAGATCACGAGCGAGAACACGTTGGCCTGTCCTGAGGCCCGCACCAGCAGGTTGCTGGCGGACCAGCCCAGGGCAGCTGTCAGTGTCAGCAGTAGCGGAAAGGGTGGCACATCTCCACCGGCCACGGCGCCAATCACCGCCATCCCGAGAAAGGCCAGTGTCATGCCGGCGGCCTGCCAGGGCGCGATCTTCTCTCCCAGCACTCGCGCGGCCATCAGCGCCGTGAAAAATGCCTGGGTCTGCATCAGCAGACTTCCCATGCCGGCGCTCATGCCCAGCGAAATGGCCAGGTAAAGCAGTCCGAACTGCACCACGCCCACGGCCAGCCCGTAGCCCCACAGAATGCGTGCCGGCACCGCCGGGCGTGGCACGAAAAATACGGCGGGGAGCGCCGCCACCAGAAAACGCAGCGCGGCCACCAGCAGCGGTGGAGCGTCATCCACCGACCAGCGGATCACCACAAAGTTGACCCCCCAGATAAAGGTGATCAGGAGGGCCAGCCCCAGGCTTCGCAGGGTCATGGGCGCGGCAGTCATCGGGCGGAGTGTACTGCGGCCCGGGTCACACTTCCCGCAGAATGCGCATCACTGCTGGACACTGCACCAGATTGATGCATACTTACACGCCAATCGTGTATACTTCCCCTCTATGACGAAAGTCGCCCGCTCTACCAAAACCGAAAAAAAGCCCGCCAGAAACACAAAAAAAGTCGCACAGGGCAGCCAGCGGGCAGAGAATAAAAACACACTTCTGACTGCTGCCGATCTGCCGCGTCCGGTGCTGGCAGGCCGAGACTTTCTGAGCAACCTCGACATGTCGGTGGCCGAGCTCCGGGTAGTGATGGACACGGCCCATTCCATGAAACGCGGCGAATGGCGGGAGGTCAAGCCGCTCGCGGGCCTCAGTCTGGCGCTGGTATTCGAAAAGGCCAGCCTGCGCACGCGAACCACCTTCGACGTCGGCATGTACCAACTGGGCGGCCACGCTATTACCCTGTCCAACACCGAGATCGGCCTGGGCACCCGCGAGCGTGTCAGTGACGTGGCGCGCAACCTGGAGCGCTGGGTGGACGGCGTGATGGGCCGCGTCTACCTGCAGCAGACGCTGCACGAACTGGCCGACCACGCCAGCATTCCGGTGATCAACGGGCTGTCGGACATGCTTCACCCGGCCCAGCTGCTGGCCGACTACCAGACCATCGAGGAAGAATTCGGCACGGACCTGCGGGGCCGCCGGGTGGTGTACATCGGGGACGGCAACAACCTGGCCAACAGCCACATCCACATGGGCATCCTGACCGGCACCGAAGTAACAATCGTCACGCCGGTGGGCTACGAACCGAATGCCGGCGTGCTGATGGACGCCGTACGTGCAGGTGTAAACGTGACCCTGACCAACGATCTTGCAGCCATCGAGGGGGCCGACGTGCTGTACACCGACGTGTGGATCAGCATGGGTATGGAGGCCGAGGCTGACATCCGTCGCCGGGCCTTCCGCGGGTATCAGGTCACCCCAGCCATGCTGGATACCATTGCTCCGGACGGCATCTTCCTGCACTGCCTGCCTGCGCACTACGGCGAGGAGACCGTGCCGGAAGCCACCGAGCACCCCAAGAGCCGGGTCTTCGATCAGGCCGAGAACCGGCTGCATGCCCAGAAGGCCCTGATGTACCACCTGATGGGTAACCTCAAACCCCGGTGGTGAGTGCTGCCCCGCATGGGACAATCGGAGCCATGACCGCGGGCGTGGAGTGGTTGGACCGGGTAAACGAGCACGACGAGGTGATCGGCCGCGTCACCCGAGACGAGGCGTGGGAAAAAGGGTGGGTGGTGAGGGGTATCAATGCCTTTCTGGTCAATAGCTGTGGGCAGCTATGGATTCCCCGCCGTACCCTTCACAAGCGTATGTTTCCCGGCTGCCTGGACATGAGCGTGGGTGGCCATGTGGACAGTGGCGAGGACTACCTGACGGCTTTCCGCAGAGAGAGCCGCGAGGAACTGAATCTGGACCTCGATACCGTGCCCTGGCGAGAAATCGCCGCGTTCTCACCCTTCGAGACGCCGCTCAGTGGCTTCATGCGCGTGTACGAAATCCGCACCGACAGGGCTCCTGACTTCAACCCGGACGACTTCAGCGAGGCATGGTGGCTGACGCCCCGCGAGTTGCTGGGGCGGATCGAGGCTGGAGACCCGGCCAAGGGTGACCTGGCCGAGCTGGTGCGCCTGTGTTACGGAGACCAACTGACATGACCAAACCCCGCGTATTTATCGACGGCGAGGCCGGCACCACCGGCCTGCAGATCCGCGCCCGGCTCTCCGGGCGTACCGACCTCGAACTGCTGAGCATCGATCCGGCCCGCCGCAAGGACCCGCAGGCGCGCGCTGAACTGCTGAACGCGGCCGACGTCAGCATTCTGTGTCTTCACGACGATGCGGCGCGCGAAGCGGTGGTCCTGACCACCAATCCTGCTGCCCGGCTGCTCGACGCCAGCACAGCGCACCGCGTCCACCCCGAATGGGTCTTCGGATTTCCCGAACTGGAGGCACGGCAACCAGACCGGATCCGGGCCGCACGGTACGTTGCCAATCCCGGCTGCTATTCCACCGGCGCCATCGCACTGCTTGCCCCGCTGACCACGGCGGGTCTGCTGCCGGCTGACTTCCGCGTGAGTATTCAGGGCTACAGCGGCTACACCGGAGGCGGGCGGGCCCTGGTGGACGCCCACGAGAAGGGAGAAGCTCACCCCATGCGCGGACCGTTCCTGAGCTACGCGCTGGGGCTGGGCCACAAGCACATCCCGGAAACCATGCGTTACGGAGGGCTGAGCCGCACCCCCATCTTCACGCCGAACGTCGGCGCCTGGGCTCAGGGCATGACGGTCACCATTCCGCTGCATCTGGGCGATCTGGGTGTGTCCGCCCAGACATTTCATGGGGCTCTGGCCGCTCACTACGCCGGACAGAAGTACGTGCGTGTAGCCTCCATGGACGCCAATCCGGAGATTCTCGATCCCCAGACGCTGAACGGCACCAATGATCTGGAGCTGTTCGTGTATGCCAGTCAGGATGGCGAACGCGCCCTGCTGGTGGCCCGGCTGGACAACCTGGGGAAAGGTGCAGGTGGCGCGGCCGTGCAGAACCTCAATCTGATGCTGGGTCTGCCTGACACCTGAACCTGCGGATAGCTGCAAAGGGGGCGGACTCGTGCTGCCCTCTTTGCAGTTACTCCTCCGCCAGCCGGGCCACCACCTGAATGTCCCCGTAGCATTCATCCTGCTGCACGCTGAAGGTGCCTTCCTTGACCCCTTCCAGCAGGGCCGCAAAGTAGGTGGTCTGCTCGCCCCAGTCCTGCGCCGGAATCCCCCGGAAGGTGAAAGTGCGCAGCCGCTCACCGAAGGCCTTCAGGGCCCCCAGTGCGTCCGCCAGGGTCAGGCGGTCACGGGCCAGCAGTGGCACCTCAACCTGCCGGACCGCATTCTGGGCCGCTTTGACCAGTCTGGCCAGGCTGCCCTGTGGGTTGCGTTTGCGCTCACGGCGAGGCAGGTTCAGTGGGGCGGGCCGGGCGGGCATGATGCCCTCGCGCTCCCGCCGCCTTACCGCCAGGAAGCCCACCAGGGCGTCGAGCTGCGCCAGTGCCTCCACTCCCTGCAGCAGGTCGTCCAAGGGGTCGTCGGGCGCGTCTTCGAAAGGGTCGTTGTCCGGGTCCGGCTCTGGCTGTGGCAGCAGCAGGCGGGCTTTCAGCGCTATCACGTTCGCCAGGGTCGGCAGCAGGTCCGGATGGGTTTCGGCGAACGAGGCCGGATTCTGCCCGGTGACCTCCTGAACCCAGGCCAGCACCTCACGCGTCAGCCGCAGCAACGGCACCTCGGAAGGGATGAGGCGGCCCATGCGCAGCGCACTGGCAAGCTCACTCAGGCTGCCCTCGAAGGCGTCCAGGCGCACGGTAAATCCGGAGCCTGAAGTGACGGGGACCGGCGGAGGCGCCGTCAGGAGCAGGTGCATCAGAGTTTCAGGAAGCCGACCTTCGTGCGCACCTCTTCCATAATGGGTGCGGCGATGGCCCGCGCCTCACGCGCTCCCTGGGCCAGCGCGTCACGCACGTAATCCGGATCGCCGCGCAGTTCCTGGGCCCGCTCCTGAATGGGCGTCAGGTGCCCGGTCATGCTCTGCAGCAGCAGCTTCTTGCAGTCAACGCAGCCGATCCCGGCCGTGCGGCAGCCCTGATACACCAGGTCAATGGTGGGCAGGTCGGAAAACAGCTTGTGGTAGTCGCCAATCAGGCACTTGTCGGGGTCACCAGGATCGGTGCGTCGCACACGTGCCGGGTCCGTCGGCGCGACCCGCAGCTTCTGCCAGATGCTGTCCAGCGGCTCCAGCAGGCCGATGGTGCTGCTCTCGCCCTTGCTTTTGCCCATCTTGCCGTTGCCGTCCACACCCGGAATGCGCAGGGCCTGGCGGTTGTATTCCGCCTTGGGCTCGGGGAAGGTCTCGCCGAACGCATGGTTAAACTTCCTGGCGATCTCGCGGGTCAGTTCGATGTGCTGGGTCTGGTCCTCGCCCACCGGCACAGTGTCGGCCTTGTACAGCAGGATGTCGGCGGCCATCAGCACCGGGTACATCAGCAGTCCGGCCGGGATGCTCTCAAGCTTCTCGGTCTTGTCCTTGTACTGGGTCATGCGCTCGAGGTCACCCACTGGCGTGATGTTGGTAAAGATCCAGCTGAGTTCCTGGTGCTCCGGCACGTGTGACTGCACGAAAAACGTCACTTGCTGCGGGTCGAGGCCCACGGCAAAATTGGCCAGCGCCATCTCGAAGGTCCGCTGGGAGAGCAGTTCACGGTCAAAGGACGTAGGGCTGGTCAGGGCGTGCAGGTCCACCACGCAGTAGATGCTGTTCTTGCCGTACAGGTTGCCCAGCTTGACATAGTTCTGCATGGCCCCGAAGTAGTTGCCGATGTGGGGCTCGCCGGTCGGCTGGATTCCTGAAAACACGCGTGGCATAACCCCAGGATTCTAGCGGCCCGGACCCACACAAAAGCGGTCTCCGGTAAGGGAGACCGCCTGGGGAATGCAGGTGCTTACTTCTCGGCTGGAGGCGCCTCGCTGTCCGACCCTGTTGCCGGGGTTGTTCCGGGCGTCCCGGTTCCGGGAGCGCTGCTGTCGGTCTTGGGAGCTGCCTTGGGGGCGGCGGCAGCCACACGCTTCTCCTGGGCCGCCAGGACCTCCTTGAGCTTGTCAGTCGGGTTCAGGTTCGCCACCTGCTTGGCCAGGAATTCCTGACCAGCAGCATTGCGCTTGGTGGCCAGCACCTGGGATTCGATCTGGTCACGCACGGCGCTCAGCGGCTGGGTGGCGGCCGGCTTCAGGTCCGTCACGTACGCCACGCTGTAGCGCTCGCCGACCTTGATCACGTCACTCAGGCTGCCTTCCCCGGCGCTCTTCAGGTTGCGGGCGCTGAACACGGCGGCATTGAGCTCCTGACCCAGCTTGCCGTCACCAGCGGTCACGCTGCCGCGCTCGCTGACGGTGCCTCCCTGCTTGCTGGCCGCCGAGGCAAAGCTGCCCTGACCATTCCAGCTGTTGCGAAAAACCAGTGCCTTGCTGCGGTCCTTGAAGCTGGCCTCGTCCACCGTGGCAGTGGCCGGGCTCTCGAACTGGGCCCGGTTCTGGGCATAGAAGGCCTGCACGTCGGCGTCTGTGACCTTGACGTTCCGCGAGCCGTAGGCTGCGATGGCCGCTGCCTTCTCCTGGCGCGTGCCGGTGACGGGCAGCTTCAGGGAGCGGGCAATCTGAGGTGCCGCGTAGCTGGAAATCAGCTGCTGGGTCACCTGGGGCTTGAGCATGCCGTTGACCAGCTGCGCCGCCTGATCCCCGGGGACCTGCTGCAGCAGCTGCCCGAACTGTTCATTGCCCACAACCTGTCCGATCACGTCAGAGTGGCGGACGTTCTGACCGCCGACAGTCGCCACGGTGGGGTTGACGGTGCGCCAGTTGGGGTCCTTGACCTCGATCTTGACGCCTTTCTCCAGGCCCTCCACCCACTCCTCCAGGGCCGCGTTCTTCTTCTGCTCGTTGACGGCCGTGACGGCGTCCGCCTTGGCCTCAGCAAAGGGCTTGGTGGCCGGCGCGAGATACTGCTCGACCTTGACGATGTAGAACTTGTCGCCGCTGGCCACCACGTCCGTTACGCCACCCTTGGTCAGGGCAAAGGCCGCGGCTCCCACCTCGGCGGGCAGGGCCACCTGCGCCACGGGGCGCGGCTTGCCGTTCTCGATAGGGCCCAGCGAGCCGCCACGGTCAGCGAACTCGGTGCTGTTGGCCTTGGCCACGGCAGCAAAGTCGGCGCCGCCACGGATCTGGGCGAGCAGTTCCTTGGCCTTGGCTTCCTTGGCCACCACAATCTGCCGGCCCACGATGCGGGCCTCACTCTGGAATTTCTCGGGGTTGAGGTCGTAATGCAGCTTGGCTTCAGCCTCGGTGGCGGCCGGCACCGCCTTGCGCAGTTCCTCGATCTTGCGGTTGACCGCCAGCTGCTCACGCAACTGCGCGCGGTAGGTGGCGTCGGTCAGGCCCACGCCCTGAAGCGCGTCGGTCCAGGCTTTGTTGTCGGTGAGGTTGTTGGCCTCGCGGATCTTCTTGACTTCGGCGCTGACATCGTCGCGGCTGACCTTGATATCGCTGGCCGCCTGGGCCACCAGGACCTGCCGGACCTTCTGGGTCACGGTAAAGGTTTTGAAGTCGTCGCCCAGGATACCGGTGTCGGTGCTGGACAGAACCGGGTTGCTGCGGCGCACGGCGTCGAGCTCCTCGGCAGTGACGGTCCGGCCGTTCACGACCAGGGCAGGGGTGCCCTTGTTCTGTGAACTGAACAGCGATCCCAGCGACGGGGTGAACTGGTAGGCCATGCCTACCACGAGCAGTAATGCCAGAACGATCAACAGACCGTTCACGACCTTCTTTTTCTTCACTTGATCTCCTTGGGGCGAAGTGCTAGGTTACCGGAGCTTTGCACTCGTAGCTCAGGTGGATAGAGCGTTGGCCTCCGGAGCCAAAGGCCACTGGTTCGAGTCCAGTCGAGTGCACCACACCACACGCCACCCCACGGGGTGGCGTTTTGTTGTCCCGCGCATGGGGGGGTTGTCCGGAAGCGCACGCGCAGAAGTCTAGCATGTCAGGTTAAAGCAGCGTGAAGCAAAAATGACCACTGGGCCGCAATTCCCCTGTTGTCCGGGCCCGGGTTTGCAGCCGGGGCGTTACCCTGGGCGCATGAGCACTTCGTCGCCCCTGCTGTCCCTGCTGCTGGCTCTGCCCGGCAGCTACGCCGGCCCCACCCGCCCGGAAGAGGCCCCCCACGCTGTAGTCGGGGTAGGCGAGGGCACACTGGCCGCCCACCTGACCCAGGGTTTTGCGCCGCAGGTCCTGGCGCGCAGTGGTACCCAGCTGGTGCTGAGTAGCCCTGACGCCCAGGCCGCGGCCACCGATTACGGCGACTTGGCCGAGGTGGCCGGCGCGAGCACACGCCGCGTCAGCACCGGGGGGGCGCCAGGCGAAATTGACGTGCTGGTGCCTGGCGGCCCGCTCTCCACCTACCATTTCGCCCAGTATGTCGCGCACGCCACCGGCCACGGGGATCAGGCGCAGGCGGCCGACAGCCTGATGACCGATCTTGCCGCCCGCTGCGCGCCCCATATTGAAGAGGGCAACCCCGCCCGTGACCTTGCCTGGAGTCTGTGGGGGCGTATGCCGCTGCTGCTCGCGGCGCCGGATGCCGATGCGCTGCCGCATGCCTGGCAGGCCCTGCTGGCCCGCGTGGGCAAAACCCTGGCGATTCCGGTTCTGGGTGACCCTCTGCCGGTGGTCAGCAGTGCCTTCGAAGCGCAGCATGAGAAGGGCGACGCCAAGGTCGCGGTGCTCCTGGGTGATCCCGACCCCGCCCTGCTCCTGACACGTGAAATCCTGGAAACCCGCGTCGATGAAGTGATTCATGTGGCTTACCTGGAAGGAGCCGCCAGCAGCTATGCCGCTCAACTGGCCTTGTGGTACTTCGGGGCGTGGGTCGCCGCCTACCTGGCAGAGCGCTACAACACTGACCCCGCAGACCCGGCGGTCCTGGGGCTGGCACAGGCGGTTCTGAGCGGCGAGGACAGTGACCGGCTGAACTTCAACGCGGGCCGGGATGACCTGCGCCGCACCGACGTGGTCGGTGGCTGGCAGGATGACGGGGAAGACGCGGAGCTTGAAGAAGTTTTCGATGCCAGCGATGACGATGACCTTGATGACCGCTGAAAGGCAGGCTGGCAAGCTGGGCTCTGTCTGAAAACCTGCAGCAGAACGGTGTCGGGATACGACCAGGAAAGACGCTGCCTGCAGAAGAGCCTGCTGGCAGGTCTGAGAACTCTCACGGGCAAATATGCACCGGCACTGGCTGTGCAACCGAAGAGCGTTCGTAACCGTCATTCACGCCCATGAGCTGTGATTCGTCTCTGGTGACAGTGTAGTTTTCTGCTGGTGTCGCCATTCCTGAAGATTGGTTCTGGGTCCGGTGGTGTCGTAAGAGTGTGCTCAGGCAGACACAGTTTCCGGCTGTACTGAGTTTTCAACACCCAATAACGCTGCTTCGGGGACCGGCAGGCCCAGCATGGCATACACACTGGCAGTCCAGCCGGCATCATCGAGCGTGCGGTGGTGGTGGGCCCATTGCCAGTTGCGGTAGGCGTCGGCAGCCCACTGCATCTGAGCAGAGTCCGTGCCCGTCAGAGGGGTCACCTGAGGGGGAGACAGATGGTGGCGGGTCAGGCTGCCCTCCAGTTCGGCCAGGGTCTTGGGTCCGAAGGCAAAGGCCACCCTGCCTGCGTCCAACCAGCGCCGCAGGTCCGCCTCAGACGGCAGGGCATACAGAATCAGCTCGCCACCAGGGTGGGCCTCGCCCGGCTGAACCAGGGTCAGCCCAGGCACGTTGTCGCGCAGATAGGCCGCAACCGCGCCGTCTGCAAAAGCACTGGCCCCAGCACGCAGATGCTCCATTGCCGCCTTAGGGTTCAGGCGTGCCAGATGCGGTCCTGGAATGTCCGCTCCTTCCAGTTGCAGGGCCTGAGGCGAGCGCAGAGCCTGCCCGTGATATTCCAGCCGTGTCTGACCTCGCCACTCGCTGGCCGTCAGGTGCGTGGCCAGGTCACGCTCGCCGGAAGTGGCGTCCCGTTCTCCGTACTTGATCCCCCGCAATGGCCCCACCTTGAACTGCAGGCTGTCGCCCCGTTTGCCCACCAGCCGGGTTTCGGCCAGGACGTCTCGGACATGCCACAGAGGGGGAGTGTGACCCTGGCCGAACGGCTCGAAGGCCGCTGCTTCGGTCAGCAGGTCCAGCGTCGCGCCCAGCGTCGGCAGGGGGGCGTCCAGCCGGACCTGTGGGCGGGGCACCGGAAACTGCCGGGCGAAGGTATGAATCCGGTTCTGAAAGGCGTCGACGTGCTCTTCATGGATTGAGAACCCCGCCGCGCCAGGGTGTCCCCCAAACCGTTTGAGCAGATCCGCACTGTAGCGCAGGCCCTCCACCGCGCTGATTCCAGGCGTGCTGCGCACGGAGCCCTTGCCCTGGGCAATGATGAACACTGGTTTGTGATACGTCTCGAGCAGTTTGCTGGCCACGATGCCCATCACCCCGGCGTGCCACTCCGGGTGCGTGACGACCAGGGCCGGATGCGACGGGTCCGCGATGGCCAGGGCCTGGTCGAACATCACATCCTGCAGCTTGCGGCGTTCCAGATTCCGGATTTCCAGGTATTCCGCCAGGCGCCGCGCGTCATGGGTGCTGCCGGTCGTCAGCAGGTCCAGTGCCACATCGGCCTCTCCCATTCGTCCCGCCGCGTTGATTCGGGGCGCCAGGATAAACGCCACATCACGGGCAGTCGGGCGCGCGACACGTCCAGCATCCAGCAACGCGCGTAAGCCCGGCTGGTCCGTGCTGGCCATCGCCTGCAGTCCAGCGCGGACCAGCGCCCTGTTCTCGCCAATCAGAGGGGCAACGTCTGCCACCGTTCCCAGGGTCGCCAGGGCGCTCAGTTCCTGTGGAGCGGGAAGCTCAAGCACCTGATGAATGGCCCACAACAGGTGATAGGCCACGCCGGCGCCCGTCAGATTGTGCAGATCCGGCTGGTAATTATCCGTGAGGTGCGGGTGGACCACCAGAGCAGTGGGAAAGTCCGGGCCGGGTGCATGGTGGTCCGTGACCATCACGTCCACGCCCCTTGCCACGAGCTCCCGCACCTCCTCCAGGTTCGTCACACCGCAGTCCACGGTGACCAGCACATCGCAGGAGGCAGCGTGTTCTTCGATCTTGTCGGGGTGCAGTCCATACCCTTCGTTCAGACGGTGCGGAATAAAGCCATGAACGTCTGCCCCCAGCGCCCTCAGTCCCAGAACCAGAACCGCTGTCGCGGTGACTCCATCCGCGTCATAGTCGCCGTGGATCCGGATGCGTTTGCATGCCTTGATCGCCTGAACCAGGCGCCCGGCAGCCTCGCGCAGGGCTGGGTTGGGCGTCAGGACAAGTGGGGGGTCCAGCAGTGCAGGCGTCAGACCACGCCCGTAGAGCACCTGCGCCAGCGGGGGAGAAACGCCCCAGGTGCGCATGGTCTCCAGCAGTGCCTCACGACTGGCCGGTCGGGCAAGCAGCCACTGTGTCTTTGTAAGATCACCGCGACTCACGGACTTCCCTCCTGATTCTGGCGAAGCAGTGCAGGTGGAGCACCCACAGCCCCCAGCCGGGCCTGCAGGGTGTCGGCCAGGCGCCGTTCAAGCTCCTGGCGCAGTCGCCTTTCGTGCTGGCGGCGCTGGCGTTCGCGCCACCAGATGGGCAGGACCAGAAATGCGGTATACACCCCGCCCAGCAGCAGAAAGCCCCCGACTGCAATTCCCAGGCTGAGGGACAGCTCGGCACGGCCTCCCGGGAGGGGCAAGCGGACCAGGGCTGGATTTTCCAACGACACCAACAGGACGTAGGCCGTCAGGCCCAGCAGCAGCAGTACCTGAATAAAGGATAGGAGCCGCATCAAGTCAGTCTACGCCTTCGCCCGCAGCAAAAAACGAAGAAAGGCCCCATCAAGGGGCCCTCCAGTACGACAGGGTTTAGAAGAAGAACTTCAGGCCGACCTTGCCAGCGACATTGAAGCCGTTACGGGCGGTGTTCGCCAGACCGGTGCCGGTGCCGTTGTTGGTCATGTAGTAGCGGCCATTGCCTTCCACATAAGCAGCGATGCTGTCAGTGATGTTGAAGTCCACACCAGCCAGCACGTTCACGTAGGTATCGGTGGCGTTACCAGCAAAGCCGGTAACGGTGCCGTTGGCGTTTCGGGTACGGCCAGTGCTGCTGCTGAGACCCAGACCAGCGCCCACGTAAGGAGTGATGGCACTGCCGGTTTCCAGGTGGTAAGTGGCGGTGACATCGGCATTGAACCCGTTCTTGCCAGGAGCGTATTCGGCCGCAACGCGCGCGCCTACGGGACCCAGGATGTTCTTGCTGCCGATCATGGCGCCGGCCGCTACGCAGTAGCTGGTGGTCCGGCCAGAAGAGGCATTCCCCTGGTAGCAGGGAATGTCAGTGCTGGTACCTGCAGCGCCCACGCTGATACCAGCGTACAGATTGCTGCGAACAGGCTCGTTGACTACGGGCTCACCGATGACCACAGTGGTCGTCTGGGCAGGTGCGGGAGGGGGCGTTACCACGGTGGCGCTGGTGCCGGCGGGGCCAGCAGGACCGGCGGGGCCAGCAGGACCAGCGGGGCCAGCAGGACCAGCAGGACCAGCGGGGCCAGCAGGAATGTTGCGGATAGCAGCTTCCAGCGCGTCGATGCGGGCGTTCAGGGCGGCGACATCAGCTCCACCGGTGCCCATGGCGTTGATGCGTTCTTCCAGGGCCGTAATACGGGCCTGCTGCTCAGCGTTCAGACGCTCGAGGTCGGTTACGCGGTTGGCAATGGCAGCCAGTTCAGTGCTGACTTCTGCCATGCCGCGGGCAACGACGGTCATGTCGGTCTGGCTCAGCCCACAGTTGCTGAGCGTGCCGGTCTGCAGCAGACGGTAGAAGATCAGGGCAGCCTGATAACGGGTCAGGTTTTCGTTGCCGCGGAAAGTGCCATCCGGGAAGCCCTGGATCAGGCCACACTGCACAATACGGTCAACAGCGTCTTTCGCCCAGTGCCCGGCGGGCACGTCATTGAGGGTCACCTGGGTCGCAGTGGCGGCCGTGGTCGTGGTGGTGGTCGTGGTGGTCTGTGCGCCAGCGGCGCCGATAATCAGAGCGACGGTGGATGCGAACATCATGGACTTGCGCATGGTTTCTCCTTTGAAGCGGCACGGGTGGTTTGTAACTGCCTTCCCGTTTTCCTACAGCCAACGTAGGCAGGCTCAGTGAGGGTCTTGTGAATTGTGATGCCAAGACATATTTATTTTTGGATGAGGATTCGCAATCCTGCTTGAAAGAACCTCTAAATGGATATCTTATGAGAAAGACCGCTTTTGGATGTGGGGATTTGGTGCTGTCAGGAAAGTATCTTTCAGCGTAATTATGTGAAACACCAGGAAGGGTTTATGTTTCTTCCTCATGAGTGAGAACTCATGAATATGATCTTCGGACTTGCCGCAGTTGAGCATCAGGTTCGGGCTTCCCGGGTTTCCTGGCACACTCTCATCATCAGTCCATCTGAGATGAGGCATTTGGCAGCGTGGTGATTGATGGACTAGCGACCTCCTGACTGTGTGTTCTGGTCTCATCTCAGGCAGAGGATGTGACTCGCCTTGCGCTACGCGCACTGCGAAGCCCTCCTACACCGGACAGCCGTCAATGACAGGCCTAAGCGCTGTTTGCGTATGCTTCCAGATATGGGACGCGAAAAAGACGTGTCAGGATGAGGCCATGACATATCTCGATGAACATGAATTCGAAACCATCCAGATTGACCAGCACGGTCCGCTGGCGGTCCTGTCGGTCAACCGGCCCAAAGCGCTCAACGCCCTGAGTGCACAGACATTCGGTGAAATCAGCGAAGCCATCGACCTGATTATGGACAATGCCGAAATCGGTGCGCTGATCGTCACTGGTGCCGGAGACAAGGCATTCGTTGCTGGGGCTGACATAACGGAACTCGCCGCTCTGGACGGTGTCTACGCCGGCCGTGAAGCCTCACTGGCGGGTCAGGACGTGATGCATCAGCTGAGCAGCCTACCCATTCCGGTCATTGCCGCGATCAATGGGTACGCACTTGGTGGCGGGCTCGAACTTGCATTGGCCTGTGACATCCGCGTCGCGTCGGCTGGAGCACGCCTGGGCCTGCCTGAAGTGACGCTGGGGCTGTTGCCAGGTTACGGCGGCACGCAGCGGCTCTCTCGCCTGATCGGGGTCGGCCGGGCACTGGACCTGATGCTGACTGCGCGTCAGGTGGGCGCTGAGGAGGCATTGCAACTGGGTCTGGTGAATTACGTGGCGGACAATGCCCTGAGCAAAGCCCGCGAAATTGCCGAGACCATGCTGCGCCACGGACCCATCGCCCTGTCTCTGGTCAAGGAAGCTGTGCGCCGGGGCATGGACGCCTCGCTGGAAGGCGGGCTGGAAGTCGAGGCAGATCTGTTTGGTATGGCCATGTCCACGCAGGATTTCAAGGAGGGGACCGCCGCCTTCCTGGGCAAGCGCCGCCCGGAGTTCAAGGGTGAGTGACGAAGAGCGCATACCGCTCGAAGGTGGGCAGAAGTTCCGCCTCAGCGTCGAGGACGGAAATGTCAGCGACGTCGGACTCCAGGCTGATGCGGCAGCTCCGGAGCCCGAGGGCGCACAGCGCGTGGTGGAGTACGCCACACCACGCGCCAAGCTGATTGAGGAAGCGAGTCAGGCCATTCGCACCGATCTCAGGGCATATCCGCGCGCGATGGCGGCTTTCGCCGCCCTGCACAATGATCCTGAGGCGCTGGCCCACTGGGACATGGCCAACTACATCACCATGCGCAAGCTGGGCTACAACGACCACGGCCGCGTTCATGCCTTCATCACCGGCGCGGCCAGTCTGGCCATTACGGAATTGCTGCTTGAGGGAGGCGTTAAACCTGATCTGATGGATTCAGGGATTGGCGACGCCGATGACGTTCATCTGGTCGTCATCCTGGGCACCATGCTGCACGACATCGGGAATCAGGTTCACCGGGTGGCCCACGAGGAGCATGGGGTCCGGCTGGCCCTTCCGATCATCGACCGGATCATGGCGCCGCTCTATCCGGATCCTTTCAAGCGCACCAAAGTGCGCTCGTTCATTCTGAGCTGTATCAACTGCCACGACCTGAACCCGGTGCCTCTGACCATCGAGGGCGGCATCACGGCGGTGGCTGACGGCACGGACATCACCAAGGGTCGTGGACGTAAGGCCTTCTCGCTGGGCAGCGTCGATATTCACAGCATCAGCGCTCTGGCTGTCGATGAGGTCGTGATCGAGCGTGGGCAGAGCAAGCCAGTGCTGATCAACGTGACCATGAACAACTCAGGTGGGATTTTTCAGGTGGAGGAGATCCTGGCGCCGAAAGTCATCCGCACGCCCCTGCGCCGGTTTGTCGAACTGCGGGCCAGCATGCGCGAAGCGGGCGAAGAGCAGATTCTGTCTCGGGTACGCCTGGAAGGGGACGCCTTTGTGATGGATCTGGATGGGGGCGGACAGGTGGCTGTGGAGGTCAAGGACAGCCAGAAACAGAGTCAGGAAGCCATTATTGAAAACCTGGGTATCGGGAACGACAGCCGCTGAGTGGAGGGCCGGCAGGTGTGCCCGGATGGCACATGCTGAACGGTTTGTCGGGCGTCACTTCGCCCTGAGTCAGGCATCCTGTCAATCCGGGAGCGCTTCGTTGTGCCGGAGAATGGTGCAGCACCGACCTGCCACCTGACAAACCACTGGTGTTGATCTTGTGACTCCAAGACGCTGTGGCAGCCGTGGTCTTATCACGCTGTTGCCGGGCTTTCAAAGCGTCTACATACATGGACTCTAAGCGGCGGCAGCACCCGGAGCGGGGCCCCCGCAACCCGGGAGCCCGCGACGAGTCCCCTGAGTGCCTGCCGAATCGGGGTTCGATCTATCCTGATGACAGGAATACCCGTAATTGTGCCGGAATCTGCCTCACATGAAGAGCAATTGCTTGAGGCGAAGACTATACTTGACTGTCTATGACCAAGCCCCGCCCCACCATGACCCAACGCGGTTACGACAAGCTGAAAGAGACGCTGGACCATCTTAAGACCACCCGCCGCGAACAGATCAGCGAGTACATGGGCCAGGCCATCGCCGACGGGGACCTGCGGGAAAGTGCAGCTTATGACGAAGCGCGTATGCAGCAGAGTGAGAACGAGGCGCGCATCGCAGAAATCGAGTACCAGCTCGAGCACGCACAGATCATTGCCGAAGATGCCGGCGGGGGCGCGGGCCTTGGTGCCAGGATCAGGGTGAAGGATGACAAAGGCAAGGAGCATCAGTTTGAACTGGTGGGTACCTATGAGGTCGACATCCTGAAAGGAAAGATCAGTGACGCCAGCCCCATCGGCAAGGCGCTGGCCGGGAAGCACGCGGGTGAAAGTGTGAGTGTGCAGTTGCCGAAAGGAACATCTCGCTTCGAGATTCTGGCCGTCGAATACGACTGAGCGTCAGTGAGGACCAGTGGGGTGACGGACAATTCCGTCGCTCCTTTTTTTGCACAGAATTCACAGACGCGGCAGAAGTTCCTAGATCTGGTGCCGCCTGACGGCATAAGAAAAGTTGGGGGCAGAGGACCAATCTGAAAACTGGCCATCCCTGAGCCAGTTCCATCAGGATGAGACACCATCTGGTGGAACAACATCGCATTGCTAGGAGGCGGTACTCATGTCAGTTGTTCAGCCATCCTGCACATCAGGGGCTCTCATGCCAGTCAGGCGCGCCCAGATGCGTGGAGCAGTCCCCACCGGGGGCTCTGTGCTTTCTGAGACGTGCCCTGAGCCTCTGGAACTCTCCTACTCGCGGCGGCGGAAGGTCAGGGCCAGCAGGAACAGTGCCGTGTTGACCAGCACAATCGTCGCGCCCGGCGCGGTGTCCAGGAAATAGCTGAGGTAGAGCCCGGTAATGCCGCCCACAACGCCCAGCAGAGCTGCCAGCAGGATCATCTTTTTCAGGCTGCGGGCCAGCAATCGCGCGGCGGCGCTTGACGTGATCAGCAGGCTCACGCTCAGGGTGGTGCCGACCAGTTGCACAGTCAGGACGACGACCAGACCGATCAGGATCAGCAGCAGGCTTTCCAGTGGCCGGACCGGCAAGCCAATGGCGCGTGCTTCAGTTGGATCAAAACTGGCCAGCAGCAGTTCCTTTTGAATGGCGGTCAGCAGGCCGCCGACCAGCGCTGTGACCAGCAGGGCGCCCCAGAGGTCGGCTGGGGTTACGCCCAGCGGGTTGCCGATCAGGAAATTGCTCAGGTCGGTGGTAAAGCTTGGTGCGCGGGAGAGCGTCACCACCCCCAGAGCGAACATCCCCACGAACACGATGCCAATGGCACTGTCCTGTTTCAGCCCGCTGCGCTGACTGACCACGCCGATTCCCAGTGCCGTGAGAACGGCGGCCAGCAGCGCGCCTACCAGCAGATTGCCTTTTATCAGGAAGGCGGCGACGATTCCTGGAAACACCGCATGACTCATGGCGTCCCCGATGTAGCTCAGCCCGCGCAGCACCACCCAGGCACCCACCAGAGCACACAGCACACTGACCAGCCCCACGGCCGCGAGCGCACGCCGGAAGAAATCGAATTGCAGGGGGTCGGTCAGCCAGTCCACGTTCAGGCTTCCGCGTGGGTATGGCCCAGGTGACTGGTGCTGAAGGTGGCCTCGATGTTGGCCGGAGTGTAGACCTGCTCCGGCGAGCCGTCGGCAATGATGCGGCGGTTGATCAGGAGCAGGTGATCGCACCAGCGCCGGGCCTGCTCCAGGTCGTGGGTCACCATGACCACTGCACGGCCCTTGGCCGCCTGCGCTTTCAACAGGGCCATCAGCTGTTCCTGGGTGGCACTGTCCACTCCGGTCAGCGGCTCGTCCAGCAGCAGCAGGTGCCCCTGGCGCGCCAGCATACGGGCCAGCAGCACGCGCTGACGCTGACCTCCGGACAACGCCCCGATATGCCGGTGGCGCAGTTCATAGACGCCCGTTTCCTTCAGGGCGTCCTCGACCAGCTGGCGGTCCCGTTTCGAAGGCCAGCGCAGCCAGCCCAGCCGTCCGGTGCGGCCCATCATGGCGACGTCCCACACCGTGACCGGAAAACCCCAGTCCAGCGTCTGCTGCTGCGGCACATAGGAAATGCACTGACGGGCGGAATGGCCCTCGTCAAAGGTCACCCGGCCATCTGTGTCAGGCAGCAGGCCCACCAGGGTTTTGAGAAGGGTACTTTTACCAGCTCCGTTAGGCCCGATGATGGCACTGAAGGACCCTGCCTCGAAGCGTACCGTCGCGTCCTGTAGCGCGACGTGCGTTCCGTAGCGGACGGTGAGGTTCTGCACGCCAAGCACCCAGGGAGCATACCCGCCACGAGGTGATAATGCGAGTGCGGAATCAAAATTTTCGGGACCCAAAGCAAAGCGGCCAGGATTGTTATCCTGGCCGCGACTGCTCGCTGTATTCAGATCAGGCTGAGTTCGCTGCCGGCATCCAGGTGAGCCAGATGCTCGGGCAGATTGCCCGGCTTGTCCATCACGATCTGCTCGGCCTTGTAGCTGCTGCGCACCAGGGGGCCGGCAACAACTTCCATGAAACCCAGAAGCATGCCTTCCTCGCGGATTTCGTCGAACTCGGCAGGGGAGACGTAGCGTTCCACCGGCAGGTGATGCATGGTCGGCCGCAGGTACTGCCCGAAGGTCAAAACGTCCACGCCTGCGGCGCGGCAATCGCGCATGGCCTCACTGATTTCCTCGCGGGTCTCGCCCAGCCCCAGCATGATGCTGGTTTTGGTGATCACGTCCGGACGTGCCTGCTTGGCATGCGCCAGCACAGCCAGCGTCTGATCGTAGTCGGCTCGGATGTCGCGTACAGGGTGGGTCAGGCGGCGCACCGTCTCCAGGTTCTGGGCGTAGGTGTCGACGCCGCTGTCCAGGACCAGATCCACGCAGTGGGTATTGCCCCCAAAGTCGGGCGTCAGCGCCTCGACCCGTGTCCCAGAATTCAGGCGCTTGATGGCCTGCACCGTCTTGGCGAAGTGGTAGGCGCCGCCGTCCGGCAGATCGTCGCGGTCCACGCTGGTCAGCACGACGTACTTCAGGCCCATCAGCTGAACGCTCTGGGCCACACCCTGGGGCTCGTCCAGGTCCAGCCTGCCCATGGGATTGCCGGTATCTACCGCGCAGAAGCGGCAGGCGCGGGTGCAGATATGCCCCATCAGCATGAAGGTCGCTGTGCCCCGGGACCAGCACTCACCGATGTTCGGACACATCGCTTCCTCGCACACGGTGTGCAGGCGGTGCTCCTTGACGATCTTGCGGACTTCGCCGTACACCTGGCCGGTGGGAATGGTGACCTTGAGCCATTCAGGCTTCTTTTCGCGCACCGGTACGCTGTCTTTGCGGTAGATGCCGTTCTTGATGAATTTGGGTTCTTGCTGGGTCATAACTTAACTCCCCGCCCCGGCGGGTGCCGGCAGGCTCCAATCATACGTCTGGAAGGTGCGTACAAAGGCGTCCGCGAGTGCCTGTTTTGCAGCCCTCATGTCGGCAGCGCCACTGAGGCCGCGCAGGTCGTACTCGCGCTGCACGCTGGTCATCTGGGTATCGGTCAGGCCGCAGGGCACGATCAGGTTGAAATGGTCCAGATTGGTGTTGACGTTGAGACCGATGCCGTGCAGGGCCACGTGCTGTTTAACCGCCACTCCGATACTGCAGATCTTCTGGTGACGCTCCAGGCCGTTGATCTCACGGTCCTGCAGGTATACGCCCGCGTAGCCCGGGTTGGGCCGGGCGTCCGGGAGCCCCAGGGTACCGAGGGCCTCCACCACGCTCTGTTCAAGCAGCCTCAGAAAGTCACGGACGCGTCGCCCGACCGGGAAGATCGCGTAGGCGACCAGTTGCCCGGGACCGTGATATGTGACGTCTCCGCCGCGCTCGACCTCGAATACGTCAATGCCCTGGGCAGCTAAGTACTCGCGGGTCACCACGATGTTCTCACCCTCCCGGGCCTTGCGCCCCAGAGTAAGCACTGGCGGATGCTCTACGAGCAGCAGGGTCGGCTGCCCGCCATCCGCGACGCGGGCATGGTGCTGCTTCTGCAGGTCCCAGGCTGCGCGGTAGGGCATGACCCCCAGATCCAGAATGTCGAAATCCGCTCGCGTCACGTGGGCGATTGTACGCCCCCGGGCGCACATTTCACCGTGCTGCTGGAGCGATTTGAGGCCTGATTGACCATGTGCGGTGGTGAATCTGCGTGCCTGCGCTGGTGGACCATGTCCGGTTTGTGTGGACAGATTAGGTGGCAGATGCTGGTTCGGCCGCGCGTCGCTAACCTGCGCCATGCCAGAACTCGTGGTTCCTGACTGGAAGTACAGATCAAGCTTTATCGAAGCCGTGCGGGAAGCGCACTCCAGGGCCAGTGGTCTGGGAGACACCCTGCAACTGGACTTGAGTGGCCTAGAGGGTAATTTCGAACAGTTTCTGACCGGGTTGCGCCGTTACGAGCCGGGCAGGCCGTTACCGGAAGGCTTTGTGCACTCCGAGGCGCGCTGGCTGGTGGAAGGCCAGACGTACCTGGGACGGGTCAGCCTGCGTCACACGCTCAACGAGCGGCTCCGGGAACTTGGTGGGCACATCGGCTACAAGATCTGGCCCTCGGCGTGGCGCCAGGGCCACGGCACACTGATTCTGGGGCTGACGCTGAACCGCGCGCGCGAACTGGGTCTGGACCGCGTCCTGGTGACCTGTGACGTGGACAACCACGGATCACGCGGCGTGATTGAAGCCAATGGTGGCGAACTGGAAGGTGGATTTCAGCTGGACACTTACGAGAAGCCAATTCGTCGGTACTGGATTGACCTGTAAACCCGGTTTCCCGGTTCATCGCGTCTGGACAGATTGGGCATAGCCGCCGGTCAGGGGCGCCATGCTGGCCGGCGGCTGAGCAAGATGCTCCGGTCTGGCTCTGCCGGCCTGCCAATGAGGACAGAGCCGAACGTGACATGTCGGACTACAGTGGTTGCCTTGCCTCGCCGGTGCACGTATACTTTCAAGGTTGCAGGTTCCCGGTTTCTTAGGGACCGCGCAGGTGTTAAGAACGCCCCCTCCGGGGACACCGGAGCCCCGTGGAGCGGTCCGCTGACCAAAGGAGATCCTATGCAGAGCACCGTTAAAGTCAACCGTGGCGCCATTCTCCGCGCCGTTGAGCAGCCCCACATCAAGACCGACGCACCTGACTTCCGCCCCGGTGACACCGTGCGCGTGGAAACCAAGGTCGTGGAAGGTAACCGCACCCGCAACCAGGCCTTTGAAGGCGTCGTGATCGCCATCAACGGCACCGGCAGCCGCAAGAGCTTCACCGTGCGCAAGATCTCCTTCGGTGAAGGCGTCGAGCGCGTGTTCCCCTTCAGCAGCCCCCTGATCGCCAAGGTCACTGTGCTGGAGCGCGGTAAGGTGCGCCGTGCCAAGCTGTACTACCTGCGCGACCTGCGTGGCAAGGCAGCCCGCATCAAGAACGACCGCAGCCGCGTGATGAAGGACGCTGCCCGCGCCCAGCAGGACAAGGCTGCCGCGCAGGCTGTGGCTGACGCGCCTGCCGCTGAAGCGGCTCCTGAAGCCTAGGGCGAATAAGCTTTTCAGTAGGCCGGACCGTCTGCCCCAGTGGCAGGCGGTTTTTCTTGTCGTTCTGTGCAGGTGGGTAAAGTTGCTGGCGAAGAGTATGCGGCGGCCCAGTTCGCCCTTGCCCTTGAGATTCCTCTTCGGTCTAGTCATCGCGTTCGTTGGCAGCCTCAGTGGAGCGGACATGTTGCGCGGAACTGGGACCTTCGTCAGGATGGGCGATTTCCCTGCCTTGAAGGGCGCGTCACATCAGGTCCCCACCCCGGGTGACGGTCCGGCCCTGCTCGCAACCCTCCGGACGGACTGGTAGCCTGCCGCGCATGACTGCCCGAGCGCCTGTTTCCTTTCCTGCCGGAGGCCCCCTGCTGCTGGCCTTTGATCTCGACGGCACCCTGATTCCCGACGCCGGGCGTGAGGTGCCGGCCGACACGGTCAGTGCCCTGGCCCGCCTGCGCGCCCTGGATGTCAGGCTGGCCATTATTACCGGGCGTGACACCCCGCCGGGGGCAGTCCGCTCGGCGGTGCAGCCCGACGCCGTGGCCACCAACAATGGGGGACGGATTGAACTGGGCGGCTCCCTGCACACCGAAGTCCGGTTCAGCCCGGAAGACCTGGAAGCGGTGCTGGCCCATGAACTTCAGGACGCGCGGATGGTGCTGTTCACCGCCGACGGGCTGTATGTGGACGTTCCGGAAGGCATAGAGCCCGAGCCCTGGATGCTGGCCCGGTCCTACCAGCCGGTCCATGAGGCGCCGCGGGAGGGAATTTTGAAGGTCGGCTTCTATCACCCCCAGGTGGCAGGGCTGGCCGGCCGGCTGCGCGCGAGCCACCCGCATCTGGTGCTGACCGGCGCGCAGCCTCCTTATCCGCAGTTTCTGACCATCACCCCTGAAGGGGCCCACAAGGGCGCGGCCCTAACGCTGATTGCCGACGCGCTGGGGGTGCCGCACAGTCACGCCGTGGCTTTCGGTGACAGCGACAACGACGAGGCCATGCTGGAGGTGGCTGGCTACGCGGTACAGGTCGGAACCCTGCCCCTGCTGGCCCGGCACGCTCACGTGCAGGTGCCCAGACACGAGGACCTGGGAGCTTACCTGCACACGCTGGCCGACCGGCTGGAAGCCGATCAGCGGACCTGAAGAGGCCGGCTGAATACCACCTGTCCATGGTCGAGGTGCAGGTGGTGGGTCAGTCCGGCAGGAGCGTCCGCCTCACGGTGGGCCACGACCAGAACGTGGGTGCCGCTTGTGGCGAGGTCAGGCAGCAGGGCCAGAAAGGTGGAGCGGCTGGCAGCGTCCAGGAAATCCAGGCCCTCGTCCAGAATCAGCAGTCTGGGGCTGTGGACCACGGCGCGGGCCAGCAGCAGGCGCCGGAGCTGACCCTGCGAAAGGGAGTCGGTATGGCGGCTCAGCAGTTCCGTCACTTCCAGCTGTTTCGCCACTGTCTCCACCCTGGCCCGGTCGGACGGGCTCAGGACTTCACTGAAGCCCTCGGTGCCGGAAAAAGCGCTGCCGATCACATCTATGCCGGTCCAGTCACGCCGTTGCCGGATGCCCACCTCGGCACTTACCAGTCCCACGCTGCGCCGGCGCTCGGTTAGCAGGTCGCGTTTCAGGTAGGGCCGGGCGACCTGGCCACCAACGGCCGCATGGAATTCTCCGGCGATCAGACGGGCCAGGGTGCTCTTGCCGCTGCCATTTTCGCCGGTCACCAGCCAGTGCTGGCCTTCCTTCCAGGTCCAGGACACCGGTCCCAGGGCGAGGTGCCGGTTGCGGTAGACCTGAACGCCGTCCAGCGTGATCAGAGGTGCCTCTCCGGGAGGGGAGAGCAGCGTGATGTCTGCGGCCCTGGCTTCGCCCGGGTCCGGCGGTTCCACCATCTGCCCCCCCCGCACATGCACGCTGCGCCAGGAGAGGGCAGGTACCTCTTCTGGGCGGTGGGTGGCCAGGACGACCGCCACTCCGGACATGTGCACCTGCGTGAGGACCTCCCCCAACTCAGTGCGCGCCCGGCTGCTCAGGCCGTCGGTGAATTCGTCAAGCAGCAGCAGTTCTGGAAAGGGCATCAGGGCCCGGGCCAGCACTACCCGGCGGCGCTGCCCGTGGCTCAGGGTGCGGAAATCACGGTCCAGGAGTGACGTCAGTCCCGTCAGGGCACTGATCTCATCGAGCCGGCGCAGAGCCGCGGGACGGGGGTCCCACAGGTTAAGCAGGTCACCCTCGAATCCCGAGAGCAGCACGTCCTGAACGGTCTGGGCCCAGTCCCGCGTCAGGTAGAAAGCCTCGGCGTCCGGCCCGACCACCCCCAGGGTCTGGCGCGCCTGCACCGCCGAGTACTGAAACTCGCCGCGCAGGCCATAGGTCCGTGACCCCGCTGCCGGCGCGACCTGTCCGGCCAGGAGCCGCAGCAGAGTGGTCTTCCCACCACCATTCGGGCCCCACAGGCGCACAGCCTCTCCAGGCTGCACCTGAAGCGTCACGTCCGACAGCAGGGTGTGACCACCTGCCCGGACAGATACTGCACGGAGGTCCACCAATGGCCGCATCAGCCGAGTGTAGAGCCTGTGCCATGCGTAAAGCCTGGGCCATCCGGCGCTTGGTAGCCACCCGGAGGTGTGCTTCCCTGTTCATATGCCCCGTACCCTGCACCTTGTCAAGCATGGCCAGCCTTACATCCTTGCCGGCGTTCCGGCGCATGAATGGCAGCTGGCCGAAGGCGCGCTTACTGGCCTGCCTGGGCTGATTTCACGGCTGCGTCCTGTTCCAGACGTGGTGGTGTCCAGCGAGGAGGCCAAGGCGGTCTCCACAGGTCAGGGCCTGGCTGCTGCCCTGGGCGTTCCCAGCCGCCGCATGCTGGGACTGCATGAGCATCTACGCTACACCGCGCCCGTGTATCCGGACCCTGCAGACTTTCAGGCTGCCGTGGAGCGGTTCTTTGACCACCCTGCCCAGGTGGTCTTCGGGGAGGAAAGTGCCGACGATGCCCGGCGCCGTTTTGCCAATGCGGTGGAGGCCGTGATGCGCCGCCAGACCGAGGATTCGGTGGCTATCGTCGCGCACGGCACCGTGATCAGCCTGCTGGTGGCTCATGGGGCTGGCCTGGACCCACGGGCGCTGTGGAAGAACCTGGGACTGCTGGGTGCCCTGACATTGGACTGGCCGACGTTGCGGCTTCGGGAACCTTTGGACTAGGTCCGGCGTACCACTTTGCAGGAGGATCAAGGTATGGGAGTGACGATATTTGTGATCGTGGCCGTGTTGCTGGTCATGGTGACGCTGCTGGCTGGGGTCAAGAGCGTACCGCAGGGGTTTGAATGGACCCAGGAGCGCTTCGGGAAGTTCCAGCGCAGCCTCAAGCCGGGGCTGAACCTGATCATCCCCTACATCGACCGCATCGGGCGGCGGGTCAACATGATGGAACAGGTGCTGGACGTGCCCAGCCAGGAAGTGATCACCAAGGACAACGCCCTGGTCACGGTAGACGGCGTGGTGTTCTATCAGGTGCTGGATGCGGCCAAGGCCAGCTATGAGGTGGGCAACCTGCAACAGGCCGTCCTGAACCTCACCATGACCAACATCCGCACCGTGATGGGCAGCATGGATCTCGACGAACTGCTGTCCAACCGCGACCAGATCAATGCCCGGCTGCTGGCCGTGGTGGACGAGGCCACGGAGCCGTGGGGAGTCAAGGTCACCCGCATTGAGGTCAAGGACATCAAGCCACCCGCCGATCTGGTGGCCAGCATGGCCCGTCAGATGAAGGCCGAACGCGAGAAGCGCGCCAACATCCTCGACGCCGAGGGCTTCCGGCAGGCCGCCATCCTGAAAGCCGAGGGCGAGAAGCAGGCCGAGATCCTCAACGCCGAGGGCCAGCGTCAGGCCGCCTTCCTTCAGTCCGAGGCCCGCGAGCGTCAGGCCCAGGCTGAGGCCGAGGCCACCCGGATGGTCTCCGAGGCCATTGCTGCCGGAAACGTGCAGGCTATCAACTACTTCATCGCCCAGCGTTACGTGGACGCCCTGAAGGACGTGGCCACCGCACCCAACCAGAAGACCCTGATTCTGCCCATCGAGGCGACCAGCGTCCTGGGCAGCCTGGCAGGCATCGCGGAAGTCGCCAAGGAAGCTTTCGGGAATAAAGGCTGAGGTGCGGTATGGACTGGCTTCCCACTCTTGAGCGCATCCAGTCGTGGCACTGGTGGGTGCTGGGCGCGCTGCTGCTGATCCTGGAAGTGTTTGCGCCCGGAGTGTTCTTTGTCTGGCTGGCGATGGCCGCCTTCATGCTGGGCCTGTTGGTGTTCGTGCTGCCTCTCCCGGTGACCCTGCAACTGCTGCTGTTCGCCCTGCTGAGCGTGGTGGCGGTCCTGATCGGCCGGCGATATGTCAATCGCCTGATCCTTGGGGGTGACGAGGGCGAGACCATGAACCGGGGCGCAAGCCGCCTGGTGGGCCGCACGGTCGTGGTCACTGCCGCCATCCGCAACGGCGTGGGCCGGGTGCGAGTCGGTGACAGTGACTGGCGGGCCACCGGTCCGGATGTCCCCGAAGGGGCCAGTGTCCTGATCGTCAGCGCTGAAGGAACGACCCTGCATGTCCGTGAGATCAACGGCACCTGGGTGTAGCGAAAGAAGATAAGGGAAGCGCCAGCGGGTGTCTGCTGGCGCTTCCTCTGGTGTGAACTTACTGACGGCGGGGATAAAGCCAGCGGCGCAGAGCACGTGAGAGCAGCGGCAATACCGGCCAGTTCAGAAACAGTGTGGCCAGAAAGGCAGATGGCAGGATGGCCGCCCACCAGGGCCAGTGGCCTGTGAAAAATCCGGTCAGCCAGGTAAACAGCAAGATCAGCGGATAGACGCCCACAAACCCCACCAGCACGTTTTTCCACAGTGGGGGCGCCGGAATTCCGGCAGGCCGGTCAAACCAGGCCTCCAGTCCACTCGCCTCGCGGTAATGAACCTCAGAGGCAGTAAAGCGGGGCAGGTCACGCAGAGCCGCCTGGTACCCAGGAGACTGCCGCCAGCCTTCCAGGGCTTCCTGTGAGGCGAAGCGCAGCAGGGTGATGTATTCGGGGACGGGGCCGCTGCGGTCGCGCAGCACATTCAACCCCAGAAAGCCCGGATGCCCGGCGAGCAGGTCATGCACCCCCCGGGCCCACGCCTCGTACCCTTCCACTTTCGAGTGCTGGACACGCTCAGTAATCACCAGCGTTACGCCCTGTGGGGTGGCGTCGGTCGGAGAGGGTACAGTCATTGGCGCCTGGGTAGCCAGCATTTCCGGATCGGTGATAGGAGGGGAGGGGCTCATGTGCCTGGGCAGGGTAGCGCAGCCTGCAAGGCGGCATGCCGGACATACGAAAAAAGCCCCTCCGCCAGGGAGGGACCAGAGGGGAAGCCTGGATTCAGCGCTTGCTGAACTGGGGCGCGCGGCGGGCCTTCTTCAGGCCGTACTTCTTGCGCTCGACTTCGCGGGGGTCGCGGGTCAGGAGGCCCTTGGGCTTCATCTGGGCGCGGAAATCAGGGTTGACCTTCAGCAGGGCGCGGGCGATGCCCAGCTTGATCGCGTCGGCCTGGCCGGTGGGGCCGCCGCCGTTGACCGTGATCACGGCGTCGTAGCGGCCGGCGGTGCCGGTTTCACGGAACGCCTGCAGGGCGTGCACAGCGCGCAGCAGACCACGGAAGTAGGTCTGGAATTCCTTGCCGTTGACGATGATCTTGCCTTCGCCAGGGCGCAGGAACACGCGGGCGACGGCGGCCTTGCGGCGACCGGTGCCGTAGAACTGTTCAGGTTGCTGAATCGCCATTATTTGACCTCGAGCGTCTGGGGCTTCTGAGCGATGTGGGGGTGGGTCTCGCCGGCGTACACCTTCAGGCGACTGTGCATGGAGCGGCCCTGGCGGCCCTTGGGCAGCATGCCGAACACGGCGTGCTCGATCACGCGCTCGGGGTGCTTGGCCAGTGCCTCGCGGGCGGTTTCGGTTCTCAGACCGCCCTGGTAGCCGGTGTAGCGGGTGTAGACCTTGCCGTCCAGCTTGTTGCCGGTCAGCGCGACCTTCCCGGCGTTCAGCACCACCACGAAGTCACCCTGGATCATGTTGGGCGTGAAGTCGGGGCGGTGCTTGCCGCGGATGCGGCTGGCGATCAGCGTGGCAAGGCGGCCCAGGGGCACGCCCGCAGCGTCCACGACGACCCAGTTCTGCTCATCGTTTTTGGGGATGTAGGTTTTCACCGTAAAGCTCCGTATGCGTGGGGGATTTGGCTGCGACATGCCCCAGCCTGTGGGGGATAAGGACCGTGCATGTCCGGGTGCCTCCCGGTCGCCGCGCGCCCTACCAAGCGCGAGACACTAAAGGCAAGGGTACCAGATTGATACCCACCTGGGCAAGCCAGGGCTGTGGAAATCGTTCGCGTGGCCTAACGCGTCGCGCGCAGGGCACTCACGATGGTGTCGACGTTGAAGCGCAGGGCGCCCAGGTAGGTGGCGCCGGCACTGCCTTTGGGACCCAGAGCGTCGGTGTACAGGGCAGGTGCGATCCGGGCTCCCGATTCGCGGGCCAGGGTCTGGGCCAGGCGGGTATTGACCGACTGTTCTGTGAAGATCACCCGCGCGCCGCTTTTGCGCACGGCCTGCACCAGCTGGGCCAGTTCGCGGGCGCTGGGTTCACGCTCGGTGCCCAGTCCGGCGATCACGGTGCCAACCACCCTCAGGCCATAGCGTTCGGCCAGGTAATGCAGACTTTCGTGGTTGGTCACAATGCGGCGACTGGCTGGTGGCACAGAGGCGAACAGCTTTTTGGCATAAGCGTCGGCGGCCGAAAGCTGCTTGAGGTACGCTGCACTGTTTTTGGCGTACAGAGCTTTTCCAGCAGGATCCAGGGCGCTCAGGGCCTTGTACACGTTACGCACGTAGCCTGCGGCCAGGGTTGGGTCCCACCAGGCATGCGGGTCCAGGGCGCCGTGGTCATCGTGGCTGGCCGCCTCTACTTCCTCGTGATCAGGCTCGTGCAGTTTCAGCCCCTGGGTCAGGGTAATCAGTTGCGCCTTGGGGATGGCGGTGCGCAGCTTGGGCAGCCACGGTTCCAGACCCGCGCCGTTGGCGAACAGGGCGCGGCTCAGGGACAGGCTCCGGATCACACCGGTAGACGGCTGGAAGGTATGGCTGTCACCACCAGCCGGCACGATGACATTCACCTGGACGCGGCTGCCGCCCACCACCCGGACAAAGTCAGCCATGATGCTGGTAGTGGCGCTGACTTTTAGCGGCGCAGCGCTGGCTGAGCCGGCGAGCAGCAGTCCCAGAATCAGGGGGAGCTTCATGCGAGTTCGATGCCGGCGTGGGAGCCGCGGGCGAGCGTCCGCAGGGCATGGGTACTCAGCCAGACGGTATTGAGCTCACCGTGTTCCCGGATGGTCTTTCTTTGCAGGTTGGCTTTCTGCGTGCGCTTGGTGATGCCGGTCGTCTTGCGGCCCACGCCGCCCTGTGCGCGGGCCTTTCCGCGCCTGACGACGCTGTTGACGACAAGGTTCTTCTTTCCGGTGAGGTAACATTCGCGGCTCATGGGTTCTCCTGGCGATAAGAATGTCAGGGCACAACTCCGCCCTGTCTTCCTGAGAATAATATATCATTATCTACAGAAGAGAAGGATGAGCTTCTGCGCCGGGCTCAGGGGGTCCTCTCTCATGGTCGAGGCAGCGCTTCTAAAGTCCTGTCAATTACACTGGCTCGCATGATTCAGACCACCCCACCAGAGTGGTACAAGAGTGCTGTCTTCTATGAGCTGTCCGTCAGGACCTTCGCCGACGGAAATGGTGACGGGAAGGGTGATTTTCCCGGGCTGACGACCAAGCTCGACTACCTCAAGAACCTTGGGGTGGACTGCCTGTGGCTGCTGCCCTGGTATCCCAGCCCCCTCAGGGACGACGGCTACGACGTGGCAGATTACGTGAACATCCACCCCGACCTCGGAACCCTGGAAGATTTCAAGGTGTTCTTGCGGGAGGCGCACGCGCGTGGGCTGCGGGTCATCGGCGATCTGGTGACCAACCACACCTCCAGCGACCACCCCTGGTTCCAGGCGGCGCGCCGCGGCCCGACGCTGCCGGACGGCGCGCCAAACGAGTACTACAACTATTACGTGTGGAGTGACACGGGTGAGGAGTACCCTGGCGCCCGGATCATCTTTACTGACACCGAGACCAGCAACTGGACCTTTGACGAGCAGACCGGACAGTATTACTGGCACCGCTTCTTCTCCACCCAGCCGGACCTCAACTTCGACAATCCAGCTGTGGTCGAAGAGCTCCTGGCTGCAGCCCGGTTCTGGCTGGACCTGGGCCTGGACGGCTTCCGCGTGGACGCTGTGCCCTACCTGATCGAGCGGGAAGGCACCAACTGTGAGAACCTGCCGGAAACTCACACCATCCTCAAGCAGATGCGCCAGCTGGTCGACCAGCACTATCCCGGCCGCCTGCTGCTGGCCGAGGCCAACCAGTGGCCCGAGGAAGTGGTGGAGTACTTCGGCAGCGAGACAGACCCGGAATTCCACATGTGTTTCAATTTTCCGGTGATGCCGCGCCTCTATATGAGCCTCAAGAGGGAAGACACCACCAGCATCCGCGAAATCATGGACCGCCTGCCGGCCATTCCCAGTTTCGGGCAGTGGGCCACCTTTCTGCGAAACCACGATGAACTGACACTGGAAATGGTCACCGACGACGAACGGGCCTTTATGTACGCCGCGTACGCGCCTGATCCCCGCATGCGGATCAACGTCGGCATCCGCCGTCGCCTGGCGTCCCTGCTGGACAACGACCGCCGCCGCATAGAACTGCTTAACAGTGTGCTGCTGGCGCTGCCGGGCAGCCCGATCCTGTACTACGGCGACGAGATCGGCATGGGCGACGACCTCAGCCTGGCAGACCGCAATGGCGTGCGCACTCCCATGCAGTGGAACGCCAGCCTGAGCGGCGGATTCTCGAGCGCCAGCCCTGAACAGTGTTTTTACCCGCCCATTGAGGACCCGGTGTACGGGTTTCACCGTGTGAATGTCCAGAGTCAGGAACAGGACCCGAGCAGCCTGCTGAAGTGGACCGCCCGTCAGCTTGAAATGCGCCGTCAGCATCCGGCCTTCGCCAGCGGTGATCTGAACTTCGTGGACAGTGACAACCCGGCGATCCTGGCGTTCACCCGCACCACGCCAGACGAAACCCTGCTGATTGTCAGCAACTTCGCCGCCAATGCCCAGGCCTGCACGTTAGACCTCTCGGCGCATCACAGACGCACGCCGGTCACCGTGTCCGGAGCCAGCCACCTGCCGCCCATTCAGGAGGGCCGCTATCCGCTGGTGATGGGGAAATACGACTACTACTGGCTGCGCCTGAACTAGAGACTGGGACCGCCCTGAGTTGTCGGTGCGCCCGTGACCTGACGTGTCTGACAGGTCTTAAGACTCGATGGGGGCCGGTTTTAAAGTCTGGCCCCTATGGTGCATCATGGGGGCATGAGTGACCGGCAATACGGGCGTCCGTCCCGCGTGATCGTGGAATGGGACGAGGTGGATACAGACACCGAAACCCCCACTGCATCTGCGGAGGAGGCCGCGCCTGCTGCCCAGATGAAGCCATCTGCGGAACCCGCTCGAACAACTGGCCCAAAAGACTCGGGATACAAGGAGTCCAGCCCTTCGTTGCTGAAGAATATTTTCAAAGGGTTGCGCCGGCAGGACAAGTAAATCCCTGACTTGAATGCCAGTGTGATGCGGAGCGGCTCCGGCTGCTCCGCAGTCGTTTCGTGAGCAGAACCAGGTGGGAGAAACTCAGCAGCGTGTGCGATCCATGCCCAGACCGGTCGTGGGAGAGGGGTCTCGTGCCTAAGATTGCCTGCTGACATGCCGGCACTTCTAGAGCACCGGCATGTCAGCAGGCAATCTTATGTTTCCTCGGTAGTTCCCTGCTGGCTCACACCCGGATGGTCACGCGGGCGCCGTCATCTTCCAGATGGACGGTGTCAATAAAGCGGACGACCCGGGTCGCGTAGCCCATGACCAGCGTGTGGGTGCGGGCTCCGCCCCCGAAGCGCCGGACTCCATTCAACAGTTCTCCGTACGTGATACCGGTCGCGCTGAACACGATCTGCTGCCCCGGGGCCAGCTCATCGGTGCGGTACACCCGGTTCTCGTCAACACCCATGGTCCGGAAGCGCTCGCGCATCGCATCGTCCTCGGGAATAAAGCGGCCCTGAATTTCAGCGCCCAGGCATTTGCAGGCCGCAGCGCTCAGCACGCCTTCAGGAGCGCCGCCCGAACCCATCAGGGCGTGCACGCCGGTGCCGCGGACCGCCACGGCCAGTCCGGCCACCACATCACCGTCGCCGATCAGCTTGACTCGTGCTCCAGCCGCACGGACCCGCCGGATCAGTTCTGCATGCCGCTCACGGTCCAGGATGGTCACCAGCAGGTCTTCCACATCGCGGTCCAGCGACTGTGCCAGGGCCGCCAGATTGGCCTCCACCGGCCATTCCAGGTGCACCCGCCCAGCTGCAGGAGGGGGCACGATCAGCTTGTCCATGTAGCAGTCGGGCGCGTGCATCAGTCCGCCGCGCTCGCTCAGGGCAATCACGGCCAGACCGTTCGGAAGTCCCTTGGCGGTCACACTGGTGCCTTCCACCGGGTCTACCGCGATGTCCACCTCGTGGCGCCCGGTGCCCAGTTCCTCGCCGATGTACAGCATGGGGGCCTCATCCATTTCGCCCTCACCGATCACCACCCGGCCCCGGATGTTCAGGGTGTTCAGCAGCGAGCGCATCGCCTCTGTGCCGGCGCCGTCCACGGCATTCTTGTCTCCCATGCCTACCCAGCGGCTGGCGGCCAGTGCCGCGCCCTCGGTGACCCGCGCTGTTTCCAGCACCAGCGCGTGCTCGAAACTCTGCTCCAGTGCCCCGCTGTCCTGCCGTTTGACCGTCATGCCCTGAACCTAACACGCGTTAGGCACCTGGACCGCTCCGGGAGCGCTTCCAGGCAATGCCGGGCGGTTATGGTTAGCTGTGACTCTCGCACCGGGTAAGTGGGGACTTACCGCAAGACGCCCAACAGCACCAGCAGCCCCCACAGCACCACTGGGATGGCCAGCGTCGCCGCGATGAGTTTGCCCAGGCGCCACCAGTCGTTCAGGAACTCGCGCATGAGGCCCACGGTAGCAGCGTCGTTCAGGAGGGGTGTCCCGAAAATCTTTGGCCTGTCTTGTGGGGCGGGCGTAAGGCCGGGGCCGGCTGCTTAGACTGCGGACATGACCCAGAGTCCATTGGCCGGACAGCCTGCTCCCTCGTCCCTGTTGACCAACATCCCGCGCCTCGTGTCTCATTACTACGAGACTCGCCCCGACGTCCGCGACCCCTTGCAGCGCGTAAGTTTCGGCACCAGCGGGCACCGCGGCACCAGCCTGGGCGCCACATTCAACGAGGCCCATATCCTGGCCATTACCCAGGCGGTCTGTGAGTACCGCGTCTCGGCCGGGATTCAGGGCCCTCTGTTTATGGGGCTTGACACCCACGCTTTGTCAGAACCTGCGTGGATGAGTGCCCTGCAGGTGCTGGCGGCCAACGGCGTCCGTGCGCACGTGCAGCCCGGTTTTTTCACGCCCACACCGCTGGTCAGCCACGCGATCCTGGAGTACAACCGCTCGGGCCAGGCCGACAGGGCTGACGGCATCGTGATCACGCCCAGCCACAACCCGCCGCAGGACGGCGGATTTAAATACAACCCTCCCAGCGGTGGCCCCGCCGATACCGACGTAACGAAAGTTATCCAGGCACGTGCCAACGCGATCCTGGAAAATGAGATGCGGGATGTCCACCGACTCAGCCTCGAAGACGCCATGAACGCCCTGGTTCCCTTCGACTTCGTGACTCCTTATGTCGAGGGCCTGCCGCAGGTGGTTGACCTGGACGCCATCCGCCACAGCGGCGTGCGGCTGGGCGTGGACCCGCTGGGCGGCAGCAGCCTGCCGGTGTGGCAGGCCATAGCGGCGCGCCACAACCTGAACCTGACCATCGTGAACGAGGAGGTGGACCCACGATTCGCGTTCATGAGTGTGGACAAGGACGGCAAGATCCGCATGGACTGCTCGAGCCCCTTTGCCATGGCCAGCCTGCTGCGCCTGAAGGACGATTTCGACGTGGCAGTCGGCAATGACCCTGATGCCGACCGTCATGGAGTCGTGACCCCGGATGGACTGATGAACCCCAACCATTACCTCGCGGTCATGATCGACTACCTGTTCCAGAACCGGCCAGGGTGGAGCGCAGACGCTGCGGTGGGCAAGACGCTGGTCAGCAGTGCCCTGATCGACCGGGTGGCCGCTGGTATCGGGCGCCGCGTGCTGGAGGTGCCGGTGGGTTTCAAGTACTTCGTGGAGGGCTTGCTGGACGGCTCATTAGGTTTCGGCGGCGAGGAGTCCGCCGGTGCCAGCTTTCTGCAGATGGACGGCCGCGCCTGGAGCACCGACAAGGACGGCATCATCCCCGGTCTGCTGGCCGCCGAGATCACCGCGAAAACGGGTCAGACTCCCTCCCGGCGGTTCGCGGATCTCAGCGCCCGGTACGGCGAGACCGCCTACGACCGCCAGGACGCACCTGCTACTTCGGAGCAGAAGAAGATCCTGGCGGCCCTGTCGCCCGAGCAGGTGACCGCCACCACGCTGGCCGGTCACCCCATCACTGCGCGTCTGACCCGCGCACCCGGCAACAATGAATCTATCGGCGGACTGAAGGTCACCACCGAGCACGCCTGGTTCGCAGCCCGCCCCAGCGGCACGGAAGACGTCTACAAGATCTATGCCGAGAGCTTCAAGGGCAAGGACCATCTGCAGCAGGTCATGGCCGAGGCACGCGACGTGGTGAGCGCGGCGCTGACCCAGTAAGCCTGGGGGAAGGGCGAAAGACTCGGGCTTTCCCCTGGACCTTCAGCAAGTGCTTATAGTTGGGCCCGTGAAGGTCCCCCCAGGCTCCAAGCCCCCAGTCCCTGAAATCAACCTGGAGTTCGGTGAGACCCCTCCTCCCGCGCCCGATCCTGGCCTGACCCCCACCGGCCCGGCGCAGCCTGCGGTCGTAACGACGGCGCCGCGCCGTTCCCTGCGGGCCAACACCCTGATCGTCATGGCTGGCACGCTGGGATCCCGGCTTTCGGGCATTGTGCGCACGATGATCATGGGCATTTTTGGCAATGCGCTTCTTGACGCCTTTCTGGTCGCCGTGCGGGTACCCAACCTGCTGCGCGAGCTTCTGGCCGAGGGTGCCCTGGTCAACTCGTTCATTCCTGTGTACAAGTCATTGGACACAGCTGAACGGCGGAAGCTGGCTCAGACCTTCAGCGGCGTACTGATCGCTGTGAATCTGGTTCTGATGGCGCTGGGTATTTTGGCCGCGCCTCTTATTGTCGACCTGCTGATCGCTGCAACTCCGAACGTAAATCGGGACGCCGCGATTTACATGACGCAGCTGGTTATGCCCTTCCTGATGCTCATCAGTCTGTCAAGCGTCGCCATGGGCCTGCTCAATGCCGATGAACACTTCAAGGAGAGCAGCTTTGCGCCGGTGGCCTTTAACCTGGCCAGCATAGCGGCGCTGCTGCTGCTGCCGGATACAGCGACCTGGCTGGCCTTCGGCTGGCTGATCGGTGGGGTGGCGCAGCTGCTGGTCCAATTGCCGGCATTACGGCGCTTCGGACTGTTACCAGCTCCAGCCCTGCAGCCGCATCCAGCCCTTACCAGGGTCCTGAAGCAGATGGCGCCCTTCACTCTGACTGCCGGAGCACGCCAGTTCCTGAATCTTTACGTCACCAGGTTACTCAGCAACGGGACTCAGTTTCCTGCTGGCACGCAGTCTGGCTATTTCTATGCTGAGACACTGTTTACCACGGTCAATGGTCTGTTCGTCGTGTCGCCTGTGCTGGCGCTGTTTCCCCGGTTTTCGCAGCATGCTGCCGACCGGGATTGGCCTGCGTTCAGGCAGCTGACCCTGCAAGGTATTCGCACCACCACGTTCCTGGCCGCGCCCATGAGTGCGTTACTTGTCGCGCTCGCGCCCTATGCCGTGAGTATCATCAACCTGAAGGCAGACTTCGACGTGCCACGGTTCCAGGCGGCTAGCGGGATCCTGACCGGTTGGGCCCTCGCGCTGATTCCATGGGCACTGGTCACGCTTCTGCTGCGGACCTTCTATGCCCGTGAGCGCACCCGTGAAGCGGTAACAGTGAGCGCCATCGGCTTTGTGCTGGAGGTCGTTCTGTACCGGCTGCTGGTCCCCTCGCTGGGATTCCTGGGATTTGGGATCAGCACCACCATCAGCGGAATACTGATGGCGGGAGCGCTGACCTTTATGTACCGCCGGGCTCTGGGGTTTCCGGGGCGCGAAGTCGCAGGCCATCTGGTGCGCGTGGTGCCCCTGGCCGCAGCGTCAGGCCTGGTTGCCTGGTTGGTTTCTCTGACCCTGCCTGATCCCGGGTTTATCCTGCCCGGCTTGCTGGGCCTTGCTGTGGCGGGCGGCGTGGGCCTGGGAGTTTATCTGACCGGCGCGCTCGCCCTGCGCCTGCCGGAAGTGGCCGGTTTGATGCGCCGCCTGAAGCGCTGAAGGTTTGTCTGCAAAAAGCTTTTGCTTTCAGGTCCGGATGCCGATCAGGGCGTAGGCCACGAGTGCCAGCTTCTCGCGCAGAAGGTAGCGCGGATCGGGGCGGGCCCCCAGCGGACTGGCGCTGGCATTGGCCTCAAGGCCCAGGGCACGCGCCAGGGCCAGCGCACGGGGCGCATGGGCCTCATCGGTGACCAGGGTGACTGCGGTCCGGGGAGGCAAGGAGGCGCGTGCATTGCGCAGGTTTTCGATGGTGGTGCGGCTGCGGGTCTCGGCCAGCAGTACCCGGGCTGATACGCCATGGTGAGCCAGAAAATGCACGCCGACCTCACCTTCGCTGTAAGGATCGCCGGGCCGGCGACCTCCCGTCACGACGATCCGGTCGATTCCGCCGGCACGGTACAGGCGCAGAGCATGACCCAGCCGGCGTTCAAAAGCAGGACTGGGCCGTCCGGCGTACTGGGCTGCTCCCAGCACCACCAGCGTGGGGTGGGGGGTCTCAGCCCTGGGTGCGCGCAGACCAGGAGACAGGACGAAGCCGGCTGCCAGAACAGCGATTACCATGACTGGCAGCAGGGACAGCGTGGAGCCTCGGGCGCGCATTGCCCCGCGAGCCTAGCATGAAGAAAATGTAAATCCTGTGGAAAAGACCATTCAGGCGGCCGGATGCCGAAATCGGAAGCGCAATGAAAGCCTCCTTGTGCGCGGGGAGGGCTGTGCTACCCTCAGCCGCAAGTTTCCAGCTTATGCACAGCACCACCATGGAAGCTTTCAGGGGAGCGTATCAGGGAGATGGCCAGAACCTTAGTGATCGTCGAGTCGCCCGCCAAGGCGAGAACCATTGAGAAGTATCTCGGGAAGGGGTACTCGGTGGAGTCGTCCATCGGGCACATCCGCGACCTGCCCAAGAGTGCTTCGGACATCCCCGAAAAATACAAGGGCCAGGCTTGGGCCCGGCTCGGACTGGACGTGGAAAATGACTTCCAGCCCCTGTATGTGGTCGCCCCAGACAAGCGCCAGCATGTGGCCAAGCTGCGCAAACTGGCCGCCGAGGCGGACGAGATCATCCTCGCAACCGATGATGACCGTGAAGGCGAGAGCATCGCCTGGCACCTGTTCCAGGAGCTCAAGCCCAAGGTGCCGGTCAAGCGCATGGTGTTCCACGAGATCACCAAGGAAGCCATTCAGGCGGCCATCGCCCACCCACGTCAGATCGATACCAATCTGGTCGAGGCCCAGGAAGCCCGGCGCGCCCTGGACCGTCTGTACGGGTATGAGGTCAGCCCGGTGCTGTGGAAGAAGGTCGCCCCTAAGCTGAGTGCCGGCCGGGTCCAGAGTGTGGCGACCCGCATGCTCGTCGAGCGTGAACGCGAACGCATGCGCTTTGTCAGCGCGACCTGGTGGGATCTGCTGGTGACCGGCAAAACAGGTGAGGATCAGAGCTTTCCTGCCCGCCTGACCGATGTGGGCGGCCAGCGCCTTGCCGGCGGCAAGGATTTCGACCCGCTGACCGGTCGCCTGCGGGAAGGCGCGGCCGTGCGCCTGCTAACCGAGGCCGAAGCCCAGGCGCTGACCACCGGCCTGACCGGACAGGCCCTGACTGTCACCAGCGCCGAGGAAAAACCCTTTACGCAGCGTCCCTATGCGCCTTTCATCACATCGACCCTGCAGCAGGAAGGCAGCCGCAAGCTAGGCTTCGCGGCCACCCGTACCATGCGCGCCGCCCAGAAGCTGTACGAGGGCGGGTACATCACCTATATGCGCACTGACAGCACCAACCTGAGTGTCGAAGCTGTCACGGCGGCGCGCACCCAGGTCACGCAGATGTACGGTCCAGCCTTCCTGCACCCGCAGCCGCGCGTGTATGCCAAGAAGGCAAAGAACGCCCAGGAGGCGCACGAGGCGATCCGCCCGGCCGGAAGCAGTTTCCGTACCCCCGATAGCTTGCGCGGCGAGCTGGGCGGTGACGAGTGGCGCCTCTACGACCTGATCTGGAAGCGCACCGTGGCTTCCCAGATGGCCGACGCCAGGGGCCGCGGCCTGCGGGTGCGTCTGGGCGGTCAGGCTCAGGGTGGTGAAACGGTGGGACTGAGTGCCTCTGGCCGGACCATCGACTTCCCAGGCTTCCTGCGCGCCTATGTGGAAGGCAGCGACGACCCCAATGCCGCCCTGGAGGACCGTGACACGCCCCTGCCGCCCCTGAAGGAAGGCGAGCGGGTCACGGCCGAGACCATCAGGCCCGAGAGCCACGAGACCCAGCCCCCCGCCCGCTACACCGAGGCCAGCCTGGTGCAGGCGCTCGAAGCCGCTGGAATTGGCCGGCCCAGCACCTACGCCAGCATCCTGGGCACCATTCAGGACCGCGGCTACGCGACCAAGAAGGGACAGGCCCTGGTACCCACCTGGACGGCATTCGCGACCAGCGCCCTGCTGGAACACCACTTCGGCAAGCTGGTGGACTATGACTTCACGGCGCGCATGGAAGAGGACCTCGACGATATTGCCGGTGGCCGCGCCAGCCGGGTGCCGTACCTGCGGCGTTTCTACCTGGGCGATGAAGGTCAGGGTATGGCCCTCAAGCCACTGATCGACCGGCAGATGGGCGAAATCGACGCCCGTGGGATCGCGACCATCCACGTGCCCAGATTGGACGGTACCGGGATCGAGGTCCGGGTCGGCCGCTACGGGCCTTACATGCAGCGCGGCGAGGACAAGGCCAACCTGCCCGAGGGACTGGTGCCGGACGAGCTGACCGCTGAAACCGCCGAGGACCTGATGAGCCGCCCAAGCGGCGACCGCCTGATCGGCACCGATGAGGCCAGCGGACATCCGGTGGTGGCCCGTGCCGGGCGGTATGGACCGTATGTGACCCTGGGAGACGGCAACCCGCCGGTGCGCAGCGCTAGCCTGTTTCCCGGCGACGATCTGAACACCCTGACGATGGAGCGTGCCCTGCGCCTACTGAGCCTGCCGCGTCTGGTCGGGGTCAGCGAGGGCGAAGAGGTCTGGGCCATGAACGGCAAGTACGGTCCGTACCTCAAGCGGGGTGGCGACAGCCGCAGCCTGAACAGCCACGAGGAACTGTTCACGGTAGGTATCCACGAGGCCGAGGCCCTGTTCATGCAGCCGCGCTTCCGGGGCCGTGGCGTGGCAGCGGCGCCGCTGCGCACCTTCGAGATCGAGGGCCGTCCACCCATCCTGCTGAAATCGGGCCGCTTTGGCCCTTACCTGACCGATGGCGAGCGCAATGCCACCCTGCGCAAGGGCGAGGGCGAAGACAACCTGACCGCCGAACGCGCACTGGAGATTCTCGAAGAGCGCGGCAAGGAGCCCAAGAAGAAGGCTGGTAAGGCAGCTTCACGCAAGGCTACAGCCAAGCCCGCAGCGGGGAAGGCCGCCAAGCCATCCACGCGGAGCAGTGCGAAAAAGCCAGCGGCCAAGAAACCGGCGGTTAAGAAGGCTGGCGCCAAGGGTACAGTCAGCAAATCATCAACGGTTAAAACGCCGCTGACTTGGGCTGAACTCAAACCGCATCTGGGTGTGCTCTCGGAGCAGGAGCGTCAGCTGGTCACGGCGACACGCGAGCAGGGCCGCAAGGTGGATGAGGTGGCGCCTGGCCTGGGGCTGGACGTCAAGAAGGCCAAGGGGATGGCGCTGCAGGCCAGCAAGAAGCTCAATCAGGCGGCGCGCGGAGACTAAATGCCCACGCGTTCCCGCCCCGAAGTGCCGCAGGCCCTGCACCTGGCGCGGCTGGCCCAGGGCACTCCTGGGCAGTGGGTGGCCCTGCCGGGTGGGCAGGTACGCTGCCTGAACCTCAGCGGCCGGGTGGACGGTCCAGCCCTGACCGGCTGGCTGGTCTGCCTGACCGGTGAGGCAGTGGTTGACCTTCCCCTGAACAACTTTGTGCGCCTTCGTGCCAGCGAAAGTTACCGTGTGCGTGCTGAGGAGCCCTGGACTGCCTTTGAAACCAGGTCGGGCACGGTGTTGTTGCTGATTCCGGACGCCTGATAGGGCCACAAAACAGGGGAGAGCCGGAATATGGCCCTCCCCTTAATCCTGATTTTATTTTTTGCGGCGTCTGGCCTTGGCCGCCTCTTTGGCCGCTTTCTGCTCGGCCTTCTGCTTCTCCTGCATCTCGCGGCCCATGTCTTCCATCAACTGGGCGCCCTGGGCATCGACCTGCCGCTGCAGTTCCAGCAGGGTACTCATGACCATGTTATGCAGCACGCGCTCCACAGGCCGGCGCACCCAGCCGTAGCGTACGCGGGCGTTCAGCGTGAGCGTCACGTCGGTTCCCCCAGGCATGGGCTTGAAGGTCCAGGCCTGGGTCAGCTTCTCCAGTGGCCCCACATGTCGCACACTTTCCCAGCCCCCACGCTGTGGCGCCTGGAGCTGACCGTACTTTGCCGTGAAACTCAGGCCCAGCAGCCGCCGCGCGAATTTGAACCGCACCAGCGCGTTATTGGCTAGCCGGCCATCGCCACCCTGATAGTCAGCCTTGACGAGGTTGGGGTCCCATTTCACGCGGCGCCGGGGTTCCAGCGCGAGACGGTACAGCACGTCAGGGCGGGCGCGCACGATGATGTTCTGCTTGATGTGAATCGACTCGGACATTCCTGAGCGGCAGTCTAGCGCGCCGGCAAGTGCTGTAAGGACCGTCTTCCGCTCCAGGTGCAGATAAGCTTGGTCAGTGCAGATAGGGCCGGGCCGGCAGGTGGCTGGCCTTCAGATTGAAGCGTTCGGCATATTTGGCGCCGGTCAGGCGGCCGGCCACGGCGCGGGTGGCCAGAAACTGCTCGCGGTCCCAGGTCCAGCGGTAGAAGGCCTGGTAGTACTCCATGACTTCAGCCGCGACTTCTACCGTGTCCGTGATGTCCGTAAAGACTTCCGGGTAGGGGCTGGCCGGTGCGTGGTACTGGTAGAAGCGCACGGGCTCCCGCCAGGCTTCCAGCCGGCGCACGTCCTCGCCACTGTCCACCGAATCGCTTCCGCCGAGGTCCGGGGCGGGCGCCATGGGCACGCCGCCCCCCTCCTCGTTGATGATCTTGGGAATGCGCGCCAGGGTAATGGCGTCGAAGGCAATTTTGGCCGTCATGCGGTGATCCGGATGGGGATGATCATCGCTCCAGGTAATCACAGCATTGGGCCGGAACTGCGCGTACAGCCGCGCCAGTTGCAGGGCCTCCGTGCGTGAGCCGGTCATGCGGCTGTCGCCCATGTCGAAGAAATGGTGCAACGCGCCGATTTTCCCAGCCACCCAGGCACCGTGCTCGCGCCGTACCCGGGTGACCTCCTCGTGCGTCTGGTCGCCGAACTGGCTGGCCAGTTCACCAAGCGTGGTCCACACCAGCATGACCTCGTCTCCGCGCGCCGCGTGCTTGGCCAGGGTGCCGATACAACCTATCTCGTCGTCGGGGTGGGCAAAGACCGCCATGATTCGCATAGCCACAAGAATATGCTGCCCCCGCAAGCATGTGTCCGGGTGGGGGTGCGCACATGGACTGCCGGCAGTGTCGAGCAGTTCGAGGCAGAGCTATGCACTGCGCTTATCAAAGGGTGCTTTACCGCAACAGGCGCAGGGTCAGCGGATACCGGTACGGCTTGCCGGCACTTACCTGAATCACTGCCACCAGCATCAGGATCAGCGGCAGCAGGCCCAGGACCAGCAGGACTGGCAGAAAGAACAGGAAGAAGGTGCTGAACAGTCCCAGCACGGCAAACGCGCCCACGCCAGGCTGTCCGGCGGCGCTGCCCACCGCCCCGCCGATCAGGCCCAGACTGAACAGCCCGAAGGCCACCAGACCAATCACGGTGCTGTAGATCCACATGCTGATCTGAAAGTTCACTGCCTCCTTGCCCTGCTCGTCCAGGAGCCGGCTCCGGTCGCGGTAGTACAGCCAGGCAGCCACCGGGCCCAGCAGCGCACCAATCCCCGGCAGCACAAATCCCAGCAGGGGAGAGAGGTGCGTCACCAGCACAGGCGTGCGCTCGGATTCCGGAATAAAGGGGGACGGGGCGGCCATGCTTGACACTACGCCCTGCTGCTGAATACAGTTCCCCGGATGACGGGCAAGCCTCCTTACCGCGCCAGCGCCGCGCAGAAAGCGCAGGCGGCGGCCCGCGACCGCCTCCCGATCAGGGCCGGAATTCAGCCGGACACTCCGGTCACCGGCGAAGAGGTCGAACTGTACAGCGACGGCGCGTGTGACACCACCCAGGGGCATGGCGGCTGGGCCACCATCCTGAAGTACAAGGGTCAGGAACTCGTGCTGAGCGGCAACGAGGAAGGCACGACCAACAACCGCATGGAACTGCGTGGCCTGCTTGAGGGCCTCAAGGTGCTCAAGCGGCCCTGTCAGGTGCGGGTGGTCACCGACAGCCAGTACCTGCGCAAGGCCTTTACCGACGGCTGGATCCTTAAATGGCAGCGCAACGGCTGGAAGACGGCCGGGGGCGATCCGGTGAAAAACAAGGAACTGTGGGAAGAGCTGATTGCCCAGGCACGGACGCACGCCCTGACCTTTATCTGGGTCAAGGGCCACGCCGGCCACGGGGAAAACGAGCGGGTGGACGTACTGGCCGTGCAGGAACGCAAGAAACTGCGTGCCCGGTAACGGCAGAGGCGCTTCATTGCCTGCCTGAGGCCTGGCGTGCACAATGCGGCTCAGACCTCTCTCCGGGGAGAGGCGCTGCGGCGCCCGCCCCAAAAGGACGTGTGCCTATGCCGGACCGCCGCGCAATTCCCTGTCTGTTACGGTTCTTTGCCGGATGGATGCGCCGGCCTGCGGGTATGGCGCTGCTTGGTCTGGTGGCCGTAGCCTCTGCCGGGAGCCGTGACCAGCGAGCGGAGCTGCACAGTCCGGATCCCATAAGGTCAGTCGCGGCCGGTACTGATGGCCTCGGCCGCTTTGTCGTGGCCTGGGTCTCGTGCCGCACCGAACTGGCTGAGGGTGGAGGCGAGCAGCTGCGGGCTGCCCGGCTCGAAGGTGGCCGCTGGCAGCCTCTGGGCGGTGTGGTCAACGAGAAGCCGCAGTACAACGCTGCACAGCCCAATGTGCATGCCGGCCCGGACGGCAGTGTGTGGCTGGAGTGGGAAGAGGGCAGCGGACACGCGCACATCGACTCGTTCCTGATGTCCAACTGGACAGGCCGCGCCTGGACCCGACCAACCCCCTATGCGCTGAGGCGCAACCTTTCGGATGCGGGCCGGTCGCGCGCTCTGGCACTTGATCCTCAGAACCGTCCGCTGGTGGGCTGGACCGATATTGGCACCGGCACCCGCAGCATGTACCCCAGTGTGGTGTCGCTGAAGCTGTGGCAGGGCCGGGGCTGGCTGACCACGCCCTACCTGAACCTGAACCTGCGGCAGCCTGCGTTTATGCCCAGCGTGGCGCACGCCGGCGGAAAGGTCAGCGTTGCTTACGTCGAGGGGCCTACCACCCGTTCCAACATCTGGGTACGGCAGTGGACACCTGAAGGCTGGCGCACCCTGGGCAGGCGCGTGAATGTCCGCCCCGACACCTATGTGTTTCGCCCCCTGCTACGTGCCGATGGTCTGGGCCGCCTGACCGTGGCCTGGCTGGAAGACCTGCGTGGGGCTGACACCCTGTACGTCAGCCGGTGGAATGGGCGTGTGTGGGAAAGGCTGGGAAGTGGACCGGTCAGTCGGCCGGGAGAGCACGCCGCCACCGCCTCACTGGCCTTCGATGGCCAGCAGCGCCCGGTGGTGGCCTGGACGCAGGGACCGGATGGCCGGCGTACAGTCCGTGCCGTCCGATGGGACGGGAGCCGCTGGCTGCCGCTGGGCGGCGGGGTCTTGAACGCCACTTCCTCAGCCGACGTGGACCACGCCACGGTGGCGGGCAGTCGGTACGGCATCCTGGTCGCCTGGAGAGAACTCCGCGGCGGGGTCTGGCAGTTGCGGACCTGGTCGCAGCCCTGAGGGTTCACCCAGCTGCACGCCATTCACAGGCAAAGCGCCTCTGGTCTCCACGGGGAGCAGTCTCGCGAACATAAAACCCACTTCGGCGATAAAACCCGGCGGCGTCCCCGTCTGTTTCTGCGGATAGGGTCGTCAGGTCCAGGGCGGAGGCAACAGCAGACAGCAGTGCCCGCGCGAATCCTTTTCTGCGTTCCAGTGGATCGGTGCCTATATGCAGCACTTCTGCCTGCCTCGCCTGTACGCGGAGCCCCACCGCGCACACCACGCGACCACCGGTTTCCCAGAGAAAGAACTGCCGCCCAGGGTCGGTTCGGTAGGCTTCCAGGTTGCGTGCAATGCGTGCGGCATCGGGAAACATGGCGTGGACCAGGAGAGCCTCAACCTCCGGAGTCGGGAACATGCAGCGGCGCATCATTAGGCACATCCTGAAGGCAGGATTCCTGCCCTGGGCCATTCGGCGTATCGCGTGCCCTGTGGACCCCAGCCTACGCTGGGAGCATGACTCCCTCACGTGTCCAACCTGCACCAGATGCGGAAAGCTGGCGTACCTTTCTGCAACTGTGGGCCTCGCAGGCGCTGAGTGTGCTGGGCAGTGGCCTGAGTGGCTTCGCCCTGAACATCTACCTGACCCAGACCATGTTTCCCCTGGAAAGCCAGCGGGCACAACTGGCGGGCGCACTGTCGATGACGGCACTGGGCTGGACCGTCGCGGCCATCGTGGGTGGTCCCCTGGCCGGGGCGCTGGCGGACCGCTGGAACCGCCGGCGCATGATGATCGCCTGTGACGTGCTGGGTGCGGTATTGCTGCTGGGCCTCACGACCCTGATCCTGCTGGGCACCCCTCCGGTCTGGGCATTGGTCGTGTTCACGACACTGCTGGGTCTGGTCGGCACTTTCCACGGCTCGGCATTCGACACCAGCTATTCGGCCCTGGTACCGCGTGAACGGCTACCCAGGGCCAATGGCATGATGCAGACGCTCTGGAGTCTCTCGGGTCTGCTGAGTCCTGCCCTGGCGGCGCTGCTGATCGGCCTGCCGGCACTGGCACGCAAGAATGATGGTCCAGGGTGGCTGTCCGGGTGGAGCGACGGTGTGCCCCTGGCCCTGCTGATCGACGCGGTGTCCTTTGGAATCGCGGCGCTGGTGGTGTGGCGGCTGTCGTTGCCCAGCCCACAGCGCCGCGACCTGCAGGGCCCGGCTGCACAGAAAACCAGCCTGGGACAGGACATGCGCTTTGGCTGGAGCTATATTTTTGCGCGTCGTCCGCTGCTGCATCTGCTGCTGACCTTCGCTGTGGTGAACCTGATGATCAGTGGCGTCGGGGTCCTGCACCCTTTGCTGGTGAAGTTCACGCTGGCCGCAGATATCCAGACTCAGGGCCTGAGCACCGAGACCGCGCTGGCCACCCTGTGGACTGCCATGAGCGCGGGTGGACTGGTCGGGGGGCTGCTGATCAGCGCATGGGGCGGGCTGAAACGGCAGCGGGTTCTGGGTGTGCTGGTTCCCATGGTCCTGGCCGGCGGCGCCCACGCCCTGAGCGGTGCTGCCGGAACGCTGTATCTGACCGCCGCATGCGTCGCCGCTTTCGGGATCATGACGCCGATCATGAATGCCCACTCGCAGAGCATCTGGCAGTCGCAGGTTCCCTCCGAGATGCAGGGCCGGGTCTTCAGTGTCCGGCGCCTGATCGCGCAATTCACCTCACCGCTGGCCACGGCGGCTGCTGGCTTCTTGGGAGCGCACACCTCGCCGGGCCTGATCCTGTTGTGGAGTGGCGTGGTGATGCTGGTGGTGTCCGGCCTGCAACTGCTGAACCCGGCGCTGCGCCGGGTCGATGAGCTGCCTGCGCTGCCGCGGCCAGCAGAAGCTCTGGGTTAGAGGAGAGCAGAGGCACGCCGGGAGGGAGTCCCGGCGTGCCTCTTACCTGCTACTACCGGTCGCAGACGGTCGGGCCCAGGTAACGGAGCCCGCTGTCCTCGCGGCGCAGATCCTGCCAGAACACGTCGCGGAAGACCGGTGGACGGACGTCCAGGGCCGTCATCTGGCCTGCCGTCATAAAACGGGCCTCGACCAGGACCTCGCGTTCATCGTCAACGCGATGCGCTTGGGAAAGTGCGCCGCCCACCTCATGACACCGCACGAAGCTCTTGCAGATTCGGCTGTCACCGTCCACCAGCTCCTGCAGGTACAGGATGCGCTCAGCCCGTACGCTCAGCCCGGTTTCCTCGTGCACCTCGCGCTCGGCGGCTTGCAGGAGACTCTCGTGCCCTTCCACCCCACCGCCCGGCGGTACCCAGAAGTCGAAGGCACCCGGCTGGTGGTGATGCACCATCAGCAACTGGTCGCCGCGGAGCACCACACCCGCCGCGCTGATCCGGTGGCGCAACCCTCAGCCCTGACGGTCCAGCCAGCCGGCCAGCCATGGCAGTTTGACCTGCACCTTCTCGCGCACGCCGCCCCAGTAGCGGCGGGACCAGCCTTCGATGGTGCGCTGCTTGCCCCGCGCCACGGCCATGGCCCCTTCGGGGACGTTGTCGTGAACCGCGCTGCCTGCGGCGATAAAGGCGGCGTCGCCGACCACGCGCGGCGCGATCAGGGTGCTGTTGCTGCCGATAAACACCCCGGCGCCCACCGTACTCTGGTGTTTGTTCACCCCATCGAAGTTGGCCACGATGGTGCCGGCCCCGATATTGGTTTCTGCGCCGATGGTCACGTCTCCGAGGTAAGCCAGGTGCCCGGCCTTGACGCCCGCGTCGAGCCGCGCATTCTTGGTTTCCACAAAGTTGCCGATGTGCACCCCCTGCGCCAGCTGGGTGCCGGGCCTCAGCCGGGCGAAAGGACCCACGTCGCTGCCTTCGCCCACCTCTGCACCTTCGAGCACGCTGTGGGGCTTGATCATGGCCCCTTCGCCCAGCACGCTGTCGGTCACGATGCTGTACGCGCCGATGGTCACCCCGTCCGCCACCCTGGTCTGTCCGCGCAGCATGACGCCGGGCTCCACCGTCACGTCGCGGCCCAGCGTGACCGTGTCTTCGATGTGGGTGGTGTCCGGAGCCTGCAGCGTGACGCCGGCCGCCATGTGGGCGCGGTTGATGCGGCGGCGCAAGATGGCCTCCAGATCCGCGAGGCCCTGGCGGTCGTTGGCCCCCAGCACCTCGTCGGCGTCGGTCAGCTTGAACGCACTGGCCTGTGCACCCTGGGCGCGGTACAGGCCCAGCAGGTCGGTCAGATAGTACTCGCCGGCCTTGTTGTCGTTGCCAATCAGCCGCGCGAGTTCTGGTGCACGGGAGTCCATGATATACACGCCACTGTTGAACTCTCCCACCGCACGTTCCGCTTCCGTGGCGTCCTTCTGCTCCACGATGCGTTCCACTGTGCCGTCCACGCTCCGGATGATCCGGCCGTACCCGGTGGCATCGGCCAGTTCGCCGCTGAGGATGGTGAACGCACCGCCACGGGCTCGGTGGTCGTCGATCAGAGCCTGCAGTGTCTCGGTGCGCAGCAGCGGGGTGTCTCCGTACAGGACCAGTACGTCCGCGTCCTGGGTGCCCAGGGCGTCCACACCACACAGGAAAGCGTGCCCGGTGCCCAGTTGCTGATCCTGCCGCGCAAAAGTCACCCCGCTGTCCGCCAGGGCTGCCTCAACCTTCTCGGCACCGTGCCCGGTCACGACCACCACGTTCCTGGCCCCCAGCTCCCGGGCACTTTTGACGGCCCAGGCCACCATCGGGCGGCCGGCCACCGGGTGCAGCACCTTGGGGAGGGCGGATTTCATGCGGGTGCCTTGCCCCGCCGCGAGGATCACCACGTCCAGCGGACGATTGTTATCTGTCATTCACATTCACCTGTCTGTGCCAGTGTAACCGCCACTCCGGCTGCATTTGGGCTGCATACAAAAAGGAGACGCGCTGAGGCGTCTCCTGTTGGGCTTTCCGTGGGTTTCAAGCCGGGCGCGTGCCCGTCACCACGCTGGGGGCCGGATCCACGCGGGTATCCGGCTGCCTCCTGAGCTTCAGCAGCATCCAGATGCTCAGCACAATCAGGACAATGCTGATCAGGTGGGTTTCGGTGAACAGGCCGATGCCGGGGGCGTCCAGGCCCTGGTTCAGGTAGGTCTTGGGCAGCAGCGGATTGAGGCGGAAGGTCTCTTCCCAGCCGGCGCGCAGGATGGAATACCACAGCCAGAACTGCCAGAACGCCCAGCCGGGCTTGCGCGAGCGCAGCCAGAAGTACGCCGCCACGCTGAGGATGATCCCGATAATCACGCCGTACAGCTGGGCAAAGTGCACAGGAGCGGTCATGACCAGCTGACCACCGATCTGCTGGCAGTACTGCGAGAGGTCCAGGTCAGGATTGGGATTGCGCACGCACATGCCGTCATGGAACGCCCGTGCGCTGTCGGGCCAGCGGAAGCCGACGGGCCAGCCGGTCACGCGGCCTACTGTGTCAGTGCCGTTCATGATGTTGCCGATCCGGCCGCCGATAATGCCAAAAGCCACGCCGGGCACGCACAGGTCGGCGTACTCGTAGAAGTTCAGACGGTACTTGCGGGTGTAGTACAGCATCACCAGAATGCCGCCGATCAGTCCGCCATGGATGCTGATGCCGCCCTGTCGCAGGTTGATGATGTCCAGCAGCACGCGTGGAAAGGGAATGTTCTCGAACTGATGCCACGAAGTGGCCACGAACACGATCCGGGCGCCCACCAGACCCCAGATGATCATCCACAGGATCATGTCGTTGAAACGGTCAACGTCCAGGCCACGCGCTCGGGCCATGCGGGTCCCCAGCCACACGCCGGCCACGATCCCCAGCGTGATCAGCACGCCATACCAGGCGATGGTGAAACCACCGATGTTCAGAAAAACTGGATTCATAAGTCGGTGCCAGTCTACCTGCATGAACGCGGCCCTCAAGCGTCAACGCCGGAGGGCCACAGGAAAGGCAGCGGAAATCAGGGGCTCAGGATCGGCACTTCCTCGGATTCCTGCACGCGGAACACCCGTGAGAGGATGACGCCAAGCTCGTACAGCACGTACAGCGGAACGGCGACCAGCAACATGCTGCCAGGGTCAGGGGTCGGGGTGATGACAGCCGCGAACACCATGATCACCACCAGGGCGATGCGCCAGCCCTTGCGCAGCATCAGGTGATTGATCAGCCCGATGCGCGTCAGGATGACGGCCAGGATGGGCATCTCGAAGGCCAGCCCGAAGCCCACCAGGAAGGTCGTGACCGTACTAACATACCCGGCCAGTCCCAGGATCGGCGTAACCGCGCCGTTCAGGAAGTCGAGCAGAAAGCGGACCATGCTGGGCAGTACAAAGGTATATCCAAACGCTGCTCCAGCCATGAAGGCCAGGCCCGCTCCGATGATAAAAGGCAAGGACCAGCGACGCTCATGGGAATACAGTCCGGGGGCGATAAACGCCCACACCTGCCACAGAATAAAAGGCAGCGCGAGCGCCAGCCCTGCCCAGAACGACAGGTTGATGCTCAGCATGAACTGGTCAGTGAGGTTGTAAGTCACAACCTCTACCTTGTCCTGCTGGTAGAGCCGGGAATACCGCAGTGGACCCTTGATCAGGTCAATCAGTTGCGTGCGGTACTGAAAGGCCACCACCATGCCGACGATCAGAAAGGCGACACTGATGATCAGCCGCTTGCGCAGTTCTTCGAGGTGGTCAAACAGTGGAGCACTTTTGAGGTCATGTTGAGGGATGCCGGGCATGCTCATGGAGGGTCGTCCTTCCTGCTCAGGAACGGCGGTCACTGGTGGACACTGTGTTTTCAGTGGTGACCGGCGCACCCGTCACCGGGTCCAGACGCTGGGAAGGAATATCCGTGACCTGCGGCCGCGCGGCGGCGGGCTCGTGCAGTTCCTGCTTGAATTCCTTGATGCCGCGCCCCATGCCCTTGCCGAGCTCCGGCAGTTTGCGGGCACCGAACAGCAGCGCGATGATTACCACGATTAAAATCAGTTCAAATGGTCCAAATCCCAACATACCTTCCTCCTGAGATCGCGGCTTCCAGGCCGGACCGGGGTCTAACTGAGTTCAGCGTACCGCCTGAGAGTAAAACGAACGGTTCTGCCTGAGCCAGGACAGCTGTAACGGTCAGGGCAGCTGTACCTGTAGGTATGCGCCAGAGGGAGGACTGGATCACTGCATGCAGGGCAGCGGGCCTGCATGAAGTCTTTAATTTGATCCATCCGGGTCCACCTTGCATATGACTGGATGAACCCGCCGCAAGCGCCTCACCCACACTGGTGCACGGAAGTTCATAAGGAGACGTGACATGCCCAATATCGGTGCCGCTGAAATTATCATGATCGTTCTGGTTGCCCTGGTGGTTTTCGGGCCGCGTAAGCTTCCGGAACTGGGCCGTACGGTCGGACAGGCGCTGCGTGAATTCCGTAGCCATACCAGCAGCGTGACCAATGAACTGCGTACCGGCCTGGACGTGAATCCGCCGGCCCCGCAGGCCGTTCCGGCAGCTCAGGTCGTGGCCGAGGCCCCGTCTGAAGCTACAGTGCCCGTCGCCGCCAAGGCATCGTGAGCTCTCGGTAAATGATGATGCGGTTAGAGGGAAGGGTCAGCTGGTACGCTGGGTTTCATCCCATGACTCCTCCCGAACCGCACCTCGACCCCTCTGACGAAGTGCTGATTGCCCGCATGGCAGCCCGCGATGAAGAGGCTCTCAGAGAACTGCACCGCCGGCACTCCCGGCTGCTGTATGGCCTGGGCCAGCGGATGCTGCGCCACCCCGACGATGTGGATTGCTGCGTGCAGGACGCCTTCATGAATGCCTGGAACCATGCCGCGCGCTTCGATCCGTTACGGGCACGGGCACGCACCTGGTTGGTGAGCATCGCTCACAACCGTTTTCTGCAACAGCTGCGTGACCGCCCCGATGTCGCCATGGAGCTTGAAGACTGGGACCAGCCGACACGCGCCCCGGACCCCATTGACCGCCTGATGACCGAGCGGGCCATGGAGGGGCTGGATGGGAGCCAGCGCGAACTGATTGAGCTGGCGTACTTTCGCGGCTACTCTCACTCGGAACTGTCAGCCATGACCGGGCTGCCCCTGGGCACCGTGAAGTCGCGAATGCGTACTGCCCTTGACCGGATGCGGTCCAGGCTGAGTGCAGTCCAAACAGATTTACACAAAGGAGGTGAAATCCATTGACCGTTCAGTCTGATCACCTGCTTGCTTATGCCCTGGGCCAGCTGGACCCGGTCGAGACCGCCCGGGTGGAAGCAGAGTTGCAAGCCGATCCGGTCCTGCAGGCGGAACTGCAGCAGCACTTGGACGCTCTGACCACCCTGGTAGACGACCTGGATCTGGCAGCCGTGCAGGTTCCGGCCGATGCCGAGGAGCGCCTGCTGGCACGGGTCCGGGCCGAAGAGGCTGGCACGGCGCCTCACCTGCAGGCCGTAACACCATCATCAATCTCCCCTCATGCCGCTGATCCTGTGCCCGCTTTGCACACTGGTCCGGTCCGCAGGAAGTCGTGGTGGGTCCCAGCCGGGCTGTCACTGGCCGCTGCATTGGCCCTGGCGTTCTTCCTGCGTCCTGCTGAAGACCCCGTCAGCCGTTATGCGAGGCTTCCTGGAGCAGTCACGAAACCTATCGAGACGCCTGGAGAGCAGCTGGGCACCCTGGTGCGTCTGGCCGATGGCCGGGTTTATGTGCACCTGAAACGCCCGCCGGCGGACGGCCGCACCTATCAGCTGTGGCATATCCGGGATGGTCAGCCGGCGTCGCTGGGCGTGTTCGCAGGCGACGGCCTGCTGACCGGGAGTCTTCCGCAGGGGGCCACGCTGGCGGTCAGTGTGGAACCACCTGGTGGAAGTCCACAACCCACCACGGAGCCTCTTTTTGCCCAGGGCGTGTAACCGCGGGTCCGGCATCCTCTCTCTTCGCGCCGCCCCTGGATCTCCAGGAGCGGCGGCTTTCTGGCCTGGATCTTCATCCATCATTCATGGAATCCAGTCGCAATGATCCAACCGAACCGGGTCCGCATACAAGCTCTTTGAAGGCAATCGCGACCGCGGTGCGGCCCCTCTTCCAGGGTAGGTCCATCTGCAGGCTCACGCTTGACCCTCACGTCCAGCGTCCTGGTCCATTCCCTTTCTCCGGAGGTTTCCACCATGAGTAACGACAACAGCACCACCCCAGCCCTGAGCACCCGCCGCAAGTTCCTTGGGATGGCCGGATTGATGGGCGCCGGCGCCGTGTTGAGCGGCTGCACCAACGTCATGGCCACGCATGAGCCCAACAGGGGCAAGGCCAACCTGGATGCTACCATCTTCAACTTCGCGCTGAACCTGGAATACCTCGAAGCAGCCTTCTACCTGGCTGCCGTGGGCCGCCTGGGCGAACTGGACGCTGCGGGCGGCAGCAGCGCTCGCGTGTCGCTCCCCGCCGGCTTCAACGGCATGAACGGTACCGGCATTGCTACCCTCAGCCCCGAAATTCGCGCCATGGCCAACGAGATCGCCACCGACGAGCTTAACCATGTGAAGGTCATCCGCCAGGTACTTGGCGCTGCTGCCGTCGCCCAGCCCCAGATCAACCTGTCCACGGCGTTCCAGGCCGCTGGCAGCGCTGCGTCCGGCGGCGCCATCACGGGCTTTGACCCGTACGCCAACGAACTGTTCTTCCTGCACGGCGCCTTCGTCTTTGAGGATGTCGGTGTGACGGCCTACAAAGGTGCTGCGCGTCTGCTCGTAGACGACAAGCCAGGCGGCAACCTCGAAAACGCCGCCGGCATCCTGGCCGTCGAGGCATATCACGCGGGCGCCATCCGCACGCTGCTCTACCAGCGCCGTAACACAGCGGTCACCCCCTCGTTGACCGTTGAAGGGGTGGTGCAGGCTATCAGCAACCTGCGTGACGCCGTGGACGGCCCCACTGACCTCGATCAGGGCATCAGCAACATGGGAACCGGCGCCAACGTCATGGCCAACATCGTCCCCACCGACGCCAACGGCATTGCCTTCAGCCGCACACCCCGTCAGGTCGCAAACATCGTGTTCCTCGACACGACTGGCAGGGCAAGCACGGGTGGATTCTTCCCCAACGGCCTCAACGGCAACTTCAGCGCCATCCTCGCGCTCTAAGCATCTGCTTGAGCACCGAAGGGCCGCCCTGGGAGTTGAATCCCGGGGCGGCCCTCCTTTTTAGATACGGCTCCGCTTCAGATACTCCAGCCGCCGTCCACCAGCAATTCCTGTCCCGTGATGTAAGCCGCTTCTTGTGTCGCCAGGAAGGCGACGGCAGCAGCAACCTCACCGGGTTCTCCAAAGCGTCGGGCGGGAATGCGGCCCTGCAATTTCTGTGCCTCAGCTGGATCCGTATGGAGTTTCTGGAGACGCTCGGTGGCGGTATACCCCGGTGCGACGGTGTTACAGGTCACCCCGTCGGCAGCCACTTCCAGGGCCAGCGTGCGCAGGTGGTTGGTGACTGCCGCGCGCAGGGCGTTGCTGACCGGCAGGTTCAGGGCTGGGCGCCCGACGGTCAGGCTGGTCACAGCGATGATCCGGCCCCAGCCGCGCTCGCGCATTCCTGGAAGGGTGGCACTGGCCAGGCGAACAGTGCTCATGAAGGTGGTCTGGATGCCGTGGTCCCAGGCCTCTTCGCTGACGGCGCTGGGGAGACTCGGGGGCGGACCGCCCGCATTGCTGACCAGAATGTCCACGTCGCCGGCAGTCGCCACCGCGGCCTGTACGCCTTCCATGGTGCTGACATCAGCCACGATCCAGCGCGCCCCTATAGCCTCGGCTGCCGGGCGCAGCGTGTCCTCGTGGCGCGCGGCCACAGTGACTTCAGCGCCCAGTTCGGTAAGTTGCTGTGCAGCCGCGAGACCAATGCCTTTGCTTGCACCCGTGACCAGGGCGCGCCTGCCTTCCAGTCGGAACAGCGTCATACGGCAGGGTACCTTGTTCAGACGCTACGCTGCGCCGCGTGAAGCCCTTGATCGTGGTGGCTACCGCTGGGGAAGCGGCACGGTTCCATTCCTTGCCTGCCCGGGTGGTGGTCTCGGGGGTGGGTCCGGTGGCCGCTGCACTGGCCACGGCAAAGGCGCTTGCCGAGCAGGCGGCTCCTCTGGTGGTCAGTGCCGGGATCGGTGGGGCTTTTCCGGCCAGCGGGCTGCGCCCGGGGGACCTGGCCATCTCCAGCCTGATCGTTCAGGCAGACCTGGGCGCCTGGGACGGAGAGAACTGGCTGACGCTGGGGGGGCTCGGTCTTTCCGTTCATCCCACAGCCGTGCACCACGCCGAGTTCGAGGTCTGGACGGAGGCCGCAGACTCGGCGTGCAAACTCCGCGCAGGCTTTGGGCCTGCCCTGACCCTCTCGGCAGTCACCGGCGATCACGCGGGAGCTGCCCGGTTGGAAGCGCGTTATCCTGGCGTTCAGACCGAGGGCATGGAAGGCGCCGGGGTAGCCCACGCTGCCATGCTGGCCGGCGTACCCGTGGTGGAGGTCCGGGGAATCAGCAACCTTGTCGGCCCGAGGGACCGGGCCTCATGGCAGATCGGGACTGCACTGGACGCCGCCCAGAGGGGTGTGATTGGTCTCTTGCACCATCTGAACTGAGCCCCACGGACTACTTCTCATGCATTGATGTCCAGACATATTGGACGATTGCCTGTTAAGTTTAGATTCTGTCCACGCTTTCCAGGACCGTGCTCAGAAGCACCTGCGTGATGAGAAAGCCCACCACGAAAGACAGCAGCGGCACCAGATTCACGCTGATCTCGGCGTCCTTTTCGGGTTCCAGGGCGTTCTGCTTGCGGTACTTGATCATGGGGGCAGCGTAACCTGCGTGATGTGTGGCCGGACATGGCTGGAGCTTATGAAAGCATTCAGGCCCCTGTGTGCAGTTCACGCCCGAGCGTGCCTCACCTCGTTGCACCCTGTGCCGCTGACGCGTTAGAACCGCAGGCGTGACTGCTTCCGAGCCCACTTCCACTGTGCCCCCCTCGCCTCAGGATCCTCCCGCCCGCATGAAGGCGCTCAGCAAGCAGGAGTCCCGAGAAGGGATCTGGATGGTGGACACCGAGGTGCCTACCCCCGGCCCGAACGACCTGCTGATCCGGGTCAGGAAGGGGAGCATCTGCGGCACCGACGTCCATATCTACAAGTGGGACGACTGGGCGCAGAAGACGATTCCGGTGCCCATGGTCGTGGGACACGAATACGTGGGCGTGGTCGCGGGAATGGGCAGTGAGGTTCGCGGGTTCAACCTGGGCGACCGGGTCAGCGGGGAAGGACACGTCACCTGCGGGCACTGCCGCAACTGCCGTGCAGGGAGGCGCCATCTGTGCCGCAACACGCTGGGTGTGGGGGTCAACCGCCCCGGTTCGTTTGCCGAGTATCTGGTGTTGCCGGCGTTCAATGCCTTCAAACTGCCAGATGACATTCCCGACGACATTGCCGCCATCTTCGATCCCTTTGGCAACGCGGTCCACACCGCCCTGAGTTTTGATCTGGTAGGTGAGGACGTGCTGGTGACCGGTGCTGGCCCTATCGGGGTGATGGCGGCCGCCGTAGCCCGGCACGTGAGTGCGCGCAACGTGGTGATTACCGACGTCAACGATTACCGGCTGGACCTGGCCCGCGAGATGGGCGTGACCCGGGCCGTCAATGTGGCCCGTGAGGACCTGTGGTCCGTGGCCCAGAACGAACTCGGGATGACGGAGGGCTTCGACGTGGGCCTGGAGATGAGCGGTTCAGGCCCGGCCTTCGCGCAGATGGTGAGCGTCATGAACAACGGCGGCAAGATCGCACTGCTCGGAATTCCCAGCGGTGACGTGAGCATCGACTGGAACGCCGTGATCTTCAAGATGCTGACCATCAAGGGCATCTACGGCCGTGAAATGTTCGAGACCTGGTACAAGATGGCGGCCCTGATTCAGTCGGGTCTCGACCTGACCCCGATTATCACCCACCACTTCAGCATCGACGACTTCCAGCAGGGATTCGACGCCATGCTCAGTGGCCAGAGCGGCAAGGTTATCCTGGACTGGGAAAAGCAGTAAACTCCCGAAATGACGCGTCTGGCACAAGCATGGTGGCCCGGTTCTGCCGGGTAGCCCCGCCTTGTGTCTGAACCTCAGCTGGCACGCCGCGCCCGGAATATCTGTCCGGGCGCGGCTCCATTTTTGGCTTCAGGACATCAGGAGATCATCCATGAGACAGCGCATTCTGACGGGCGACCGTCCCACCGGACCCCTCCACATCGGCCATTACGTCGGATCGCTCAACAACCGTGTGGCCCTGCAGCACACGTACGAGACCTTCATTCTGATCGCGGACGTGCAGGCCATGACCGACAACTTCGAGCAACCACAGAAGGTCCGCAGCAACGTGCTGGAAGTCGCCCTGGATTATCTGGCCGTGGGTCTGGACCCCCGGGAATGCACCTTTGTCATTCAGTCGCAGATTCCTGAAATTGCCGAGCTCACGGTGTTTTACCTGAACCTGGTGACGGTCTCGCACCTCAGGCAGAACCCCACCGTGAAAACGGAAATCGCGCAGAAGGGGTATGGCGAGGCCGTTCCCGCCGGCTTCTTCGTCTATCCGGTGTCGCAGGCGGCGGACATCACGGCCTTTGGGGCCCACCTGGTGCATGTAGGGGCCGATCAGCTGCCCATGATCGAGCAGACCCGGGAGATTGTCCGGCGTTTCAACAGTCTGTATGCCCCGGTGCTGGTTGAGCCGCAGGCCCTGGTCGGGGAAACGGCGCGCCTGCCAGGGCTCGACGGTGCCAGCAAGATGGGCAAGTCTTCGGGCAACGCAATTTTCCTGAGCGACCCGGCGGACGAGGTGAAACGCAAGGTGATGGGGATGTTCACAGACCCCCACCACCTGCGGGTGGACGACCCGGGGCGTGTGGACGGCAATCCGGTCTTTACCTATCTGGATGCCTTTGACCCGGACAGGGCCCGATTGCAAGACATGAAGGATCACTACTCGCGCGGTGGACTGGGGGACGTGAAGGTCAAGCGACATCTGCTTGACGTGCTGGAGGAGAGTCTGGCACCCATCCGTCAGCGCCGGGCCGAATTCGCGCGTGATCCGGGCGCGGTGATGGAACTGGTGCGCGAAGGGACCGCGCTCGGCCGTGAGGTCGCAGCACAGACCATGAGCGCGGCCAGAAAAGCCATGACCCTGGATTACTTCACTCAAGCCTGATGCAGGGCCTGACCCACCCGGTTACCCCCGGGTACGCCCACGTTTCTTGAGTGTGGTCATGTTAACCTGGGAGCCGGAGGTCGGGCCGAGCCACGCCCGGCGAAAACACGACACATGGACTACTACGAACTGCTGGGCGTCGCTAAAAGTGCGAGCGCCGATGAAATCAAAAGTGCTTACCGCAAACTCGCCCTGAAGTACCACCCGGACCGCAACAAGGAAGCCGGGGCAGCCGAGAAGTTCACTCAGATCAACGAGGCCTACGCGGTACTCAGTGACGCCGAGAAGCGCGCCCACTACGACCGCTTCGGCACGGCGCCGGGCGCGGGTATGCCGGGCGGTGACCCCTTTGGCGGCATGGGCGGCGCGGGCTTTGACCCCATGGACATCTTCGAGCAGCTGTTCGGGGGAGCCGTGGGCGGCCGCACCCGGCGTGGTCCGGCACGTGGTGACGACCTCGAAACCGAGGCCCACATCTCGCTGCTGCAGGCCAGGGCTGGCGACGAGATCGAGGTCTCGGTAGACCGTCTGCGCGAGTGCGAGCACTGTCACGGGACCCGCAGCGAGCCCGGTGGCAAGCCGCCCAAGACCTGCTCGACCTGTGCCGGGGCAGGAGCGGTCCGCGCCCAGGCGCGCACGATCTTCGGCATTGTGGAGACCCAGCAGCCCTGTCCGACCTGCCGCGGAGAGGGACAGATCATCGAGGATCCCTGCACGGTCTGTAAAGGCCGTGGGCGCACGCTGAAGGCAGACACGGTCAAGGTGAAGCTGCCCAAGGGCATTGACGAGGGCTACCGCATCCGGGTGGCTGGCATGGGCAACGAGGGTCCGGGTGGCAACGGTGACCTGTACGTGCACATTGAGATGGAAGCTCACCCCGAGTTGCGCCGGGAGCAGGAGCACCTGATTCACACCGCACGCATCGGCTTTGCCAAGGCTGCGCTGGGCGGCCACGTGACGGTCCCGACCCTGGACGGCCCCCAGGTCGTCGAGATCAAGCCGGGCACCCAGCACGGCGACCTGCACCGCCTGGGTGGCCAGGGAATGCCCCGCCTTCAGGGACGTGGCAACGGTGACCTGATCGTGGAGTACGAGCTGACCGTCCCCAAACCTTCCCAGCTGAATGCCGAGGCCCGCGAGGCCCTGTTGGCCTACGCCCGGGCCGTGGGCGACGAGGTCAGCGACCGCCAAGAGAGTCTCTTTGACAAGGTCGGCAAGATTTTCCACGGCAAGTAAGGCCACAGCAGCGTTTGAAGGGAGGACCGCAGTTGTGGTCCTCTTTTTTACGGCACCTCGTGAATACCGAACTCGTCACGTAAGGCAGTCAGGGCCGCGTGATACCCGGCCATACCATGAACACCGCCGCCTGGAGGTGTGCTGCTGCTGCACAGATACCAGCCTCGTACCGGTGTGCGGTAGGGGGTCAGCCCCAGGTACGGCCGGGCCAGCAGCCCCCACAGGGTTCCGGCTCCACCGTTGACGTCGCCACCACGGAATACCGGGCTGAACGCCTCAAGAGCAGGGGCTGTCGTGACGTGCCGCGCCAGGATCCGCCTGCTGAATCCCGGAGCAAAGCGCTCGATCTGGGCCTCGGCCGTGCCGCTCACATCGGTACCGCTGCCGTGTGGCACATGCACATATGCCCAGAAGGTGTGATTGCCAGCCGGGGCCCGACTGGCGTCAAACAACGTATGTTGCGCGGCCAGCACGTACGGCCGGGCTGAGACCCCTGCGCGCAGCCCGGCTTCTGAGGTCAGCACATCCTGTTCAGGGCCGCCCAGATGCAGGGTGCCAGCACGGGTCATGCGTGGATCGGCCCAGGGAACGGGGCCTTCCAGCGCGTAATCGAACTTCTGCACGCCTGCGCCGTAGCGGAACCGGCCCAGCGCCTCTCGGTAGTTGGAAGGGGCACGCTGCCCGAGCAGGTTCAGCAGGACCTGAGGACTGCTGTCTACCAGGATGGCCCGCGCATCCGGCAGGTCGGCGGCGGTACGAACACTCACCCCAGTCACGACCTCCCCGCCCAGGAAACGCAGGTAGGCACACAGCGCATCCGGAATGGCCTGGGCACCTCCCTTTGGAAAGGGCCAGCCCACGGCATGAGCCAGCAGGGCCAGAACCACCGTCGCTGCCGCCGTACCGGGGGTAGATAACGGCAGCGCGGTATGCGCAGCCAGCCCGGCCCAGAGCGCGCGGGCCTCGGGCGTCTTGAACACGGCGCGGCCAGCCCGCTGCGCAGATGGCAAACCACGCAGTCCAAAGCGTGCCAGGGTCAGAGGATGAGACGGGACGCGGACGAGCGGCCGCAGAATGTCGTGCAGCAACCCTTCCCAGTCCGAAAGCAGCGGAGCCATCAGCCGCCGGTAGACCGGGCCGTCTGGGCCCAGTGCGTCGATGGTGGCGTCCAGGCTGCGCTCCAGGGTGACCGTCCGCGTGGCCGAAAGAGCATGGGCCACCGGCGCCGGGGGCTGAATCCAGTCCAGCCCGAACGCGTGCAGCGGCCACTGCCGGAAGGCAGGACTGGCGGCGGTCAGCGGATGAATCGCTGACCCCACGTCATGCACGAAGCCGGGCAGCGTCAGTGGTGCGCTGCTGGCCCCACCGCCGGGCCGGGCATGGGCTTCCAGGACCTGAACCTTGAGTCCGGCCCGCGCCAGGGTAACGGCGGCAGCAAGTCCATTTGGACCAGCGCCCACCACCACCGCGTCGAGCCGGGTCATGCGCCCAGCCTAGAGTATCTGCCAGGAGCCATCCGGCGGCTTCGGCAGTGACCAACATTGGACATGCCTGAAATGCAGGACCGCAGCTGCCTGGAGGCTGCCCGTCCCTGAATCCGATCCAGAAGGCTCAGGGACGGGCCCTGTCCCAAAGCCCTGGCGAGGCCTGCACGGACGCTGCTTGCCGGCAGACCGTCCCAATTGGATTTTTCTGTTATGTCGGCAGCTGCACCTCTGACACGTCAGGGTTTCTTGGCCACCTCACGGCGCAGGAGGTGAATCTCTCCAGCCGTGCTGCTGAGAACAAGGTTCTGTGCGGTGCGGGTGATGGTCAGCGGAGAATTGAGCACCTCGGTTAGAGCCCCTTCCTGTGCAGTCAGGGCAACGTCACAGGTCAGACGGGTGGTACCTGACGTGGTGAAGGTTACGACCGGGCCGCTTTGCTGAAGGGAGCCGAATACGCGGTTGCAGCCGGTGGCTGCACTGAACTGGCGCAGGTTCCGGTCCGTACTCATCATGAAATTCAGGCTTGCGGGAGCGGACAGGGCGACGGCACCGCCCTGAGTTTTGAGCCGGGCTACGGTCCACTCACCCTGCAGGTCCGGAGGAAGAATCGCAGCGCTGTTCCCCGATGCGCGGAAGACCAGCCGGCCGGCTTTACCACTGAAGAGGGTGAGCGTGGTGCCCTTCAGTTCGTACCGTATGACCTGCTGCATAAGATTCAGGAATCCTTCTTCCTGTGCCGTGCGCTCTGCGTCGGTACAGGCGCGGCGTGACTGAAAGAGTGGACCGAAGGTCATGGACTGGGTCAGTACGCTGGCCCGGGCAGAAAACGTGTTACAGCCGGTCTGACCCACCACGCGGGTCCCCTCGAACTTCATGGTGGGAACCTGGGCCAGCACAATTGGACGGTCTGTGGTGACCATGCCGGTCAGTTCCCAGGTCACGCCTTTCAATCCTGATGCATTGGACGAACTGACAGCCTGAACAGAGCGTGGAACCGCGAGCAGCATGGAGACCAGGAGGAAGTGTCGCACGGCACACACTGTATGGGCGGGGTTCACGCCGTTATGCCGCACATGCGCCTGTCCGGTCGAAAAGGACGTTTCCGCGGCTGGCAGATCAGGAGACCCGGTGTTCCTGGCCTGGGCACGCTGTCAGGCCATGACACCTGCCCTTACGGACCGGTATGCTTCCCTGGCGTCAACGCCCGTCGCCTTGTTTCATTCTTTATGCACCCGGAGGATTCTACCTTGTCCGTTCCACATCGCCCCCCGACCAACCTGCTTCAAAGCCGCCGCTCCCCGTTGCTGGTGTTTGCTGGTCAGAGCAACCGCCCCCTTGCCCAGGCCATCTGCGACAACCTGGGTGTGCCGCTGGGGCGAAGCGAAACCGTGAAATTCACCAACGACAACCTGATCGTGCACTACGAGCAGTCCCTGCGCGAGGGCGACGTCTTTATCGTGCAGACGTTCTCCACGCCGGTGAGTGACGCGATCATGGAACTGATGCTGATGATCGACGCGGCCAAAAGTGCGAGTGCCGGGCGTGTGACAGCTGTGATTCCCTATTACTCGTATGCCCGCAGCGACAAGAAGGACAGCCCACGTATCTCCATCGCGGGGCGACTGGTGGCGGACCTGCTGCAGGAAGCCGGCGCGGACCGCATCCTGACCATGACGCTGCATGCGCCTCAGGTTCACGGGTTTTTCAAGGTGCCGGTGGATCACCTTTCGGCGGACGTGGTGCTCAGCGAGCACTTCAAGAAGTCCGTTACCGACTCGCACGACGGCGTGGTGCTGGCCCCCGACGCTGGCAGCATCAAGCGCGCTTCCCAGATCGCGAGGCGCCTGGACAGTGGACTGGCCATGATCGACAAGGAGCGTCTCTCCGATACCGAGGTGCGTCCCCGCGCCCTGATCGGCGATGTCAGGGACAAGACAGTCTTTATCGTGGATGACGAGATCAGTACCGCCGGTTCGCTGGTCGAGACGGTCAACATTGCCCGCGAAATGGGGGCCAAGGATGTGTACGTCGCGGTGACCCACGGCGTGTACACCGGGCCGGCCATCCAGCGCATCGCGGGACTGGACGTAACCCAGGTGGCCAGCTGTAACACGGTTCATGTCCCGGAGTCCAAGATCGAGGGGGCCAACGGGCGTCTGGCCGTGCTGGACGTGGCGCCGCTGTTTGCCAACGCCATCCGCAATATTCATACCGGAGACAGCGTCAGCACCCTGTTCAGCTGAAGCCGGCAGGAACAAAGGGGCGGGGAGATCTGGTCCTGCCCTTTGTTGCGTTGTCTGGGTTACAGAGTTTTTCCAATGGTGACCCCGGGCAGCTGGAGCGTTGATTTCTGGACTGACAGTGGTTCGCTTTCCCGGCTGGCGCTTCTTGCCGCCCAGCACAGCCCAGAGGTGCGTGGCAAGGTATGCTGCTGGTTATGGGATTCCTGCTGAGGTTGCTGGTGACCGCTCTGGCCCTGTACGTGCTGACCAGGGTTTACAGCGGCGTCACTTTTGCGCCGGGCGCCGGGCTGGTCAGCATACTGATTGCCGCGCTGGTCATGGGCATCGTCAACGCGCTGATCCGGCCTGTGCTGCTTCTGCTGAGCCTGCCTATCAATGTCCTGACGCTGGGCCTGTTCACGCTTGTGGTCAATGCAGTCGTGCTGCTGATCGTGGCTGCCGTGACGGCCCTCAATGTTGCTGGCTTTGGAGCCGCGTTTATCGGCGCTCTGCTGCTGACCATTATTTCGTGGGTGCTTGACGCCATTGTTGGCGCACTGGGCCTGGACGGAGGCCGCGATTAAGACGCCGACCCTGATCATGGCTCCCGAGGAACTGCGTGCCTCATTAAAGGGCCTGGGAGCAGTTGGCTTTGTGCCGACAATGGGTTACCTGCACGAAGGGCACGCCACCCTGATCCGCCGGGCCCGGCAGGACCATCCGGATGGACGGGTGGTGGTCAGCGTATTCGTAAACCCCATGCAGTTCGGTCCTGCTGAGGATCTCAGTCGCTATCCCCGCAACCTGGACGGCGACCTGCAGGTGGCGGGACAGGCCGGCGCAGACATCGTGTTTCACCCCGACGCCGCTCAGATGTACCCCGAGGGCTTCAGCACCCGCGTCAGCGTCGCGGGCGTCAGCGAGCCGCTGGACGGCGCCGCCCGCCCTGGACACTTCACGGGGGTGACCACCGTGGTCCTCAAGCTGCTGAATATGGTGCGTCCTGACCGGGCGTATTTCGGAGAAAAGGACTGGCAGCAGCTGGCCGTCGTGCGCCGCATGGTGGCGGACCTGAACGTGCCGGTGCAGGTGGTTGGCGTGCCCACGGTCCGGGACCCCTCCGGGCTGGCGCTGAGCAGCCGCAACAGTTACCTTACCGAGGAGCAGAAGACGCGGGCGACCGTGCTTTCACGTGCGCTCAGGGCTGTGCAGGCGGCCTATGCTGACGGCGAGCGCCATACGCAGGCACTGCAGCAGGCGGGCATGAACATTCTGACTGCAGAAAGTGAAGCCACCCCCGATTATCTGAGTGTGGTCAACAGCCACCTTCAGGGAACCGAACTTGTCACGCCCGATCCCCTCAACCGCGTCCTGGTCGCTGCCCGGATGTTCGGTGTGCGCCTGATAGACAACCTGCCGCTGGACCCTGGTCCGGACGGCACCGGGAGGAACGCATGACCCTGGAAGAACTGCTGCGCGAACTGATCTCACACCGCGCATCCGACATTCACCTGCAGGCCGGGAGTCCGCCGATGGGCCGGATTGACGGCGTCCTGGTTCCGTTTGGCACTGAAGCGCTGATGCCGCCTGATACTGAGGCCCTGGCCCAGACCATCCTGAACCCGGAGCAGTGGGAGGATTTCGAGTACCGGCAGGAACTTGACACCTCCTACACCGCCCCGGGTCTGGGCCGCTTCCGATGTAACGTCTTCAGGCAGCGCGGCGCAGTGGGCGTGGTGATGCGTGTGGTGTCCGACGCGGTGCCGGGCTTCGAGACCCTGGGCCTGCCGGCCGACGTTATGCGTCATTTCGCGGACGCTCCTCGCGGGCTGGTGCTGGTGACCGGCCCCACCGGCAGCGGCAAAAGTACTACCCTGGCCAGCCTGATCGACCACATCAACCGCACCTACGCGCACAACATCATTACCATCGAGGATCCCATCGAGATCCTGCACCGCAACAAGCGCAGCCTCGTGGTACAGCGCGAGGTCGGCAACGACACCCGGGATTTCCGGACTGCACTCAAATACGCCATGCGGCAGGACCCGGACGTCATCATGATCGGGGAAATGCGTGACCGTGAAACAGTGGACGCCGCGTTGTCGGCCGCGCAGACCGGGCATCTGGTGCTCAGCACCCTGCACACCCAGGATTCGGTCCGGACGGTGAATCGCATCATCGAGTTCTTCGCGCCACACGAACGCGAGCAGGTGCGGCTGCAGCTGGCAGAGTCGCTGATCGGCATTGTCAGCCAGCGTCTGCTGCGCCGCGCAGACGGCGTGGGCCGGGTCCTGGCCAACGAGATTCTGCTGAACACCCCCCTCATCCAGGACTACATCCGTGATGAGGACCGTACCCCGCTGATCAAGGACGCCCTCCTGGAAGACAACATCCGCGGCATGCATACCTTTGATCAGCATCTGGTGCAGCTGTATCAGCACAATCTGATCACCTTCGAAGAGGCCACCGACGCGGCGACCAGCCCGCATGAGCTCAAGCTGATGGTCACGCGCGCGGGATTTGCTTCCTGAGGCTGAGGACGCAGACCTCGTCACGGCACCGGTGCACGGCCTGAAGCTCAGATTCGCCGTGGTCAGGCTATGTGGGCTTCCCTGCAGCAGACCTGCCAAAAAAGAGGAACCGGACCGTATGGATGCGGTCCGGTTCTGCGGTTTCAGCCTGCGATGTGATTTCTTACCGGGCCCTGTAGATGGCGAACGATTTGCCGGGCAGGCTGACCGTCACGGAGCCGTTGCTGCTGGTCACCGTGGCCAGCGCACCCTGTCCCGCCTGATCGTCAAAGACGCGGTTGGCGAGGTAGCTGCGGTCGGCACTGCTGATCCCGGTGTTGGCCCCGATGTTGAGGGTCACACTGGCCGAGGTGACGTTGTTGTTGAAGGCCACGATCAGGCGGCTGCCAGTCGTGCTGTCGCTGTAGCCACGGTAGAAGGCAAATACGTTGGTCCCACCATTGGGACGCCACATCTCTGCGTAGGAACCCTTCCACAGCCCTGGGTTGTTGGTTCGTACGCTCGAAAGTTTCTGAACCAGGTTGAAGGTCAGCCCGGGATTGGGTAGAAAGCCGCTGTAGGTGCCGCTGCGGCCGGTGCTGGTCCAGGCCCACGACGGCATGTCACGGCGGTTGTCGGGGTCTCCGCCGCCGTACATGGCGATCTCGTTGCCGTAGTACAGCTGCGGGATGCCGGGCAGGGTCATCAGGGCGCCCAGCGCCATATGGTAGCGGCGGCGAATCTCGTCCTCCGCGACCCCATAGCCGGGTTCGTTGAGGAAGCGGGGCACGTCGTGGTTGTCCAGCAGATTGACGGTCAGCAGGGCGCGGTTCATCCCGAGCGTGCCAACATAGTCCTGAACGCTGCTGGCCAGGGTGTCCATGCTGCCGGCCTTGGCGATGCTGCTGACCAGGGCGCTGCGCAGTGGAAAGTTGAAGGCGCTGTCAAATCCGGCGTCGTAGTAGGGCTTGATCTGCGAGGCGCTGCCGGTAACGAAGGCCTCCGCCAGCAGGAAGGTGTTCGGGCGGGCGTTGAGCACTCCGGGAATCCAGTTGTACTGCCAGTAGTTCATGGGTACGTGTTTGGCTGTGTCCATGCGGATCGCGTCAATGCCGTAGGTACTGGTCCAGTTCTTGCTGAGGTTGGTCAGGTAGGTCGCCACGGTGCTGTCTTCCTGGCGGAAGTCGGGCAGGCCTGCCAGCGGGCAGTTGATGTCGTCGCCGGTGCAGTTGCTGTGAAACCATCCAGGGTTGGTTTTGGCGACACTGGCGCCGTAGCCGGCATGATTGGCCACCATATCCATCATGTAGCGCATGCCGTTGTTGTGCAGGTCGGTAATCAGGCCGCTGAGTTCGCTGCCGGTGCCGAGCTTGGGCTCGACAGCGAGGTCACTGGGGTTTTTGAAGTTCGGCCAGTAGCCGTGGTAGCCGCACGACGCGGTGGATGTCCCCGGATTGACTTCGGGAACCTGGGCATAGACTGGCGTGGTCCAGAGGGTGCCGGCCCCCAGGCCCTTGATGTACGAAATTTTCTGGCGGAGGCCCGACAGGTCGCCCCCGTGGAACTTATAGGGACTGTTGCGGTCGAGGCAGTACGGTTGACCCAGCGTGTCGTTGCCAGTGTTGCCGTTGAAAAAGCGGTCCGGCAGGCTCAGGTAGATGATCTGCCGGCGCCAGGTATCAATATTGGTTCCACTGATGGCCTGTGGGCCAAGGAAAGGGTCAGGATCATTTGATGTGGAAGTGCTTCCACAAGCAGCAAGAACAAGAGAGATGGCCAGCAGACTGCCCAGACGACGTTTCACAACAGGTCTCCTTACGCGACGGACTCGCGTGTTTCAAATGTTTGGAACTGGTAGATCATATGACTGTTGTTACAATCCGCTCTCCATTGTTTCTTTATTCACCCCTCATTCAAAGGCGCGGCAACGCTGTGCCCTGGGGCCGCAGCAGGTCATCCGGCGGCTCCAGTTCATAAGCTGTAATCGTGAGCCAAAGCTTGGTCTGGGCCACCCGAACCTCAGGGATTACCTGTAGAGCAGGCTGCCTTTTGGGCGGTGGTGTACATGTCCTACCTTCGATATCCAGGGCACATGTGCCGGATTCCGGCCGCTTTTCGGTGGCAGACCTTCGGCAACCCGGCTGTATAGAGCGGCCCAGCCGCGCTCAAAACCGATGCTCCGCGTCCTCGTGGTAAAGTGAAGTGTCAGCGCAGCGGCAATGTACACCTGGGTTTCTCGTTCTCGTACCCCGGTTGCCCGACCCGTTTCCTCCCGTCAGGGACGAAGCACATTCGCGGGCAAGAGCAGGGGCGAAAGGCAGGCATGTATGGCAGAAGTGATTCTGGAGAACATCAACAAGCGCTACGGCACCAAGCATCACGCGGTCAAGGACTTCAACCTGCATATTGAAGACCGCGAGCTGATGGTGTTTGTGGGACCCTCGGGCTGCGGAAAGTCCACCACCCTGCGCATGATTGCAGGCCTGGAGGACATCAGCGACGGCATCCTCAAGATTGGCGACCGGATCGTCAACGATGTGCCGCCCAAAGACCGTGACATTGCCATGGTCTTCCAGAACTACGCGCTGTATCCGCACATGAACGTCTACGAGAACATGGCCTTTGGCCTGAAACTCCGCAAGACTCCGAAAGACGAGATCGACCGCCGTGTGCGTGACGCGGCCAAGATCCTGCAGATCGAGCATCTGCTGGGCCGCAAGCCCAAGGAGCTTTCCGGTGGTCAGCGTCAGCGTGTGGCCATGGGCCGCGCCATTGTGCGTGAACCCAAGGTCTTCCTGATGGACGAGCCGCTGTCCAACCTGGACGCCAAGCTGCGCGTGGAGATGCGCTCGCAGATCAGCCAGCTACACCGCCGCCTGGGCGCGACCATCGTCTACGTGACCCACGATCAGGTGGAGGCCATGACGCTGGGCAACCGCATCGTGGTGATGCGCGACGGCGTGATCATGCAGGTCGATACTCCCATGAACCTGTACGACTTCCCGCAGAACAAGTTCGTGGCCGGCTTTATCGGCAGCCCCAGCATGAACTTCCTGAACGGTACCGTGCAGAACGGCGAACTGGTCGTGGGTCAGAACCGCGTGGCCCCGATGGGCCGCCTGGGCCAGAGCCTGCGCGCCTACGAGGGCCGCGAGGTCACCATGGGCATTCGCCCCGAGCACGTCGGTGTGGTCGGCATGACTGACCTGCCACGCGGCAGCAACGTCCTGCGCGGCACCGTCGTCGTGGTCGAGCCGCTCGGTGCGCAGACCGATCTGATTATCGAGGTGGCGGGCCAGAACATCGTAGCCAAGGTGGAAGGCCAGGCGCTGGTCCAGCCCGGCGACTCCATTGATCTGCTGGTGGACCAGACCCGCCTGCACGCCTTCGATATGGCCACCGAACTGGCGATCGACCGTGGCACGCCGGCAGGAACGCGGGGTCAGGCTGATACCAGCGGCTTGGGCTACGAGTACCCAGCCTCGACGACAAGCACGACCACCACCACGACCATTACGGGTTCGCCCGTCGTCTGATCCTGCTCTCTGACAATTGAAAATAACCCGGTGGAGGAGCAGCCTATGTGCTAAGCTCCTCCGTCAGGTTTTATGGTGAATGCCAGGTTGCCTGAACTGCGCTCTCTGGAGCAGATGAACGCGTCTGTGTGGGCTTTCTCTGCACATAGATACATGCGCTACACTCGGCGCACCACAACTCTGTTCCTTCTTTCACAGTCCGTCCGGAGTGGCGGCGTGTCTACTCGACCACTGCGTCCTTCTCAAGGAGAACCCATGAAACATACCCTGCTGACCCTGACTGCCCTGGCCCTTCTGAGTGGCAGCGCTGATGCGCGCACCTGGGAGGCCATCAAACAGAGCGGAACCATCAAGATCGCCACTGAAGGAGCCTTCCCACCGTTCAACATGACCAAAGGCAAGGAACTGACGGGCTTTGAGGTCGATCTGGCCAACCAGTTGGCCAAGCAGCTGGGACTGAAGGTCCAGTGGGTCACCCAGCCCTTCGATAACCTGCTGATCGGCCTGAATCAGGACCGCTACGACTTTGTGATTGCCAGCCACGGCATCACGCCAGAGCGCGCAAAGGCCGTGAACTTTGCCAATCCCCACTACTGCACCGGGGGCGCCATCGTCACGCGTACCGGCGGTCCGAAAACAGCGGCGGCCCTGAAAGGCAAGAGGGTGGCCGTACAGGTGGGCACCACCTACCTGGAAAACGTGCGCAAGGTCCCTGGTGTGGGTGACGTCAAGACCTTCCCCAAGGACACCGATGCCCAGGCCGCACTGATGGCCGGCCGGGTCGACGCCTGGGTGGGCGACAAGTTTACCGGGATCGACCTGGTCAAGGCCCAGAAGGGCAAGGTTGTGCAGGGCGACATGCTGTTCAGGGAGCGCATCGCCATGGCCGTGAAAAAGGGCAACAGCAGCCTGCTCAAGGAACTGAACGCGGCGCTGGCCAAATCACAGGCCAACGGGACCTACGCCAAGCTCAGCAACCAGTACTTCGGACAGGACGTTCGCTGCAAATAAGGTGAGAACAGGGGCCGGTTAAAGCCTCTGAACAGCGACATGATGGCGGGGGGCGCCCGGTTGCGCCATGACCGGGTGCCCTGTGCTCGCCTGAAATTGCTGTACTTTCCGCAGCCAGACGCGGTATGCCATGCTCCAGACCATGAACGAATGTCCTGACCGTTTTGCCGTTCCCTGCTTTCCCCGGGGCACGGCGTGACGGCTCCCCGAGTCAGCGCGCCACGCCAGCCGGTAGCGTCTCACAACCTGCTGCTGTGGCTGCTTGGCGCCGCCGCCGCTTTCCTGGTCCTGTTCGGCCTGATCACCCTGATTCTGCGGCAGATGCCCGACCCTATCGGACCGCGTGCGGACCTGTTTGTCGAAGGGGCCCGCATGACCCTGCAGCTGACGGTGGTCAGCGGCCTGATCGGGCTGGTGATCGGAATGGTGGCGGGAATTCAGAAAACCAGCAGCAGCTGGCTGGTGCGTGCGCCCGCCAGCCTGTTTATCTGGCTGATCCGCGGAACCCCTCTGCTGGTGCAGATCTTGTTCGTGTACAACGCCCTGCCGCCTTTGCTGGCCGCGATCGGCCTGAAGGTTGAACTCAACGAGTTCTGGTCTGCGGTGATTGCCCTGGCCCTGAATGTCGGTGCGTACAACGCTGAGGTGATCCGGGCCGGCATTCTGGCAATTCCACGGGGTCAGACGGAGGCCGCTCGCAGTCTGGGTCTCAGCGGCGGACTGACCATGAGCACGGTGGTCCTGCCGCAGGCCCTGCGGATTGTGGTGCCCCCACTGGTCAACAACCTGGTAGCGCTGCTCAAAGATTCCTCGCTGGCCTCGACCATCGCGCTGCTGGAGCTGTCATTGGCCGGAGCACGCGTCTCCAGCGAGAGCTTCCAGCCGGTGCCGGTGCTGACGACCATCGCTGCCGTCTACCTGGCGCTGACCACTGTGATGACGCTGTTTACCGATCAGCTCGAAAAGCGCGTCAAGGTCGCCAGCCGCTAGGGGAGCTGTCAGGCTGGTCCGCTGCGCTGGGCTTCGTGTCCAGTGAAACCACAAGATGAAGCCGCCGGGAAGCTGTCTCTCCGGCGGCTCTGGTGTCTGTGCTCAGGCTGTCTTACCCCACCGGGCCTTGACCGTGTTGGGCCTGTGGTGATCCGGCTGAGGTAGCACTTGGCGGCGTAGGTGCCATGGTATGACCCTGGTGGGTCCGGCTGGGCAGCCAGTAACGCTGCATCCAGCGTTTGAGCAGGGTGGCGAACGGAATGGCCAGCAGCGCGCCGCCGACGCCGCCAAGTGCCAGACCGATCAGCAGCGCAATCAGGATCGCCGCAGCACTGAGGTGCATCGTGCGCCCCATGATCAGCGGTCCAATGACGTTGCCCAGCAGCTGATTGATCAGGAAGTACAGTCCGGCGACCAGCAGGATGGTGGTGGTGCCCATCGGAATGGCCTGGAACATGGCCAGGATCGAAGCCAGAACAATACCAACATAGGGAAACAGATTGATAATTCCGCTCAGCAGCCCAATGGCCAGGGCATTCGGAACCTTGAGCAACAGCAGCCCGGTGGTGGCCAGGACCACGCACGCTACCAGCATCAGCAGGCTGCCGCGCAGGTAAGCGCCGAAGCTCTCGCTGACGTCCTCGGACAGCTGCAGGGCGGTGGGTTGCCAGGAACGCGGCAGCACCTGCAACATGCTGCGGCCTATGCCGTCGTAATCGATCATGAAGTACATGGCCAGTGTGACGATAAACCCGACCTGGCCCAGCCAGCCCACCAGATTGCTCAGGGTTTTCAGGACTGTCGGGCCGGAACTGAGCAGGCGCTCGGCCAGGGGCCCGGCGTTCTGGGTGATGTCCTCGACCTCGCGGTCAATGTAGGTGGTCAGGCTTTCCTTCAGACCTTCGGTGCCCGGGAGACTGTCGAGCCGGTCCAGCAGCGTGATGACGACCGCCTTGAGGCTGCGCGCCAGTTCGGGAACGCTGCTGAGCATGCCGTTGATCTGCGAGCTGACCGTCATGACTACAGCCGTGACCAGCGAAATGCCCAGCACCAGCAGGAGCAGCACGCCCACCATGCGGCCGACCCGGTGGCGCTCCAGCCACGTCAGCAGCGGGTTGCACAGGAAAGCCAGACCGTAGGCCAGGAACACCGTCACCAGGACGCTGGCCAGCAGGCCCGACATCCGCAGAATGCCCCACAGCAGCAGCGGAGCCAGCACGGCATAAATGGCCAGTCGTACCAGGGGACGGGCCCATAGTGCCCGGATCAGATCGGGAACGTTGCGGGCCTGAACGGAAGAGCCGGCCGGATCAGGGGCGGGTGAAGAGCCAGAGGGCGAAAGAGGGTTCCTGCTCACACTCACATCCTGCCACCTGCAGCCCACACAGACGCGTCCCCCACCGGTTGGTCAGGGACGCGTAAAGGTGTGCTTTGAAGATCAGGCAGCGGTGGGAACAGGAGTGGACGGTCCCTTCTGGCCAGCTTTCTGCCAGAAGTACACCACGGCAATCAACGCCAGGGCGCCCAGGTTCCACACGATGTCGGTCGGGATAATCAGAATGAAGGCGGCGGCCAGCAGCAGCAGTGTCTGAACCAGATTGGTCCGGCGGTGCAGGAAACGCAGAGTGGCGGCACTGAAGGCGACAAGACCGATAAAAGCGAACACGACCATGGGAATCGCCTCTCCCAGCGGCAGCCCGCCCAGCCGGTTGTTGGCAATCAGCAGCAGCTGCGGGTTGAAGAACATCATGTAGGCCAGCAGGGCCGTGCGCAGTTCGTATTTGAAGGCCTGCACGCCCGTTTTCACCGGGTCCCCGCCCGAGATGGCAGCGGCCGCGAAGGCCGCCAGGGCAACCGGAGGCGTACTGTCGGCCATGATGCCGAAATAGAACACGAACATGTGTACTGGCAGCATCTGGGCCGGGTTACTGGTGTCCAGGCCTGCGATACGCGCGATGATCGGCACGATCAGGGCACTCATCAGGATGTAGTTGGCGGTGGTGGGCAGGCCCATGCCCAGAATCAGCGCGATCAGCTGGCCCATCATCAGCACCACCAGAATTCGCACGAACTCGTTGGCGAACAGTGCCGCCACCCCTTCCACAAGATCTGCCAGACCAAAGCCCAGGCCCGTGACCGTCACGATGCCCACGATGATCCCGGCAGCGGCGGTTGCGACGGCAATACCGACCATGCTGCGCGCTCCGGCCTCGAAGGCCTCGATCAGCTTGCGGCCGCCGTCAATGACACTGCGCAGCAGGGTGCGGCCATCCTTCCGCCCCCAGAACACCTCCTGGACCAGCATCATCACCACCATGATCAGAATGGTGTACAGGGCAATCCGCTCCGGGTTAGCGTCCGGGTTGGAGGTCAGCACGCCGATCAGGTAGCCCAGCGGCAGAAGGTAGTACCAGCCTTCGAGAACCGTGCGCCGCACCGGAGGCAGCTCGCTTTTCGGCAGGCCCCGCAGGTTGAGTTTCAAGGCCTCGATGTGGGCCACCACCAGCAGCGCCGCGTAACACAGGAAGGCAGGAATCGCCGCGGCCAGGATCAGGCTGCGGTATTCGATGTTGAGGTTCTGGGCCATGATGAATGCCGCGGCGCCCATCACCGGTGGCATCAGCTGACCGTTGGACGAACTTGCAACCTCGATCGCACCGGCCTTCTCGCGGCTGTAACCGGTCCGCATCATGGTGCCGATGGTGATGTTGCCGCCCGTCACCACGTTGCTGACGGCTGAGCCGCTGATGACGCCGTTCAGACCGCTGGACAGGATGCTGGCCTTGGCCGCCCCACCCCGAAAACCGCCCAGCACGCCCTGCGCGACGCGCATAAACCAGTCGCCCGCCCCCAGCTTGTCAAACACGGCGCCGAACAGCACGAACAGAAAGACGATCTGTGCACTGACGCCCAGCGCCGTTCCGAAGATTCCTTCCGTGTTGGTGGCTAGCTGACCGATCAGCTGCGGCCAGGTGTAGCCGCCGTGAAAGGGCGTCTGGATGCCCTTGATCAGCCCCTTGGCCCCCATGAATGCAAACAGGATGAAGGACAGCGAGATCAGTGGCATGGCAATGCCGATGGTGCGCCACGCGGTCAGCAGCAGCAGCACGACCAGAGCGCTGCCAGCCATCAGATCCAGTGGCACGTCAGCGCGGATGCCGCCGTTTCCGGCAATGTTGGCGTACTGCGCCACGAAATACAGGGCGCTGCCTGTGGCTGCAGCGCCCAGAAGCCAGTCAGACCAGGGCACCCGCGTCTGGGGCCGCCCCGGGGTCTTCCGGAAAGGAAAGACCAGAAATGCCAGCGCAAACGCAAAGCCCAGGTGAACCGCCCGCAGGGTCGTGGGAACCAGCGTGCCGTTCCAGGCCGCATACATCTGAAACAGACACCAGCCCACCGCGATGATGGTCACCAGACGCTGCTGCCAGCCGAAGAGCTTGCGTCCACCGGTTTCTGCGGCCTCGACCATTTCAATGGCGCGGCGCTCGCCTTCGGTCATCGGGGCGGGATGGTTCGGGCCGTGGGCGTCCAGGCTGGGATCGCTGCTGACCGGTCTTGTCGGGTCACTCATGGGTAACTCATCCTCTCTGAATGAGACAGGGCCAGTCGCTCGGGTGGTGGCGACTGGCCCGGAAATCAGGCCTGCTGCGAGGCCTTAGCGGACGTTCTGTCCCTGTTCCTTCCAGTACTTCAGGGCTCCAGGGTGCAGGGGGGTGGGCAGGCCCTTGACCGCCTTGGCATCACTGTAGTTGGTCGAAACGCTGGGGTGCAAGGCGCGCAGGCCCTTCTCGTCGCCGAAAATGGCCTTCATGGCCTTGTAGACCGTATCGTCGCTCAGGGCCGTGGTGGTGACCAGGGTGGCCTGCACGGCCACGCCCGGAACGGTGGCCCCGACGCCCTTGTAGCTCTTGCCGGGAATGTTGTAACGCACGTAGAAGGGGTACTTCTTGATCAGCGCGCTGGCCTGATTTCCGCTGACCGGGACCAGCTTGACGTCCACGGTCTGGGCAATCTGGGTAATCGCGCTGGCGCCCACACCGACGGTGTAGAACAGGGCGTCGGCACGCTTGTCCTGCATCAGCGTGATGCCCTGAGCGGGGGAGACGCGCAGTGCCTGGCCCAGGTCGTCAAACTTCAGGCCGTAGGCTTCGAGCACCTGACGGGCTGTCTGCTCGGTACCGGAGCCCAGGTCGCCAATGACCACGCGCTTGCCGCGCAGGTCGGCAATCGAGTTGATGCGGGCGTCCTTGCGGGCGATGACGTGCAGGACTTCCGGGTACAGGACGGCCAGGCTGCGCACCTTGTTGTTGGCCTTGCCTTCGAACGCCTGGATGCCGGTGCCCCGGAACGCATAGAAAGCCACGTCGTTCTGCACGATGGCCATATCCAGTTCGCCGGTCGCCAGGGCGTTCATGTTGAACACGCTGCCGCCGGTGGAACGGGCGTTGGCGCGCAGGCCCGCGTTGCTGTCATTGAGCATCTTGGCCATGCCCGTCGCCACCGGGAAGTAGACCCCGGTGGTGCTGCCAGAGCCGATGGTCAGAAAGCTGCCCTGGGCCAGCGCCACAGCGCTGACACCCAGTACGACAGCGGCTCCAATAAATTTCTGCGATTTTTTCATGTGTGATCCTCCTGGAATAACCTGTCCCCCTGGGACGGGTTTGCCTATGTGCTGAATGCCGGAAATCGTACCATAAGGCCCGCTGGGCCACAGGAAGTTGAGCCATCATGCTCCCGGCTGTAGAACCAATGATCCTGGTGCGGGCCGTGTAGAGTGACCGCATGACCCAGCGGGCCGCCTCATCTCCCCATGCCCCCACGCCGACACCCCTTGAAGATGGCCAGTCCAGCCGCTCTGAGGCCGGCCGTGCACCCATCATTGTCGCGGAGAATGTGCACAAGCACTTCGGGAGCTTTCACGCCCTGCGCGGCGTGAACCTGCAGGTCCGCAGCGGCGAGGTGGTGGTGGTGATCGGGCCCTCGGGCAGCGGCAAAAGCACCTTTATCCGTACCCTGAATGCCCTGGACCCGCACGACGGCGGCAGCATTACCATCGACGGCATTCCCCTGAATGGCCGCCACAACCTCGACGCCATCCGGCGTGAGGTCGGCATGGTGTTCCAGAGCTTCAACCTGTTTCCGCACCTCACGGTCCTGGACAACATCACGCTGGCGCCCATCCGCGTGCGCCGGCTTAGCCGCGCCGAGGCCGAGGCGCGGGGCCTGGAACTGCTACGGCGGGTGGGCATCGAGGAGCAGGCCCATAAGTTTCCGGCGCAGCTGTCCGGGGGGCAGCAGCAGCGGGTGGCCATTGCGCGGGCGCTGGCGATGGACCCCAAGATCATGCTGTTTGACGAGCCGACCAGTGCGCTTGACCCGGAGATGATCAAGGAAGTGCTGGACGTGATGAAGGAACTGGCGCGCAGCGGCATGACCATGCTGGTGGTGACCCACGAGATGGGCTTTGCGCGTGAGGTGGCCGACCGGATTCTGTTTTTCGATCAGGGCAGCATCGTGGAAGACACCACCCCGGAAAACTTCTATCAGAACCCTCAGCACGAGCGCGCCAAGGCTTTCCTCTCCAAAATTCTCGGCCACTGAATACAGGGGCCCGTCGGGACCTCCTGTCCTGAACGGGCCGACTGCGGACCAGAGAAAATAACTTAGGCCGGCGCGCCTGAAATCGCCTACGCGTCGCGGCGCAGGCGGCCGCATTGCCACCATGCCAGCGCGCACAGCACCGCGCTCATGAGGAAGACCGGCGTGTACCCCGCCACGTCGGCCACCAGCCCGCCCAGGACCGGCGTGAACAGCGCGGCGCCCACCAGGGTATTCAGGGTGCCGATATAGCGGCTGCGTGCTTCGGGCGGCGCGATGTTGAGCAGGTGATTGGTGTGCCCCAGGTTGAAGCCCTGAGCAGCCACGCTGGACAGGACAAAGACCCACAGATACGCCCAGGCGCCCAGGTCCAGCGCACCGACCAGCAGGGCTGCCAGGGGGGCCAGCCCATAGAACACGCTGGCGTAGCGGATGATCCGCCGGGAGCCGTTGCGTTCGGCGACCCGCTGCCAGACCACGTTCGACAGTGGGGCGGCGCCGGTGAGGGCCATCACGAACACGCCGAGTGTGGCGGCCGGGAAATTCAGCTCGCGCAGCGCGTTGGCTGCAAAAAACGGTTCGCTCATGCTGGCCCCAGCCAGCAGCAGCCGGACCGTCAGAAAGGCCCGGAAGTGCGGGTCCCGCAGTGTCTCCGGGATAGCGCGCACCTCTCCGCGCACCCCCTGGGCCTCCTGTGGCGGGTCCGGGGGCTCCTGAATGCGCCCGAAGACCCAGTAGCCCAACGTGAAGGCCAGCGTACCCAACGCAAAGATCAGCGCGTAGTCATACGGAAACTGCAGTCCGGAAGAGCCCAGAATCCAGCGGACCAGCAGCCCCGCCCCAAAGGCGAGCAGCCCGCCGTACAGGTTGCGGGTGCCGAAAAATCTGGGCCGACGCGCTGGAGTGACTGTCTTGCTGACCACCTCCAGAAAGGGCAGTCCGGACACCCCTGAAGCCAGCGCATTGATCAGCATGGCCAGCACGAACAGGCTCAGGCACAGGGTCGGGCGATCTGCCAGGAAGGCGGCAACCAGCACCATGGCCAGGTATGTCGCCGTGCGCACCAGCGCCGCGGAGCGGTACACCGGCAGTTTGTAGGCCAGGGGCCGCACCCGCGCGGCGACCAGCAGCTGAGGCAGCATCCAGCCGCCACCCGCGATGGCCGGCAGCAGCCCGATCACCCAGTTCGGGGCGCCCAGGCGCGCGGCAAACCCTGCTACCACGACCGAGACGCTCATAAACCCGTCACCGGTGAACACCGCCCAGCCGTTCAAAATCCCCAGGCGCTCGTTGCGGTTCCAGCCTGCGGTCTGGCCTGAGCGATCAGGAGAGAGGGGGGCGGAAGAGGGTGAATCGCTCATGTCCGTGCAGGCTACGCCACCTTGATCCGGGTTGAACCTGTTGCAGTCGGCTCATCCGGACGGCCTGCCCCGATGGCTTAGTTGCCGGGCAGGCGCAGCACACCCTCCAGGGCTTCATAGGCCTCCGGCCGGGCCAGGAAGACCAGTTCGTCCTGGGCGGTCAGGCGCAATTCCGGCCGTGGCAGGCGAACGGTGCCGTCGCGAACCACACCCACGACCTCGACCCCCGGCGGAAGACTCAGAAGCGTCAGCCGCGCTCCCAGCCAGCTTCTCGGCACTCCGCGCCGGTACAGTTCACGCTCGGGCGCCGACAGTCCTGAACTGTCGGGCGCCCGGCTCTCGGTCGGTGCGTCGAACAGTTGACCGGGGGCGGGTTCTGCAGGTTCGGGCACACGGCGCGCGGCAAAGCGGATGCCTTCGGGCAGCAACACCGCACCCCGGCGCATTCCGCTGTCCTGGCGTGAATCGACCTGGGAGGGCACCAGCCCGGCGGTGCTGCTCAGCACGTGTGCCAGACCGGCCGCCAGCAACAGCGCCGGCAACAGGGCGTCGCCGCCCCAGGCGACGGCCAGCAGCGCCGCCGCGACCGGCACATTCAGGGTTACAGTCAGAAACGCGGTGGCACCCACCAGCGCCGCCACAGCCGTGTCCAGCCCCAGCAGACTGCCCAGCCCGGCCCCCAGCACGCCTCCAGCTCCCACGGACGGCAGCACCCCACCACCAAAGGCGAGGTGGGCGCCCAGGGCCAGCAGGACCCAGCGCCAGGCCCCCTGCCCGGCGCCTTCGCCACCCAGGAACCCGGACACCCCTAGCTGGGTCCAGCCCAGACCGTCGCCCAGCACCGCCGGAGTGCTGAAGACCGCCACGGCCGCAGTGATCAGGCCGAAGGCTCCGCCCAGCACCGGCCGGAGCCACCCGGCGGTCAGATCCTGGGGGATGGCCCGCACCGTCTGCAGCAGGACCCAGCCCGCTCCAGTAATCACGAGGGCCACCAGGGCAAAGGCCGGAACCTGAGCCAGCGAGGGCACCTGCACGTCCGGCACGCTCAGAAGCGGCTCGAAGCCGAAGGCCAGACCGTACACGGCGCTGCCGGCCACGGCTGCCAGGACGCACGGCATCAGTACTTCGAACTCGAATTCGAAACGGCGGTACAGAACCTCCACAATCAGGACGGCTGCTGCCAGTGGTGCGTGCAGGACGGTGCCCAGGGCAGCGGCAGCTCCGGCCAGGGTAAGGGTGCGGACCTCCACGGCGTCCAGCTGAGCCGCGCGGCGCAGCAGGCTGGTGCCCAGCTGGCCGACCAGGGTGAAAGCCGAGTCGCGGCCCACCATCAGCCCGGCGCTGTAGGCCACACCAGTGGCGGCCAGGATCCGGCCCTGTTCGGCCGGTGAGGGCCACTGTCCGCGCGCGTGGTAACCGCGGACCAACTGGGTCAGAGCGTCGCCCTGCTGTGCCGGCACCAGCCAGGCATACAGAGCACCCACGACCGGCAGCGCCAGCAGGGACCACGGCAACACGTCGCCGAAGACCATCAGCAGGCCGCCCTCTCCAGGAGTTCCGGGCGGAGCGTATCCGGTGAGCAGGGCCACCAGGGGGGTGGCGGCGTCCAGCGCCAGGCGAAGCAGAATGCACAGGCCACCTACCAGGGTGCCCAGCAGAACACTGAGAACCACCAGACGCCCGGTTTCCAGGCGGGTGAGGACGGCGCGGGGCAGCGGGGAACGCATCTCTGGCGTGCATGGTAGTGCAAAGACCCTCGGGGGGCTCTATCCGTGCCTTGTCAGGTGCTGGGGTCGTTGCCTGCACCTGTGCCAGAGTCCGTGAGGATGGTTACCCTGAAAGGCGTGATGACACCACCACCGCCCGGCCCCACCGTCCCCCGGGGTTCCCTCGACGCCTTTTTCGGCCTCAGTGCCCACGGCAGCAACGTGCCACAGGAAGTGCGTGCCGGAATCACGACCTTCCTGACCATGAGCTACATCCTGTTCGTGAACCCGCAGGTATTGTCCAGCGCCATCAACGTGCCGAACGCCTTCGTGCAGTTGCTGATGGCCACGGCTGTTGCGGCGGCCATCGGTTCCCTGGCTATGGGTCTGGTGGCCAAATACCCGTTTGCTCAGGCACCGGGCATGGGCCTCAACGCCTTTTTTGCGTTCACGGTGGTTCTGGGTTTAGAAGTGCCCTGGCAGACTGCCCTGGGCGCTGTCTTTATCAGCGGGGTGCTGTTCGTGCTGCTGAGCGTGCTGGGTGCCCGGCACGCCATTGTGCGGGCCATCCCCTTAAGCCTCAAATTCGCCATTACGGCCGGTATCGGGGCCTTTCTGGCGTTTCTGGGGCTGCGCAGCGCCGGAATTGTGGTCAACAACGACGCCACCCTGCTGGGGCTGGGCAACCTCACAGCGCCCAGCGCCTGGCTGGCTGTCCTGGGCCTGATCGTCACTGCGGTGCTGATGGCCCGCCGGGTCACGGGCGCCATTCTGTACGGCATCCTGCTGACCACCCTGGTCGCGGTGATCACACGCGTGCCGGTGTACGTCGGGGGAGCGGAAGGCGCCCTGCAGGCGTTTCCTGGGCTGACCGGGCGCGTCCTGGGTATTTTCGATGCGCCGGTGTGGCCAGCCGACCTGGTCGGGCAGCTGGACATCGCCGGAGCCCTGGGACTGGGACTGCTGAGCGTGGTGTTCACATTCTTCTTCGTCGATTTCTTCGATGCCACTGGCACATTGACTGGTCTGGCCCAGAAAACCGGCGCCCTGGACGAGAACGGTGACATGCCGCGTGCCCGCCGCACCTTCGCGATGGACGGTCTGGCCGCCATGTTCGGCGCCTTCATGGGCACGAGTACGACCACCGCCTACATCGAGTCGGCCAGCGGTATTGGAGAAGGAGGGCGCACTGGTCTGACTGCCGTCACTGTGGGTGTGCTGTTTCTGCTCAGTATGTTCCTGTGGCCCCTGGCAGCGGCCATTCCTGCGGCGGCGACTGCCCCAGCCCTGATTCTGGTGGGCGCCCTGATGATGGAAGGAGTGCGGCACATCGACTGGGACGACATCAGCGTCAGCCTTCCGGCCTTCCTGACAGTCATCGTTATGCCGCTGACCTTCAGCATCGCCAACGGCGTGAGCCTGGGCGTGATCGCTTACTGTGCCATCCGGGCGCTGAGTGGCCGGGCCCGCGAAGTGAGTCCGATCCTTTACGTGATTGCTGCGCTGCTGCTGGCGCGTTACGTGTTTCTGGCCGCCGAGTAGTGCCCTGGGTCCGCGTCCTGGCTGGATAGCTGTGGTGCATTCCGCCTCTCAATGTATGCAGGCTGTCTTGCAAGCCCGGAACAGTTTTGAGCGCCACGGTGTTTGGGGTGCACCTGCAAATGGTCAGAAGGGGGCGATTCTGTACTCTGGCCTCTTCCTTAGGCATCCGTGCAGGTTGCCTGGTCGCGGATGTCGCCTTGAAGCATCCACTGACTGGTCAACTCCTCTCGCAGACCAACATGGACCTGTAAAGACTCCATACGTGATTCGGAACCTGCCACTTAAGCCCGGAAAGTAGCTGGCTGGCACTGCCGAACCTCTGTACCGTGCACCGTATCCTGCCCGCACATTAAGTCCCGGTAAAGCCGATGCGCCGGGTCTTCCAGCCTGCCCCCCCTGTAAGATGAGGCCGAAAGTCAGGTTCGCGCCGTGTCCGCCTGGCGCCGCCGTCGGCACGGAATCGCCCGTCCCTGACCTGAAAGGAGTTTCACCATGGCTTATGAACTTCCCCAGCTGCCCTATGCCTACGACGCCCTGGAACCCCACATCGATACCCGCACCATGGAGATCCACCACACCAAGCATCACCAGGCTTACGTGGACAACGCCAACAAGGCGCTCGAAGGCAGCGAAATGGCCAGCCTGCCGGTCGAGGAACTGATCCAGAAACTCGATCAGGTGCCCGCTGAGAAGAAGACTGTGCTGCGTAACAATGCCGGTGGACACGCCAACCACAGCCTGTTCTGGCAGGTCATGGGCCAGGGCAAGGGTGGTCAGCCCAGCGGTGAACTGATGGAGGCGATCAACGCCGCCTTCGGTTCGTTTGACGCTTTCAAAACGAAGTTCGAAGACGCCGCCAAGACCCGCTTCGGTTCCGGCTGGGCGTGGCTGGTCGTCAAGGACGGCAGCCTGGCCGTCGTGAGCACGGCCAACCAGGACAACCCGCTGATGGGTGAGGCCATCGCCGGCGCCAGCGGCACCCCGATCCTGGGCGTGGACGTCTGGGAGCATGCCTACTACCTCAACTACCAGAACAAGCGCCCTGATTACCTCAGCGCCTTCTGGAATGTCGTCAACTGGGACGAAGTTAGCCGCCGTTACGCTGCTGCCAGGTAGGGTCAATGAAATCGCCCCGGCCAGCAGCGGCCGGGGCGATTTTTATGCCTGATACGGCTTAGGCCAGGTCATTCAGGACGTCGCTGAGGTCCTTTTTCAGGCAGGTGAACATCGGCGTGTCGGACAGGGTGTAATTGCTTGCCTCGGTGTAGCGCAGGCGGTGCACCAGATCCACGAATTCCTGCGGATAATCGGAATCGAAGCTGACCACGAACTCCTGATCGTCGATGCCGTAGGAGTAACTGGTGTTGATGCGCACCCCTTTGAACGGCCCGGAGGCGTAGATGTGCTCGTCCATCATGCCCTGGCGGGCGTGAGGGGTGAGGTCGTACCAGGCCCGGGTCTTGATAAACGGGTAGATAAACAGATACTTGCCCTGTCCAGGCAGAATTTCCAGGCCGTGACCGCTGCCCTCGATCCGGTTGACGTACTGGCTGCGCTTCTGCATGGCGATGTAGTTGTAGGGCTGAGACAGGTAACCCATCAGACGGGTGCGGTTAAGCCGTGCCTGGGCCTCCTGAAACTCGCGCAGATCAAAGGCAATGCGCCACAGCATCAGGTCCACGTCACCACGCACGCCCGCTAGACCGTAGCTGCGCTGAATGAGCCCTTTTTCGGCGGGGGCATCTTCGGTCCAGCTGCTGGCTGCAGCCAGGAACTCTGCCTTGATCTCGTCGCGTTCCGCCTGCGGCAGACGCCGGAATGCCGGGTCCAGCTTGAAGAACGCATAATTCAGGAACTGCCGCTGAGCGCGGTCCGGATCGCGTTGCGTCACCTGGCCGCTGGGATCAAGGTCCACCATCATCTTGGGCCGGCCGGGCTTGCCGGCGGGGCGTGTGCCACCGGCGGGAGTGTTGCTCTCCGCTGGTGGAGTAACGTCACCGGCTCCAGCAGGCCGGTCGTTCTCGGGCTGGCCGGTCATTGAGCTGCCGCCACAAGAATCTGCTGGGCGGGGAGGCGGCTCTCTGATGTATGCCCAGCGGGCAGGGCGGTATGAAGTCGGTTCATGATTTCCTCCAGTAATGTCGTGCTGGTGCGGTGATCTGCGCCAACAGCACGTGGCTTGAATTACTCAGTCTGACTGGGCCGCATGGCGGTACGGGCTCCTTCGGTGTTGCCTTGCCGAGCCAGGCGCCAGATGCTCTTCAGGTTGTCCGTGCTGCCCCGTATCCTTCCAGTCCTGGGCTGAGATGAGGAGACTTCGGTTGATCCACGTCCGCTACTTTTCCACCGCCAGTGCAGGACGTATTGCCCCGAACGACCGGTCAGGAGAATTCAGAGCTCACCAGTGGCCAGTATGCAGCCCCGGCCTTTGGAGAGAGCAGAAATATGGGCGCCAGATCGCCTTTTTCGGACGTCGTGCATAGACTTGACAGGTCTTGGATTCCACTCTATTCTGTATCTATCACCGTCCGAGAAGGGCGGATTTTTTAGTTCTCTCGGTTGCAAATCCCTAACCTCAGGGCTTCTGGATTCCATCAGGGAAAAGCAGCGTGAACTCCGGAACCGTTATGGCCACCAGAGGCTGATGGTCAGCCGTCAGGCCGCTTACTCCGCTCGCATCACACCGGGAGAGCCGTGCAAGTCCCAGCCAGCCTTGACCGGTCGGAGTTGTGAGTACGCGTCCGCTGCCGTCCAGGGCAGGCTGGTCCAGCGTGCGCCAGGGGGCCGGAAGCCAGCGCAGATTCCCGGGAACACTCCAGGGACTTTCAGAAAAGCCCAGCTGTGCGATGAGCTGGCCAGTGGCAGCTGTGACCTGCACCCGGTTCGGTGTGCTCCACTCGAATAAGGCCAGCGTTTTGGGTATGGCCCAGTTGCGCCGGCCCCACGTCATGCTGGCTTCCTGGCTGACCACGATACGCCGGATAACGGGATTCCCCCACGGACGGGCGGGAAGGTCCAGCCACATCAGTTCGTCATAGGGTCCAACCGGTGAACTGGCGTACTGCACCAGCACCAGCGCACCGGCGCGGCCTGCACTGCTCTTCGCGTACAGGGCGAAGAGTCCGCGTCCCGTGAGTCGCCAGGGTGGAGGTGTCATGCGGATTCCAATGGAATCCTACGGGTTCCAGAGTTTGACCCGGGCTCACACGACAAGAACACACGTTGCCAGACCGGGGACCATGGGCCGGTGCACCATCGGGAGCCGATCTCGAACGGCAAGGGGCTTCCTGTGGGTCCCGGGTCCCGTGCGCTAACCAGCGCCTCCCGGAGTTTGAACACGAAATCAACGGCAGGGCGCATCACACTGCCCAGGGTACGATGAAGCCCGATGCTCAAACACGTCTCCTTCCTGACACGCGAACTGTCAACCACCCTGGCCTTTTATGAGCAGCTGGGCGCCGTCACGGAAAAGCGGGTCGTGACGTCAGAGGGCTACGGGCGCGCTGTGTTGAGTCTGGGCGGAGGACGCCTGCAACTGTTTGAGGTTGCTGGCGAGATGCCACAGCCGCACCCACACTGGGCCGAGCACATTGCAATTCATGTTCGTGACCTGCAGCAGCTTCTGCCGGTGCTCCGGGATGCGGGCGTGCGGGTAACCCGCGACCTTCAGCTGAGCCCCGGTGGCCGTGACATGGCCTTCGTGCTCGATCCGGACGGACGGCAGGTCGAGTTGCTGGAAGCCGACTGATACAGGGCCCGCTCACACAGGACAGCATCTGCCTTTTACCGCAGTGCTTCTGCGCGTTGCCACCATTCTGCGACTTTGAGTCGGGGCTGAGGCTCTCCTACAACCGTACCCAGAGTTCGAATGAAGCGGCACACTGAATGGCAGCGAGCCAGTGCCCATCAGAAAGCACTGGCCCGGCCAAAGGTGAGAGCCCCGGCTAGGGGCCGTCGGTGTAGATGCGGCTGGGATAGTAGTACTTCTGGAGCAGCAACTTCCCCAGCGCCACGGTGGGAACGGCCAGAAGCGCGCCGGCAAACCCCAGCAGTGCCACACCCACCAGAATCGCTACCAGCACGGTGATGGGATGCAGGTCAGTGGTCTTGCTCAGGATGTACGGACTGAGGAAGTTGCTTTCGATCTGATTGGCCGCAGCAAAAACCACGAACACGAGAATGACCTTCAAAAGCACGTTGGGCAGTGTCAGCGCCAGCAGCAGAGCGGGCGTGGCGCCGATGATCGGTCCCAGGTACGGCACGATGTTGAATGCCCCGGCCAGGAACCCGATGGCCGCTGCACTGGGAATGCCTACCAGGCTCAGGCCCAGCCAGACAAACACACCAATAAAGGTGGCAATCAGCAGTTGTCCGCGGACGTAGCCGCCTACTGCAGTGCCTACCAGATCACTGATCTCCAGAACTCTGGGCTGCCAGGGTCGTGGAAAGGCGTGCAGCATGGCGCTGTTGACCCGGCTGTAGTCCAGCATCAGGTAAACACTGAGCAGCAGAATCAGCAGCACGTGTCCGAAGACCCCGCCAATGGACAGCAGGCTGTTGAACAGTGTTCCGCTGGAATTCAGGGCGTTCTGAAGGATCGGCACGATATTGTCGCCGATGTTCTGCACGTACTCCTGAGAGCTGGCGATGAGCCGCTCACGGACGTTGTCGAGCCCACGGATGCCGCGCTCTCCCAGCCACTGGCTCCAGCGGTCAAGTGTTTCGCCGAAGGTTCCGATCAGGTCCGGCAGCTTTTCGAAGAGCTGTACCAGCTGGCCTGAGACCGTGGCCAGCAGCATTCCTGCCAGCCCGAAAATACCTATAAACACCAGCAGGACAAAGAACACACCCAATCCACGCCGTACCCGACCGCGCTCGAGCCAGTTGAGCAGCGGGTTGGTCAGGTAGGCGATCAGGAAGGCCACAGCAAAATCCACCACGACCGTCCGTACCTGGGAAAACAGGCGGTAGGCCAGCCAGAAGAGCAGCAGAAATACCAGCAGGCGGACCCAGGGACTGCGCCAGGCATGCTGGAACGCGTTCAGACGTGGAGGACTGGTCACTCCGTCAATCTACGGGATCAGTAGGGGCGGCGCGGGCGTGTCTCAACAACATAAAGATCGCCCCAGGTGCTCGGGCCCGAGCACCTGGGGCGCCGCGTGAACAGTCTCAGAACTGGCGGCTGACGACCTGACCCGCTTCGCCCAGGGCCTTGGGCGCCGCTCCCTTGACGCTGACCTGTACGGCACCAGCATTGCCAGTCCGGACCGTCACTCCGGCAGGAAAGCCCTTGCGCGTGCCGACTGGCGGCGTGCCCTCGTACAGCACGCGGCCGCTGGCATCCGTGACCCGGGTCCAGGCCTCCGCAGTGAACTGCACGCTAACGGGCGTGGCCGGCGTTGGGGCAGCGGGTGGGGTGGTCGCCGTGTCACCGGGTAGAGCAGTGCCAGGGGCTACAGCGGGGGGTTTGGGTTTGGCCACGGGTTTGGGTTTGGGGGCTGCCAGATCCGTCAATACACTCACACCTTGTCCAGAAGGAAGCAGCCGCGCGCGCAGGTTGCGGCCCCGGGTCAGCGATACGCTCTGCTTGAGTGGCTGTCTTCCGGTGTATTCCACCCGCAGCTGAGCGTCTTCACGCGCGTCTACCGGGAAGGAGCGCAGCGGCGTGAGCCCCAGGTCACGGTTGTCCAGATACACCCTGGCGCCGCTGGGCACACTGCTGACCGAAAGGTTGACCGTGCGTGCCGGCTCAGGAACTGCGGGCGTGGCTGCGGGCTCACTGGGCGGAACAGCTACCGGGGTGCCGGTGGCCTGGGTGTTGCCTGCTGGAGCGCTGCCGGCCTGTGTGCCGGTGCCGGGTCCCAGGAACCAGTAGGTCGCGTACCCAGCGGCTCCCAGCACCAGAACCCCGGCCAATAGGGCGGCCAGAGGGAGAGACCGGCGGGTCTTGGGGGGCACTGAGGTCCGTCCTCCCCGCGTCATGCCCAGATCCTGTGTGGACGGCACACTGCGGTCAAAGTCCGCGAGCAGGGGAGTAGGGTCCAGGTTCAGCTCACGGGCATAGCGCTGCAGATAGGAACGCGCGAAGGTCCGTTCAGGCAGCAGGGCGATGTTGCCGTCCTCCAGGGCGCGGAGGTAGTCGCCACGGATCTTGGTGCGCAGGGCTACATCCTGCGTGCTCAGCCCCTGGGCTTCACGTGCCTGACGGAGCGTGTCGCCAAAGCTCATGTCCGGCCTCCGCTCAGGTCAGGCCAGCGCCGCCTACCCTTCATAGGGCTTACCCAGGGCCTTGGGGGCGTTGGCACGCCCGGTGAAGATCAGCGCAATGATCGTGATCAGGTAGGGCAGGGCGGTGACCAGAGTCGGGGGCAGCAGATCGGTGCCTCCCAGCGTGATGCTCAGCGCCTGCAGGAAGCCGAACAGCAGCGTGGCGGCCAGGACCCCGAGCGGCTTCCACTGCCCGAAGATCAGGGCGGCCAGCGCAATAAAGCCCATGCCGGCGCTGATGTTGCGTACGTAAGAGTCCAGATTGCCGATGCTCAGGAAGACCCCGGCCGTGCCGGCCAGGATGCCCGAAAGAATTACCGCGCTGTAGCGCATCCGTCGCACGTTCACGCCCATGCTGGCTGCTGCGCCGGGCTGTTCACCGGTGGCACGCAGCCGCAGGCCGTAAGGCGTCCGGTAAAGCATATACCACGTGGCGGCCACAGCCAGGAACGCGAAAAACACCGGCGGCGAGAAGCGCAGGTCACCAATGCCCCACAGGGGCAGCGCCTGCTCGACCTTAGGGCTCTCGGTGCTGCTGCCGAACAGGGCGGTCAGGATCACCGGCGGCACCCCGGCGGCCAGCAGGTTGATGGCCGTGCCGCTGATTACCTGATCGGCGCGGTATTTGATGCTGACTACGGCGTGTACCCAGGCAATCAGGCCGCCCACCAGCATGCCGGCCAGCCAGCCCAGCCACGGTGCGGCGGCGCCCACCACAGGCTCCAGGACCAGTGTGCTGACCGCGCCGGCCAGGGCGCCAAAGATGATCAGGCCTTCCAGGGCAATATTGACGACGCCGCTTCGTTCGCTGAACAGCCCGCCCATCGCGGTCAGCAGCAGGGGAACGACACTGCGGATAAAGGTGACCAGAAAGGCCGTGGTCAGGAGTTGTGCGAAAAGCTCGTTCATGCCTGGCTGTCCTTAGGGGTAGGAAGGTGGTCTGGCGCAGCGCGGTTGCTGACCTCCGTGCTGGTGACGCCCAGGTTGGGCAGGGGCTCGGGCCCGGAAGCTGCCCTGGCCGTTCCCGGCACATCTAGCTGGGGAGGCGGCGGATCGAGGACCTTGCGACTGAGGAATCCACCGGCCGCGATAAAGAGCACGATCAGGGCCTTGAGCACCGTCACGATGTCCTTGTTGACCTTGTCGAGCTTCTGGTCCACGTCCACGCCACCGGTGTCGATGGTTCCGAACAGCAGACTGGCCGCGACCACGCCGCCTGGTGTGCTCTGGCCCATCAGGGCCACGGCGATACCGTCAAAGCCCACGTTGACGGGCATGTTGCCTTTCAGGCGGTACTCGTCGAGCGCCCCGCCGTTGACGTAGTGGGTGCCGGCCAGGCCTGCGAACATTCCGGCCAGCGTCATGGCCAGAATCGTGCCGCGGGCCACACTGATCCCGCCGTATTCCGCCGCCTTAGGTGAGTGCCCCACCGCACGCAGGGCGTAGCCAGTGGCCGTACGCCACATCAGGGTGCCGAACAGCGCGACGCAGGCCAGCGCGATCAGGAATGAGGCATTGAGCTGACTGCCCGCCACCTGCACCGGAATGCCGATGCGCCAGCTCAGGGCGCCGGCCACCAGAGCTATCACCAGGGCGATCAGGGACCGGGAACGGCCGCGCAGGAACTGACGCGCAACGAAGAACGCCGCCAGGGCCACAAGCAGACCGATGCTCAGCGCGACGGTGCCGTTACGCCCGACATTCAGCAGTTCCAGCAGGGTCGGTAGGTGCGCCGCTTCCTGCAGTTCCTGACTGCGGGGCTCGAAGCCCTCAGCCTTGAAAGGCAGATTGTACGTACGTCCCAGGAAAGGAAAACGTTCGGTGCCGATCAGGAAGATGAACACCGCCGAGGCGATGTAATTGAGCATGATGGTGTTGATTACTTCACTGGAGCCGAAGCGGGCCTTGAGCAGTCCCGGAATGGCGCCCCACAGGGCGCCCCCGGCCCCGGCGGCCACCACGCTCAGGGGCAGCAGCAGCCAGCCTAGGGCTGCGGGTGCGTACACGCCAACCAGCATGGCGCCGATGGCGCCCATGGTGAGCTGCCCAGGTGCGCCGATGTTGAACAGACCGGTGCGGAAGGCAAACGCCACGCTGAGGCCCGTAAAGATCAGCGGCGTGGCCAGCTTGAGGCTGTCGAGCAGCGGGTTGAGACTGGTCACCGGCGCAAACAGCGAGGAATACACGAAGTAGACCAGGTCGCTTTTGGCCAGCCAGCCGCCCCACAGCGTGAGTGGCTGCCCACTCTGGTTCACGGCCGGTTGGACGATCAGGACCACCAGGGCGCCCACCACCACCGCCAGGGCAATAGCGACGGCGGGGACCAGCAGGCTGCGAAGACGGTTCAGACGGTCCCACACGTTCGGACGGGCGCTCAGGCCGGCGCCGGCGGCGATCAGGCCACCCAGGATGGGAAGGATCAGTCCCAGGTGCATGCCGCCACCATCGTAGAAATTGCGCAGTTGCCGCTTGGCGCCGGGTCGTAGGGTGGTGTCGCCGGCCACGCGGGCAATTTCGCTGTTCAGGGCGCCGCCCAGAAGCAGCACGGCTGCCAGGGCAGACAGGAAACTCAGCAGGCCAGTCAGCCAGAACCACCGCTCGCGCCGGGCCGCACCGAAGATGGTCGCGGCCAGCAGGGCCAGTGTCAGCCAGCCCAGGGTCACGGTGGTGCCCACCGCTGGCAGGGGTGCGTCAGGATTGGAGGTCAGGTTCAGAACGGAGCCGCTGAGATGCAGCAGCGCGGCGTCAGCCGTAAAGCCACGGCCCAGCGTGGCCAGGGGAAACAGCAGCAGCCCGGCCGCCGCCGTGGTGGCCGCAGCCAGGGCGATGCGCGCCGCGGTGTGAGAAGGGCGCGAGTGAGGGTCGTGGGTCACCCCGACATTGTACGGGCCGTCAGGTCAGCTGGCGACGTCCGGCGGGCGTGCGCGCCTGCTATGCTCCTGGGCGGTATGGAACGGACTTTTGCCATGATTAAGCCCGACGGCGTGCGCCGCGGCCTGACCCCCGAAATTCTCGCCCGCATTGCCAGGAAGGGCTACCGCGTGGTGGGCCTCAAGCAGATGGTGATCGCCCGCGAGACCGCCGAGAACCACTATGCGGAACACCGCGAGCGTCCCTTCTTCGGCGAACTGGTGGATTTCATCACCGGCGGACCTGTGGTGGCCCTTGCTCTGGAAGGGGAGAATGCCATTGCTGGCTGGCGCGCCATGATGGGGGCGACCAACCCGGCCAACGCTGCGCCCGGTACTATCCGCGCCGATTTTGCCACCACCACCGGCGAGAATGTCACGCACGGCAGTGACAGCCCCGGGAGTGCCCAGCGCGAACTGGCCCTGTTTTTCCACGACGGCGAACTGCTCGCCTGAACTGTTCTGCTGTTCCCGCCTGGCCTGCTTCGTCTGGCCGGGCTTTTTTACAGCCCCTATGAGGCACGTATGAGGATTTTAAGGTTTGTGTAAGATCTCACTCTTTAGCGTGAGGTCCTACCCATATGAACACATCCGGGAGCATCCTCGAACAGCGGTTTCAGGCTATTCGCCTGAATGTTGTGCTGGCGGTCGCCATGGCCTTCGTGGTGTTTTCCGCCATCACCAACCTGGTCGATCCTCCCCCCGATCTGAGAACCGCGCTGGGCAGCCCCAAGACCTGGCTTGCTGCCACGACCCTGGGCGCCGCGCTGATCTGCTTGTACCGGCCGCAAACGCTGAACATCGCAGCCGGCACCCTGCTGGCCCTGACCATGTTCAGCCTGCCATTCGAGGTGCGCTGGCACATCGATAACCAGGCCATTCCCATGAACATGTTCGTGTGGCTGATGGTGTATCTGCTGTGCGCCTACGTGGTGTTCGGCACCCGGGTGGGCGGGGTGCTCAACAGTGTCAGCGTGGGCATCATGCTGCTGGCGCTGGTGTCGGACCCGCCCACCACGCCGGTGCTGGTGTCGTCCTGGTTGACCGGGTTGATCGTGTTAAGTGTGCTGGGGGTGCTGGGGTACTCGATTATCCACTTCATCGAGATCAACCTGCTGCTGCATGTCCAGGACAATGCCCGACTGCGTGCGGCGCGCCTGGACGCCCTGACTGGCGTTTATGGGCGGGGGGCCATCGAGGAGGAACTCAAGCGCTCCATGAGCTCGGCGCAGCAGGCCAATACGCCGGTCAGCATCGTGGTGACGGACATCGACCACTTCAAATGCGTCAACGACCTGCATGGCCACAACACAGGTGACGACGTGCTGCGCGCGGTGGCCAAGTGCCTGCGCCGGAACGTGGGTCGGATGGGCGGGGTGGTGGGCCGCTGGGGGGGCGAAGAGTTCGTGGTGCTGCTGCCTGGCGTCTCACGCACCGACGCGCTGGCGGTAGCCGAGCAGCTTCGCCGTGAGGTCAGCGCAATCCCGCTGGGTGGCCTGCCCATAACCGCCAGCTTTGGCGTGGCAGCCTTCCGGGGCACCGGGGACAGTCCCGAGAAGATGTTCGGCCGCGCGGATGTGGCGATGTACGAGGCCAAACGCGCCGGACGCAATGCCGTGCGCTGAACTGGACCTGACCCTCAGTCCGCCGGGCGGAAGGCCGGCAGCACCTGGCTGTCGTACTGCGTGGCATACCCGCGGGTCAGCAACTGCACTCCACCCGGTACCGGACGAAGCAGCACATCACGCAGCCGGCCAGTCATGAACAGCTGAGCTGGGCCCCCGGGCGTCTGGACGGCGCGGGACGCCGGGTTTTCTTTAAGTAGACCTGCCTTAAGAGCTTCCGGAGCCTGGACGGTCACGGCCCAGATGGCCGGGCGGGCTTCACTGTTGTATTCCACCGTGACCGTACGTCCCGGCAGCGGTGGGTTCCGTTGCCAGACCGCCCGGCGACGGCCAGCACCCAGGCGGACTTTTTCATCTGCCCGCGAGTCGTAGGTACCAGTTGCCGTGAACAGCAGCCGCGCCGTCAGGTCGGGCTCAGTTTTGGGGCCGCATGCGGTCGTCAGCAGCGCGACCGAAACCAGCCCAGAGGGCACGAGCCCGCGAGGCACCCTGGGCAGAAGACGCTGCGGTTTCACGCTGCGCACCATAGCGTCAACCTCTCCCCGGGCCTGTGCGACCATGAGGGGCGATGACAGCTGTCCAGCTCTGCCTGACCATGACCGGGGTGCTGCTGGGGGGGTTGCTGTTGCTGGGGTTGGGCCTGCAGCTGGGGTGGCGGCGTGATCAGGCACGGTGGCCGCATCACGCCCTGTTTTTCGCGGTGTGTCTGGGTACAGGCCTGTCCCTGGCTCTTTCCCTGGCTGGGGGCCTGCGTGGCTTAGCCCTGGCACCGGCACTGGTCCTGCTGCTGACCATGCCCCGGACCCGGCCAGGCGGCGCCGGCCACTGGCAGCGGGCCCTGCTGGTGGCAATCGCCTATGGGGTCGGAGCCTGGGCCAGCTGGTAACAAGCTTGCAGGCGTAGTGACCTGTCAGGCGCTGGGCTGTGGGAGCAACTGACCCAGGGCTACCTGGCCTGGTCGGGCCGCATGCCCCGCAGGCGGACTGCTAGCCTGGATTCATGACCATTGCCGCCCGGCCCGAGACCCTGCTGATCCAGGGAATGCTCGCGCGCCGCACCACCAACGGGCCCTTCCGGCCGGACCCGGTGAGCCGTGAGCACCAGCACCTGCTGATGCGCGTGGCCCAGGCCGCGCCGAGCCACTTCAACAGCCAGCCGTGGCGCTTTGTCCTGATCGAGAATCCGCAGACCATCGAAGAGATTGCCCGCATTTCCGGCGAGAGCATGACCGAGCTGATCGAGGCCGGCGTATTCTTCGAGCGCTACCGGCGCTATTTCCGCTTCAGCGAGGCCGAGATGAACGAGCGGCGCGACGGGATTCATATCGACCATCTGCCCGGACCGCTGCGCCCCTTTACCCGGCAGGTGTTCAGCGACGCCGGGCTGCGCCTGATGCGCCAGCTTGGGGTTCCACGCAGGCTGGGTGAGGACAACCGTAGGCTGGTGGCTGGCAGCCCCCTGCTTCTGGCGGCGCTGCTCGACAAGGCGGAATACCGCCCTGGTGAACTCAGCGGTTTTTACAGCGTGTTCAGTCTGGGAGCTGCCATCGAGAACATCTGGAACGCAGTGGGCGCCCTGGGGATGGGCATCCAGTTTGTCAGCACGCCCATGGAAATCCCTCGGCAATGGCAGGCCATCCGCAGCATGCTGCGCGTGCCGGACGGGCTGGAGCTTATGGCCATCTACCGGCTGGGGTATCTGCCGGACGAGGACCGGCGACCGGCCATCGACTGGAGCAGCCGCCACCGCAAGCACCTGGAGCAGTTCGTCTCCCGCGAAACCTGCGACGCACCCGAGTTCGAACCCGGCTGAAGAAGGCAGGCCCCTGAGCCAAACATGAACAAAGTGCCCACGCGTCTTCAGGCGAGCTTCGTGTGGCGCCGCCAGAATAGCGGGCGGAGGAACGCATGACTTTGACTGGAGGCACAGCTGCCCGCAGCGGCACATTCACGATTGGCGGGGACCTAGAGGTCAACCGCCTGGGCTTTGGCGCCATGCGTGTCACCGGAGAGGGCGTCTGGGGAGACCCGGCCGACCGCGACGGGTCACTGGCCACCCTGAGACGTCTGCCTGAACTGGGCGTGAACTTTATCGACACGGCCGACAGCTATGGACCGGCTGTCAGCGAGGAACTGCTGCGCGAGGCGCTGCACCCCTATGACACGGTCGTGATCGCCACCAAGGCCGGCTTCCTGCGGACCGGGCCCAACGTGTGGGTGCCGATGGGCCGCCCCGAGTACCTCAAGCAGCAGGCCGAACTGTCGCGCCGGCGCCTGGGTGTAGACCGCATCGACTTGTGGCAGCTGCACCGCATCGATCCCAAGGTGCCGCGTGACGAGCAGTTTGCGGCGATCAAGGAGCTGATGGACGCCGGGATTATCCGTCACGCCGGACTCAGCGAGGTCAGTGTGGAAGAGATCGAGGCGGCGCGTGAATTCTTCCCGGTGGCCACCGTGCAGAACCTGTACAACCTGGTGCACCGCAAGAGCGAGGATGTTCTGGACTATTGCGAGCGTGAGGGCATCGGGTTTATTCCCTGGTACCCGCTGGCCGCCGGCAACCTGGCGCGAAATGGCAGCGTGCTGGGTGATGTGGCCGCGCGCCTGGGAGCCAGTCCCTCGCAGGTGGCGCTGGCCTGGGTGCTCAAGCGCAGCCCGGTCATGCTGCCCATTCCCGGCACCGGCAAGGTGCGGCACCTGGAGGAGAACGTGGCCGCCTCCCAGCTGAGCCTGAGCGACCAGGACTTCCGTGCACTGGACGAGGTCGGCCGGCAGGAGTGGGCCAACCAGAACCAGTCTGGTTGACCGAACAGCTCCCGGGCCACGAAACGTCGGAGCCCACCTTGGGCCCCCGCACACCTTCATCCCCGGCGGAGCGACGCAAAATGCCGCTTATGTCCGCTGCTGCCTCGCCCGTCGTGCGGTCCCTGGTGACCGGGACACCACCGCATCACACACTGCAGGCGGAGGTGCAGGCCGCTGCCCGGACGCTGTTCCCGCGTATGGCCGCGCGCCCCGGTCTGCTGGAGGTTTTCGGCAACGCCCAGATCCGGTCACGTGCCCTGGCCCGGCCGCTGGACTGGTATCTCCAGGAGCGGGGCTTCGGTGAGAAGAACGCGGTGTTTCTGGAAGAGGCCCGCAGGCTGATCACCCGGCTGGCCCGTGAGGCGCTGGACCAGGCAGATCTGGCGCCTTCCGATGTGGACGCGGTTGTCGTGGTGAACACCAGTGGCCTGAGCACCCCCAGCCTGGACGCCTACCTGATCGAGGCGTTGGGGCTCAACCGTCATGCGGCGCGGCTGCCCCTGTGGGGACTCGGCTGCGCGGGGGGCGCGTCGGGGCTGGCCCGCGCTGCCGATCTGGTGCGCGCAGGGTTCCGACGCGTGCTGTATGTGGCGGTCGAGTTCTGCAGCCTCACGCTGGTCAAGGGCGACGAATCCAAGAGCAATTTCGTGGGCACGGCGCTCTTTGCCGATGGTGGGGCGGCAATGGTGATCACGGCGGCGGACATTCCCGGACCCCCAGCACTGGTCTCACTGCACGGGGCGTTTTCCACCCTGATCGAGGACAGCGAGGACATCATGGGCTGGGATGTCGTGGACGCCGGCCTGAAAGTGCGCTTCAGCCGGGATATTCCTGCGCTGGTCCGCGAGATGATGCACGGCAACATCGAGCAGGCAGTGGCGGCACACGGCTGGGACAGAGCTGACCTGAAGACCTTTGTGGTGCATCCAGGGGGAGTCAAGGTGCTGAGGGCCTACGAGGAGGCGCTTGGTCTTCCATCCTGTGCCCTGAACGCCAGCCGGACGATACTGAGGAACTTCGGCAACATGAGCAGCGTGACCGTGCTGTTCGTGCTGGAAGAGACGCTCAGGGGCGGACCTTCAGGCCGGGCCCTGCTGTCGGCCATGGGGCCCGGCTTCAGCGCCGAGCACGTGCTGCTGGAGTTCCCGGCAGCCTGAGCCCTGGCGACCGGGGTGCGGGGCGAGCAGCGGCCCCCATCAGCCTCTGAGCTGCGCGGCCAGGCTCAAAACCGCCTTCTTGAGCGTGACTGCCGCCGGTCCTTCGGCCAGCACTTCGCCGGTGCTGCTGTCCACAATGCGGGCCACCGCGCGCGGAGCGCCGCCCACCGGCTCCACCACGATTTCCAGGCGCTGCGCGGGTCCCAGCGACTGACCGGTGTGGTTCAGGCACCAGTCGGCCCAGTTGATGTTTTCGGGCGGAGGGGCGCTGGCTTTGGCTTCCTGCTTTTCACGGTAGGCCTGGGTTTTCTGGTCCACGTGGGTGCGAATTACCTCGAAGCGCTCGCCTGGGCTCAGCGAGTCGAAGGGCACTTCATCGCCGCTGTCCGGATGGTGGACGGTGGAGTCGGCGCCCAGCTTCTTCACCACGCTCGCCATGATCCGCACCTCCGCGGCAGGCGGGGCTTCCCAGGGCACACTGTCTTCTGCCTCAGGGCCTTGCGGATCGCGTGGTGCGGCGCCCTCCACCAGTCGCGCCACGACGCGCTGCTGCTCGGGTTCCAGTTCGGTGACGAGCCTGGCGGCGGCCCGGAAGCTCCGGGCCTGCACCTCGCTTTTTGGTTCGATGCCCAGCGGTTCAAGCACCTGGGCCACGGCCGCCGCCTCCATCAGCCGCTCCGCCTGCGGAGGCGTGAGGTTCCAGCGCTCTTGTAGGTAGGCCTCGAAGGTCTCGTGGGCAGGTCGAAAAAAGTCGTTGTCACGAATCTCGCTCAAGGCCTGCCCGGTGCGGCGGAAGTCGCGCAGACCCTCGCGGACGGTCTGTTCCAGGGCTCTGAGACGCTCGGTTTCATGGGGTTGTAGGGGAGAAGACATGGACCACCTCGGGCATGGAGAATACGCGGCGAACGATAGCAGACCCACCGTGTTGTCTCCACAGGAGTAACAATCTTTGTGGGCCGTGCCTGGCGCGGTAACGCCCGCCAGGACACGGCTGCGGCTTATGATGGGTCATGTAAGAAGCTCGACTTGGGCTTTCTCAAGGAGGAACACACATGGCGGACCAGGCGATGAACCTTTTCGGCGCGCGCGACACGCTGCAGACGCAAAGCGGCCAGAAGCTTTACTTCTACAACCTCAACAAACTTCAGGGCCGTGACGTCTCGCGGCTGCCGTTCTCGATCAAGGTGCTGCTTGAAAGTGTCCTGCGCGAGGCCAACGACTACGACGTGCGCCGTGAGGACGTCGAGACGGTCGCCGGCTGGAGCCCGACCAACCCCGAGGTCGAGATTCCCTTCAAGCCCGCCCGCGTGATCCTGCAGGACTTCACCGGCGTGCCGGCCGTGGTGGACCTCGCCGCCATGCGCAGCGCCATGGTGTCCCTGGGCGGCGACCCCAGCAAGATCAACCCACTGATTCCGGTGGACCTTGTCATCGATCACTCGGTGCAGGTCGACGAGTTCGGCACTGACTTCGCGCTGGCCAACAACATGGCCCTGGAATTCGAGCGCAACCGCGAGCGCTACGAGTTCCTCAGATGGGGCCAGAAGGCCTTCGATAACTTCGGCGTGGTGCCCCCGGCCAGCGGTATCGTGCACCAGGTCAACCTGGAGTACCTGGCCAAGGGCGTGCAGAGCCGTCCCGAGGACGACGGTGTGGTCGTGTACCCCGACAGCCTGGTCGGCACCGACTCGCATACCACCATGATCAACGGCCTGGGGATCGTGGGCTGGGGCGTCGGCGGCATTGAGGCCGAGGCCGTCATGCTGGGCCAGCCGATCTACATGCTCATGCCGGAAGTGGTGGGCTTCAAAATTACCGGCGCCATGCCCGAAGGCGCCACCGCGACCGATCTCGCGCTGCGGGTGACCGAGATGCTGCGTCAGGCTGGCGTGGTCGGCAAGTTCGTCGAGTTCTACGGCGCGGGCCTGAGCAACATGACCCTGCCTGACCGCGCGACCATCGCCAACATGGCTCCCGAGTACGGCGCGACCATGGGCTTTTTCCCGGTGGACGACGAGGCGCTGCGCTACCTGCGCCGCACCGGCCGTCTGGAAGACGAGATCGAACTGGTGGAGGCCTACTACAAGGCCCAGGGCATGTTCCGCACCGATGAGACGCTCGATCCCATGTTCACCAGCACCATCGAACTGGACCTCGGCACCATCGTTCCCAGCCTGGCCGGCCCCAAGCGCCCCCAGGACCGCGTGAACCTGAACGAGATGCACACCGTGTTCAACGAGGCCCTGACCGCGCCGGTCAAGGCCCGCGGCTTCGAACTCAGCGGCGACGCGCTCAGTGCCCAGGGCACCATCGGCGGCACCGATATCCGCATCGGCCACGGCGCCGTGACGCTGGCCAGCATCACCTCCTGCACCAACACCAGCAACCCCAGTGTGCTGATCGCTGCCGGTCTGGTCGCCAGGAAGGCCGTCGAGAAGGGCCTGAAGAGCAAGCCCTGGGTCAAGACCAGCCTCGCCCCCGGCTCCCGCGTGGTCACCGAATACCTGGAAGCGGCCGGCCTGCAGAGCTACCTGGACCAGATTGGCTTTAACACCGTCGGCTACGGCTGCATGACCTGCATCGGCAACAGCGGCCCGCTGCCCGAGCCCGTCGTGCAGGCCATCCAGGAAGGCGACCTCGTGGTGGCCAGCGTGCTGTCGGGCAACCGGAACTTCGAAGGCCGCGTCAACCCGCACATCAAGGCCAACTACCTGGCCTCTCCACCCCTGGTCGTGGCCTACGCGCTGGCCGGCACGGTCGTGAACGACATCGTCAACCAGCCCATCGGTCAGGACCAGGATGGCAACGACGTGTTCCTGCGTGATATCTGGCCCAGCAACGCCGAGATCCAGCAGGTTATGGACCAGGCCATCAACGCCGAGATGTTCAAGAAGGTCTACGACGGCATCGAGCAGAGCAACAAGGAATGGAACGCCATTCCCGTGGCCGAGGGTGCGCTGTACGACTGGAAAGAAGACAGCACCTACATCCAGAATCCTCCCTTCTTCGAGAACCTGGCCGGTGGGCCCAGCGAGATCGTGAACATCGAGAAGGCGCGCGTGCTGGTCAAGGTGGGCGACTCGGTCACCACCGACCACATCAGCCCCGCCGGCTCCTTCAAGGCCGACACCCCCGCTGGCCGCTACCTCACAGAGCGCGGCATCCAGCCGAAGGACTTCAACTCCTACGGCTCGCGCCGTGGCAACGACCGCATCATGACCCGCGGAACCTTCGCCAACATCCGCCTCAAGAACCAGCTGGCTCCCGGTACCGAGGGCGGCTTCACCACCAACTTCCTGAACGGTGAAGTAACCAGCATCTTCGACGCCGCGACCGCCTACAAGGAAGCCGGCGTTCCGCTGGTGGTGCTGGCCGGCAAGGACTACGGCATGGGCTCCAGCCGTGACTGGGCTGCCAAGGGAACCTTCCTGCTGGGCGTCAAGGCTGTGATCGCCGAGAGCTTCGAGCGTATTCACCGCAGCAACCTGGTCGGCATGGGCGTGCTTCCGCTGCAGTACAAGAACGGAGAAACTGCCGACAGCCTGGGCCTGCACGGCGACGAGACCTTCGATTTCGTACTGCCCGGCGACCTCAAGCCCCGTCAGGACATCACGGTCCGCGTGACCGGCACGGACGGACAGAGCCGTGAGATCACCGTGCAGTGCCGCATCGACACTCCGGTGGAGATCGACTACTACAAGAACGGCGGTATCCTTCAGACCGTGCTGCGCGGCATCCTCGCCAAGGGTAAGGGCGAAGTCCGGGCCTGATCCTGCCCCGCTGACGCCTTTTGTCATCCCCCTGCCTGAGCACAAGGCAGGGGGTTTTTTCTGTTTCCTGGCACCTGCCAATGGGCAAGGCGTGAGGGGGTACCGGGGCGTCCCGGCTTCCTGACCAGATCTCTTAACTGTCATCTGGGTTCAGGTTGATGTCAGGTCTGAGCTGTAAATATAGAAACCATGAAGACGAGTGTTGCCCTGCCCCTGCTGGTGCTCTCCTTGAGCCTTGCGTCCTGCTCGTCCGGGTCGGGCGGCACCGTACCTCAGACTCCACCAGCTTCCACGACGCCGCCTGCAGGCACCACGCCCCCTCCAACCACGGCTCCTGTGACGCCCCCCCCTGCGCCGGCACCCGTGCCTCCTATCTGTGCACAGGGTGCTGACATGGCCGCCCCGGTGACGGCGGCGGGCCTGGGAACCCTCAGCGTTTCCGGCAGCTTTACGCCGGACTGGTCAGCTCCCCATGTGCCGGGACGTGTACTGGTCGTGGGTGGCAGCGGCCTGAGTGCCCAGAGCCTCAGCGCCCTGAGCACCGTGCGGACCCAGACGGTGATTTCTGGCCTTTCGCTGGCCTTTACACCCAGTGGCGAGTCTGACGAGGCCTTCGCCAACCGTCTGGAAGCCACCGGACTGAAAGTGCAGCCGGACTACGTGTACCGCAAGCTGGCGACTGTCGTGAATGATCCGGGCTATCCCGGAAACGATGGTTTCGCCTCTGGCGGGACCAATGTGACGCAGAACTACCTCACGCGCGTCCGTGCGGAACGGGCCTGGACGTTCCTGCAGGGATGCAGCAAGACGCCAGCTGGCGTGATCACGGCGGTGCTGGATACAGGCACCGATGCGGCCCATGAGGACCTGCAGGGCCGTGTGCTACCCGGGGCTCATTTTGTAGGTACCACCGCGGCCACCGTGGACGAGGACGGCCATGGAACTGCGACGGCTGGTCTGATTGGTGCCACAGCCAACAATGGAAAGGGCCTGGCTGGCGTGATCTGGGGCGGACAGAACCTACTGCCCGTCAAGGTGCTGAGCAGCACCGGCGAAGGCTCCACTTCCACTCTGGTCAAAGGCGTGAATTACGCGGTGTCCCAGGGTGCCAAGGTCATCAACATGAGTCTGGGGTCCACCGTGGCCGGTGCGACAGACAAGGCTCTGGACGCTGCGCTGACAGCAGCTGCAGACTCTGCAGTTCTCGTCGCCTCGGCCGGGAACACGGCAACGGACGGCGTGTACTATCCGGCCAGTCACTCCAGGGTGATCGCCGTGGGGGCCGTGGGAGCCCTGGACGGCGTCCTGGCCTGCTACAGTGCCCGCCCAAACGAGAAGTACCCGCGTCCGCTGGATATCGTGGCGCCCGGCGGGGCGAGCAACTGCGCTGGAGCGACTGCAGCACAGCAGATGCTGATTCTGGCTCCTGGCAACAAATACGCCCTGGCTGCCGGAACCAGCGAGTCTGCGCCGCTGGTCAGCGGGGTCGCCTCGCTGATGCGCGCCGCAAACCCCAAGCTGAGCGCCGAGCAGACCAAGTCCCTGCTGCTGAGCAGCGTCAACCGGGCCAACGGCCTCCCCCTCCTGGACGCGGAAGCAGCCGTACGGGCAGCAACGAAGTAACGTCGGGGCAGGAGTAGGGCTGCACTGCCAGGTCGGGGTGCGACCCTGCTCTTATAGGTATGAAGGTCAAACGCCCAGGTCGCGCCTGTCAAGGGCGGCCTGCAAAAGAGCTACCCGGGACACCAGTTCCGGGTAGCTCTAACGCCATCACGATTAACCAGATTTACTTGCTCGGTTGATCAGACAGGTGCCTATAGGCGGGCCGCCCTGATGCTTTAAGGCCGCTCGATGCGCTCGGCGACTGGCATCGGCGTCTGCACGTGGTGCAGCAGCATGAAGAACACGGCCGTGCTGTGAATCAGCAGCAGGTTAAACAGCGCAGTATCCGGCTGGTACCAGTGGCCCCCAGCACCCACCAGCAGAATCAGCAGCAGGTTGAGCAGCAAAGCTGGTCGGCGGCCAGGAAACCGTAAGTACCCGTACAGGCCGGCCAGAATGCTGAAGAGCATGGGCAGTGCCAGAGCATTGAGCAAGTCTTGAGACATACCTCATTTTGCCTCTGGACTATGACGTCTTCATGACAGCAGCCCGACCTGAATAGAGGACCTGATCCTAAATCTGGTACCGGCTGAGCTTCACCGGGTCCACAGCATGCTCGCGCAGGGCGGCGACGTCGAGCCAGCCGTCCTGAAACGTGATTCGCATGTTTAGCAGATCGTCCTGAAGTTTCAGTACGAAGCTGAGTTCGCAGGGCTCCTGGACCTCACCCTGGGTGGAGAGCAGCGCAGCGTGCAGCGTACCCAGGCCGGTGCTGGCCTGTGAGCCGACCATGCCGCGTTTGCCGTGCCGGGCCGCCTCGCGCAGCATGCTCAGACCGTCGCTGAAGCCATTGCGCGCGGTCTTGACGTTCAGCACGTCGAAGGTGCCAAAGGCCAGCTCGCGTTTCAGGTCAGCCGGGGTAAAGCAGCTGTCGTCTGCCACGATCGGCAGGACACCAAGGGCGTGAAGCTCGGTGCGGGCATGAAGCTCACGGACCGGCAGCGGCTCTTCCACATACATCAGCCCTGCGTCGCGCATGGCCGCCAGGGCGCCCGGTGCCGCCTCCGGTGTCAGGGTTTCGTTGCTGTCGGCATACAGCTGCACCTCGTCTCCGAACAGGCGCCGCAGTTCATGAATCACCTGCAGGTCCTGCTGATGCTGGCGCCCCACCTTGACCTTTAGGCAGCGGACTCCGGCCGCCACGACCCTGTGGGCCTCCGCAAGCATCTCGGCCGGCGAGGCGATCCCCAGGATGAAACTGGCCCGGACTCTTGTGCGCGGGCCGAGCAGGGTGTCGAACAGGGTCAGGCCCTGGGCGCGGGCGCGGGCGTCATGCAACGCCATATCCAGCGCGCCGCGCGCCGTATGGTTGTTGGCCACGCTGTTGCGTGCCTGAGCCAGGGCAGCCTCGTCGTGAATATCCAACCCCCTTAGCGCAGGGGAGAGATGGGCCAGAATGCCCAGAACGCTGGCGGTGGTCTCGCCATAAATAGTGGGCCTCGGGGTGGCTTCCGCAACGCCGACCGTGCCGTCTGAAAGGGTCACCCGGACCAGCACATGTTCGGCCGCGCTGAGGGCTGAATGCGCCCCCCAGGCCAGTGCGGAGGTCAGCGGCAGACGAAATGCAATGCCCTCCACCCGGGCCACGGTCAGGGTCATCCTTCCACCTGCAGCCCGGCGGATCCAGAGTCGTCTGATCCCGGATCCGCCGCCCACTCGCGTACCGCCTGGGCCACCTGCCCCGGATTCAACGCCACCGTGTCGAGCAGCAGGGCACGTGAGCGTGGGAGGGTCTGCAAAAAAGCCTCAGCGGCCTGCGGATCATAGTTCTGTCGCTCGCTGACCACGATGCGCGCCCTGGCGACAATGTCGGCTGGGCTGTGACCTTCTGTGGTCAGTACCGCCAGATCCCCGAGTTCCGAAGGGCTGAAGACCGCCCTGACGCCCGGAATGGCCAGCAAGCTCCCGCGAACGTCAGCGGCCGGCGTATCAGTCTGCACGCGGTCGAAGGCATCCGCCCGTCCCAGCAGGCGCCGCACCCGCACCGCGTCAGGGGCCCCAAGCGCCACAAAACGCCAGCTCGGAAAGGTGGAGGCCGCGTACTGCACCTCGTCCAGGCCCCGCAGGCCATCGAACACGGGAGACGTCCCCCAGTGCGTCGTGTCGGCCTGCAGCGACCCCAGGGCCTGGGCCATGCCGCCTGGATGCGCGGCCCGGTATTCGGCCGTAAGGCGGAAGCGCTGCTCGCGGTCGGTTACGGGACCACCGGCCAGAGGCCGGATCATCACCGCGTCGGTCACCTCACGCCGGTCAGGCAGGATCCGCAGACCGGACCGGGCCTCCTGAAGGGCCTGCAGCGCGGTACTTTTACCGACGCCGGTGACACCGACCAGAACTGTCAGAGGCAAGCTTCCCAGGGGTGCCCAGGGGCTCTCGGGAAGGCTGGGGGTGGACCGCAGGAAGGGCAACGGCACGGGTTCACTCACGGTCGCCAGGGTACAGGAGGCTCTCCGTGGGCGTGCAGGGCGGGTCCAGGCAGACCGTCCCTAAAGAGAGCCGCAAGAATCGTTCAAGCACAGCCCCCGCTGCGCCCTGCACGCCAGGGGGCCGCGCTTTCTAGACTCGGATCAGCCCCCGGCGTCGCCCTGGCCCCTCACCTGTTTTTGTAAGAGGCTGGGCGCCCCTGGGGACCGGTGGACGCAGCGTCTGTTGCAGGCGCCGGGGCAGGGCCCTACAGGAGCACCCATGATCAAAGGCAAGGAAATTCTTGGCAAGAATGTTGTGGCCATCAACACGGGTCAGCGGGTGGACTCTGTCCGTGACGTCGTCTTCGATCACCAGGCCAATCAGGTGCTGGGCCTGCTGGTGGACGAAGGCGGCTGGTTCCGCGCGGCACGGGTGGTGCCGTTCGAGCACATCCGCTCGTTTGGCGAGGACGCGATCATGATCGGGGACGCCGGTGACCTGACCACCACCCGTGAAGACGGCCGGCTGGCCGAGGTGCTGGAAAGCAAAACCAGCCTGATCGGTATGACCCTGCTGACCACCGACGGTCAGGATCTGGGCAAGATTGCCGATGTGCTGTTCGATGAGCACACTGGTCGCGTGGAGGGCTATGAAGCCACCGGCGGACTGTTTTCGGACCTGAGCAACGGCCGGACGTTCGTGCCGGCCCCCCAGAGCGTGCAGATCGGGACTGACACGGCGATTGTTCCGGTAGAAGTCGCGGGCGCCATGCGCGAGCAGGAGGGAGGACTCAAAGCTGCCGTCCATGGGGTGACACAGGGTTTCACGGAAGCGCGCCACTCTGAAGGAGCGGGCAGCCGTCAAGGCACCCCGTACCCCACCGGTGGATCACCGCGCGCGGGTGACGTGGCCGGAGGGCGGGTGGTGGAGGTCTACACCGCTTCGCGGACTCCTGCGTCTCACCCTTCTGACACGACTATCCGCCAGCCGGGTGCCAACCTTCCTGGACAGGGTGGGCTGACCCCTGACGCTGCCGTTCAGGGACAGCCGGAAGCCACTGTGCAGGGCCGGCGCGTCAAGCGTGACGTCCGTGGCCCGGGTGGGCGTCTGCTGGCAGTCCAGGGCCAGATCGTCACCCCGACCCTGCTGTCGCGCGCGCGCGATATGGGAGCCACGCCGGAGCTGGTGGCGGCCACCAAGGACACCACCGGCCAGACGGCGGCAGGGGCTGCCGCGGTCACAGAGGGGGCAGGACACCTGCTGGACCGCGCCAGGCAGTGGTTCAACGACCGCCGTGAAGAGACCGAGGCTGCCATTCAGGAGCGTCAGGCGGCCATGCACGAACAGCGTGTGCGTGAGGCTCTGGGTCGCCCGGTCAACCGCGTGATCCTGGCCCCCGATGACAGCGTAATTCTGAACATCGGGGAGATCGTCACCCACCGCGCGGTGCAGTCGGCGCGGGACGCTGGGGTGCTCGATATTCTGCTGGACAGCGTGAGCAAGGAGAACGTGACCATCGATCCGCTGTCCACCCGGCCCCATGAGACCGGACAGGCCGCGCTGGAAAGTCAGAATCCGCTGGAACCCCGGCAGGACTGAGGGCCCGTTGCGCAGTAGGGAGGGTCAACTCCAAAAACTGCGTCCGGAACGAACAAAAGCATACTAATTTGAGCTCGGTTCAAGTAAGGGCGATTTTTGCCCTCGGGAAAGGCACTTTTCGAATTGAGCTTGCTACTGCGCAACAGGTCTTGAAAGGAGTCCCACGGCACCGGTGGCCTCATCTGGTAGCCACCGGTGCTCTTTTGCACCATAAGCGAGCGGCATTTCACGGAGGGTACGGGGCTGCCCTCTTCTGCCCCCACCGATATCCGGGGCTTTTGCAGCTGGTCCACTGGAACCATGTCCTCTCAGGAACTGCTCTATGCTGCGCGGCATGATCGACACCCTGATCGGCCATACGCCTCTGGTGCAGTTGCGGCACCTGGTCGAAGCGGACATGGCCGACGTGTTCATAAAACTCGAAGGTCAGAATCCGGGTGGCAGCATCAAGGACCGCACCGCGCTGGGACTGGTTCAGGATGCCGAGCGCAGTGGGCGCCTTAAACCTGGCGGCACCATCGTTGAGCCCACCAGTGGCAACACCGGCATCGGGCTGGCGCAGGTCGCGGCGGCCAAGGGCTACCGTCTGATCCTGTGCATGCCCGCCCAGATGAGCGAGGAACGCAAGCGCACCCTGATCGCCTACGGCGCGCAGCTCGTCCTGACCGACCCGGAGCGGCGCATGCTGGCGGCCATCGAGGAAGCCGAGAAGATAGCCGCAGAAACCGGCGCGGTGATGATGGGGCAGTTCACCAACCCTGCAAACCCAGCCACGCATGAGGCCACCACCGGCCCGGAACTGTGGACTCAGATGGAAGGACGGATTGACGCTTTCGTGTACGGCTCGGGGACGGGAGGCACCATCAGTGGGGTGGGCCGCTACCTGAAGCGTCAGAATCCACAAGTGCAGGTCATTGCCTGTGAACCGGCCCGCAGCAACGTCCTGAGCGGCGGCGAGCGGGGCGACCACGGCTTCCAGGGCATGGGTCCGGGCTTTATTCCGGACAATCTGGACCGCTCGGTGCTGGATGACGTGATCCAGGTATGGGAGGAAGACGCCTACCCGCTTGCCCGCCAGCTGGCGCGTGAGGAAGGCATTTTCGTCGGCATGAGCAGCGGCGCCATGGCCTGGACGGCGCTGGAGGTGGCGCGGCGCCTGGGACCCGGCAAGCGCGTGGCCACCATCGCCTGCGACACAGGTGCCCGGTACCTGACCACATCACTGTTTACCAATGATTCCGGCACACCTCCCGGATACAGGCCGTACTCCCGTGAGAAACTGACGCCTTTCGATTGACGGCACCTTGTGCAGACCTAGGGTGTAGGAAAAGGGCCGTGCTCCAGCGGTGAGGGAAGCAGCGCCATAGGGGCACGGCAAAGACAGGCTCTTCCTCAGGGAGGGGCAGGCACCATGAGCCGTGAACGCTGTCTCCAGCCGTGACCCCGGAACTGCCGTGTCGCTCTGGCCACACCATCCTGAGGGCAGTACACGGCACCGCTGGGGCAGGTCCTGACCTGGGTCATGGGTGACAGACCGGGCCGCTCCGGTGTGGCCTACTTTCTCCAACCAGCTTCTCCCCGGGACCTTCGGACGCGTCAAGGCTCCCGGCTTTCCAGAACGTAAAAGGACTCCGACATGAAAAAACGCTTTGCCCTGCCCCTGCTTGCTTCCCTTCCCACACTGCTTGCTGCCTGTGGCGCGGATGACATCGATCTCGATGGGTACAAACGCAAGAGTTTCAGAACGCAGACCGAATGCCGGGCCTACTACAAGACCCAGATCGAACAGGGCCTGCGCAATCCCTGCTACCGGGCCTCAGGAAGTGCACTGTTCTTCGGACCCTATTTTCTGGCCAGCCGTCTCGGAACCCGCTACCTGGGCTATGACTCCCGTGGAAAGGTCAGCCGCACTGGTCTGAGTATCAACCCACGGGGTGTGCCCAACACGTTTAAGGCGCCCACTGTTTCGCGTGGTGGATTTACCAATGGGTCGCGGGCCTCCGGGACCAGCGGGGCGCGTTCTTCCGGAAGCTTCGGCGGCTGACCTGGGATACAGGTGGCGGTGGCCCCTGCGTGGGCCGGCATGCCGTTTTCGGGCGCGTGCCCAAGAAGTGCCGTGGAGGACGCCTGTCGAGACTCGCCCTGTTGATCCTCCGTTAATAGCGTCCTCGGTGTCAACTTTGCGGCATCCTGCGGGTGCAACCTCCGCTAGCGTGACCGATAAGCAGCAATAGACGCTCCGCAGCGCAGACCGGGCGCAGACTGGTGATCGCAGGAGCGCCAGGCTTTCTGGGCCGAGCCACAGCGCGGCTTTTTCCTCGCGGGGCTGGGGCATGGTCCAAAGCAGGCGGGGCCCTCATGTTCAGGAGTAGCCCCGTTCCCCAGCTCTTTCTGCGCCTGTGGTCGGCCAGCGCTCAGCGGCGCCGGCCACCGAACATGCCGATCAGGTCGTCCAGGGCATTGCCGTCGCCGTCACGGTCGAGCACGTTGTTGAGCGTGCCGATCATTCCGCCCATGTCGGCTTGCCCTCCCATGCGCGGCTGGCCCTGCTGATAACTCACCGGCCGGTCCTGGCTGGGCAGCCCTGGAATGACCGGCCCGCCGCCCAGCACGCCGCCTGACTGGTAGTCAGGAACCTGTGACCGCTGCTGGTACTGCCTGCCCCCCATGCCAGAGCCCATCCCTCCGCCCAGCATGCCGCCCAGGATGCTCCCAATATCGAAGCCCCCGCCTCCCATTCCGGCATTGCCGTCCTGTGGCCACCCGCCCGACTGTCCCTGGCGCTGGCGCCCCAGGTAGTTCATGACCAGCGGGGCCAGCATCATCAGCACCTGCATGGCCATCTGCGGGTCGATACCGGAGCGCTGGCTGACCGCGTTTGCGGCGGCGTACTGCTGGTTGCCGAACAGATGCCCCAGGATCTTCTGGCCTTCCTGCGGGTCGGGCACCTGCCCCTGCCCGAACAGGTCCAGGGCGCGGCCGTCGTGGCGGTCCAGCGCTCCACTGAGGGCGGCGGCGCCGTCCGGAGTCTGGGCATTGCGGTTCAGGGCACCCAGCAGCAGGGGCACGGCGGCCTCCATGGCCGCTTCGGTCTGGTGGGGGCTGGTGCCCAGCTGACGGCCGACGGTCTGCTGCGCCTGACCCATGCCGCCCAGCATGTTGAAGATGTCCATCATGGTCTGTTCCTCCTGAAAATTGACGTGGGACGAAATTGACGTAGGGCACAGCCTACGCCGCACCACCGTGCTGGCCATTCAGAAAAGCCTGAGATTCATCCAACCTGGCCGCCACGAACCCACCCTGCACACTCCGCCATTCGGCGCATGTCCTGTCGCCCCGTCGACCGCTATCTTTCCCGGTCCCTGGTTCGGCAACTCTGGGGTGGAGGTATTCATTGACGGTACTTACGACCGGGCGCGCCCTGCGCCCGAATATCGGGCTGTATCTGGCGGTCGCGCGGCTCAGCTTCCGCCGGGGGTTCGCCTACCCACAGGCGGCCCTGTGGGGGCTGATCACCAACGCCTTTTTCGGTGTGCTGCGCGCGGCGGTGCTGCTTTCCCTGTTCGGGGCCCGCCCGCAGGTGGCCGGATACACGGTACAGGACGCCCTGACCTATACGGCCATGACCCAGCTGCTGATCGCGGCTTTCAGCCTGTTCGGCTGGAGTGAGCTGATGCGCACCATCCACCGCGGAGAGGTGGGCACCGAGCTGCTGCGGCCGCATCATTTTCTGCTGTTCTGGACTGCCCAGGACGCCGGACGCGCCGCCGGGCAGTTCGTGCTGCGTGGGGTGCCGATTCTGCTGATCTTCGCCCTGCTGTGGCCGCTCAGCTGGCCGCAGGGTGCTGGGGGCTGGGTTCTGACCGCCGTCAGCCTGCTGCTGGCCTGGGCTTGCGGCTTTGCTTTCCGCTTTCTGGTCAACTGTGCGGCCTTCTGGACCCCGGACGCCGTCGGCGTGGGGCGGTTTGCCTGGGCGGTGCTGGGCCTGAGCTGCGGCTTTCTGATGCCGCTGGCCTTCTTCCCGGGCTGGCTGCGGGACGCGCTGGCCTGGACCCCGTTTCCCAGCATGCTGAACACCAGCGTGGAACTGTGGCTGGGGGTCCGGAGCGGCCCGGACGCCTGGACGGCACTGGCCACCCAGCTGGCCTGGACCGCCGCCCTGTTTGCAGCGGCTGAGGTCACGCTGCGCCGGGGCCTGCGCCGGCTGGAGGTGGCCGGTGGCTAGGGCGTGGAGGACTGGCCACTGGGCCGAGGCACGCTATCTGGCCGGACTGTACCTGCGTCTGCTGGGCGCCCAGGCGCGTTCTCAGGGGGCCTACCGGGTGTCGTTCGCGCTGGACGCCCTGAGCGCCATGCTGATCACCGCCACCGAGTTTGCCGCGTTTGCGCTGGTGCTGCCGCGCTTCGGTGCCCTGACCGGTCAGCATGGCGTGGTGTGGACGCTGGGCGAGATCAGCCTGCTGTACGGGCTGGCGGAACTGGCCTTTGTGCTGATGGATCTGCTGTTCGGTGGTTTTGACGCCCCGAACCTCTCGCAGCACGTTCGTGGGGGCAGTTTCAGCACATTTCTGTTGCGGCCGGCGCCTCTTGTTCTGCAGGTATTCGGCTCGGATTTCGCACTCCGGCGCCTGACCCGGGTCCTGCTGGCCGCCGGCATCGTGGCCTACGGGGTGTCCCAGGTCAATGTGGACTGGACTGTAGGGCACGCGCTGCTGCTCTCGGGCAGTGTCGTGGGCATGATTGCCTTTTTCGGGGGCCTGTTCGTCATCGGCGGCACGCTGACCTTCTGGACGGTGGACAGCGTCGAGGCCATGAACGTCCTGACCTACGGCGGGCGCACCCTGATCAGCTATCCCATGGACATCTACGGCACGTTCCTGCGCAAGACCTTTACCTACGTGATTCCCGCAGCCTTCCTGTCCTACTTTCCGGTGCTGTTCGTGCTGGGCCGCCCGCTGCCCGATGGTCTCCCCGTCGCGGCGGCGTTCCTTGCGCCGCTGGTCGGGCCCGCACTACTGGCGGCGGCGTTCGCATTCTGGCGCTTCGGCGTCCGGCACTATCAGGGCACCGGCACCTGAGCCCGTGCTTATTCCAGGAGCAACCATGATTGAAGTCGAGCATCTTCAAAAAACCTTCCGCGTGCGTCAGGGCGGGCTGCTGCGCGGCAAGGTCAGGCAGCATCAGGCTGTTCGGGACGTATCCTTTCAGGTCGCACCGGGTGAGATCGTCGGCTACCTGGGTCCCAACGGGGCGGGCAAGAGCACCACCATCAAGGTCCTGACCGGGCTGCTGGTGCCTGACCGCGGGCATGTCCACGTGGGCGGCCTGATTCCGTGGCGCGAGCGCCGGAGGCACGTGGCCCGACTGGGCGCGGTGTTCGGGCAGCGCACCACCCTGTGGTGGGACCTGCCGGTGCGTGATTCCCTGGATCTGCTGCGTCACGTGTACCGCGTCTCCCAGGGACGGTTCCGCGAAAACCTGCAGACCTTCACGGATCTGCTGGACCTGGGACCGTTCCTGGGCACGCCGGCCCGCGCCCTGAGTCTGGGTCAGCGCATGCGTGCTGACCTCGCGGCGGCGCTGCTGCACGATCCGGAACTGCTGTTTCTCGACGAACCGACCGTCGGGCTGGATGTGGTGGCCAAGGAACGTATCCGCGAGTTTGTCCGCCATATCAACGCCGAGCGCGGCGTGACGGTCCTGCTGACCACCCATGATCTGGGCGATGTCGAGCGGCTGGCCCAGCGGGTCATGATCATCGACCAGGGGAGCTTGCTGTACGACGGGGACCTCGCGCGTCTGCAGGCCCGCTACGGCAGTGCCCGGGAACTGGTGGTGGATTTCGAGGCGCCGCCCCTCAGTGCGCACGTCCCCGGGCTGGAACTGCTGGAGGCGACCGGACCGCGTGCTCGCTACGCCTTTACAGGTGGAGCCGCTGCGCCCATTGCCCGGGTCACGGCCCAGGCGCCGGTGCGCGACATCACGGTGCGGGAGCCAGACATCGAGGCGACCATCCGCCGGATCTATGAAGGTGGGCTCCTGCGCGGGGTGTTTAATGAAGGGCGTGAATCTGGCGTACCTGGCATACCCGCCCCCTGAAGTGGTCGAACGTCGTGGCCGGGCACTGGCGGTGCTCGACGCGGTGCTCAGCCCGGAGTGGGAGGAGAGGTATTTCTCCTTTGACCAGGACTGGAGCGCAGGCGCGCGGATGGCCTCGGCCAGGAACGGAAGCGGCGACGAAGCATTCATGCTGTTCAGCCAGGGGGAGTGCGTCTTCAAGCAGTTCCTGCACGAAGTTCCGCAGCGCCTGTCGTTGGCGGAGGCCCAGGCTCTGACAGAGGTGCAGGGCACCGCCGGGGCTCTGGGCCCCTCACCTCTGCTCGGCGAGTTTCTGGCTGAGCCTGCATTCTCCACCGAAGAGCTGACAGAGCTCGGCTGGTACGTGCCCGGCGTCCGCCACTGGGTTGTGATGCATCCTGCCGGCGCAGTGACCGAAGACAGCCTGTTCCGGCTCCTGTTCCAGGGAGATGCGCTGCTATACGCGGCGTGGGCCGGCGACATGTTTGAACTGCCTGTGCCTGAGGCCGCAGCTGAGCTTGTTTTTCGGCACGCGCCGCTTACCCCGTCACTGGTTCAGGCCCTCAACCCGGAAGCAGATTGGGAAAGCGCCCGGGAGGAAGCTGCCGGGATGGGTTATCCGGTGCAACCCGCTTGACGGGCCCCTTGCCTCCCGGGTTTTTTCGGCGCGACCCGGTGCAGGTGGCGCGTGAGCTGCTCGGCGCCACCCTGGTTCACGTCCTGCCCGGCGGTGAGCGGCTGAGCGGCCGGATTGTAGAGACCGAGGCCTACGATTGCCCCCGGGACCCGGCCTGTACCGCCGGGCGGTTTCATGCGGCCCGAAGTGCGGAAATGGCCATCGCTCCAGGCCTGTGGCTGTTCTGGAGTGCCCACGGCCATCCGCTGCTGCAGGTGGCCTGCCGCGAGGAAGGGGTTTCGGCCAGCGTACTGATCCGTGCCCTGGAGCCAGTGGAGGGGCTGGGCCAGATGCTGACGCACCGCCCGGTGACACGTCAGCGTGACCTGACGAATGGACCTGCCAAGCTGGTCTATGCCCTGGGGTTGAATCCGGCGCAGGTGACCCATACTCGGGTGGACAGTCCGGCGCTGCACCTTTGCCCAGCGCCACCGCCCACCCCCGACCGGATCGGGGTCACGGCGCGGGTCGGCATCCGCGAGGGCCGCACCCTGCCCTGGCGATTCTTGCTGCGGGGCAACCCCTGGGTGTCGCCGGCCCCGCCCAGCATGGCGCTGATGCCCTCAGCAGATTAAGAGACCGGCAGGTTCCCGGCCCTCGCATGGGGTGATCAGGCAGAAAGTGACCTTCTAGACTGCCGGGATCATGACCACCCGATCCTCGACAACCGGCGCCATGAGTGTGGACGCCGCGATTGACCGCCTGGGCCTGGGCGCATTTCAGTGGAGGCTGCTGCTGATCTGCGGCCTGACCTGGGCGGCCGACGCCATGGAAGTGCTACTGATGGGCTTTGCCCTGCCCGGAATCAGTGAAAGTTTTGGCCTGCGTCCTGGCAGCACCGAAACCAAATGGCTGCTGAGTGCCACCTTCGCTGGCATGTTCGTCGGCGCGTGGTTCTGGGGCTGGGTGGCTGACCGCCTGGGCCGGCGCTGGGTATTTCTGACCACCGTGGCGCTGGGCGTGGTGTTCGGGCTGCTGGGTGCCTTTGCTCCGGACGTGGCCTGGCTGGTGGCCGCACGCTTCCTGACGGGATTTGCCATCGGCGGCACGCTGCCGGTGGACTACGCCATGATGGCCGAATTTGTACCGACGGCCTGGCGCGGCCGCTTTCTGGTGTACCTGGAAAGCTTCTGGGCGCTGGGGACCATTGCGGTCGCAGCCCTCGCGTGGGGCCTGAGCAGCATGCTGCCTCCCGGGGAGGCCTGGCGGTGGCTGCTGGGTCTGGCTGCCCTGCCCGGATTGATCGGATTGCTGGCCCGCCTGGGCGTGCCGGATTCGCCGCGTTCGCTGCTGGCCCGTGGTCAGGAAGCGCAGGCCAGGGCCGCCCTGGCGCGGGTGGCCCGGCTGAATGGCCAGACGCTGTCCGACGCACCACTGGCGGTGCCGCAGCGGCCGGCCCGTGTGACCCCGGCGCAGCTGTTTGCGGGTGGGCTGGGCCGGCGCACGCTACTCCTGGCGGCGGTGTGGTTCGGGCTGAGCCTGGGCTATTACGGCATCTTTTCCTGGTTGCCCAGCTTCCTGAAGGCGCAGGGCATGGAACTGGGTGCGGTCTACCGCACCACCCTGCTGCTGGCGCTGGCGCAGGTACCTGGGTATGTACTGGCCGCGTATCTGGTCGAGCGGGTCGGCCGCCGGGCCACGCTGGTCGGGTACCTGCTGACCAGCGCAGCTGGCGCCTATCTGTTTCTGGCCGCCGGCACCCCGGCACTGGTGCTGGCCACCTCAGCGCTGCTGTCCTTTGCACTGCTGGGAGCCTGGGGAGCGCTCTACGCCTACACGCCGGAGCTGTATCCCACGCCGCTGCGCACGACCGGTATGGGATTCGTCAGTGGTATGGCCCGGGTGGCCAGCGTGCTGTCGCCCAGCGTGGGCGCGCTGCTGCTGACCGGCCAGCTGCCAGCCGCACTGACCCTCTTCGCCGGATGCTTTCTGGTGGCGGCGTTGTGTGCCTGGGGCATAGGGGTGGAGACCCGGGGTCAGCGCCTGCCGGAGACGGTGGGATCCCAACATTAGTGTTCACTTCACGCCGGAATCCGTGCGGAGCCTGGCCCGCTACACTGCGCACAGACAAATACGCCGCGTTGCGGCAGGGAGCGGCCCCCATAGGCCGCCCTGGTGGAGACAGGTCGACAGAGGCCTGTCTCTATTTGTGTCTGGAGGTGATTCATGAATCCAATTTCATTGAGTGTTGCGCGGCGTGCGCTGGCCTGGTTGGTTCTTTCATCCGGCGGCGCCCTGGCTGCCAGTTCTGCGCACACCGGTGAGCTGCTGTTCGGCCTGTTCTGGGTGGTGCTGGCCGCCGCACTGCTGGGCACCCTGGCCAGCAAAGTCGGGATTCCGGCGGTGGTGGGACAGGTGCTGGCCGGCATTCTGATCGGGCCCAGCCTGCTGAACCTGGTGCGCCCTGGGGACTTTTTCCTGACGCTGGCCGAACTTGGGGCCATCTTCCTGCTGTTCATGGTAGGCCTGGAAACACGCTTCAAGGAACTGCTGGCCGTGGGCCGTGAGGCGCTGCTGGTGGCCGTGCTGGGGATTGCCCTGCCGCTCGGGCTGGGTTTCGGATTTGGTCTGTGGCAAGGCCAGGGCAACGTCAGCGCGCTGTTCGTGGGCACCGCTCTGGTGGCGACCTCGGTGGGCATTACCGCCAAGGTGCTTCAGGAACTGGGCGTGCTGGACGCCCGCTTTGCCCAGGTAATCCTGGGGGCCGCCGTGATCGACGACATCCTGGGGCTGACCCTGCTGGCGGTCGTGAGCAGCCTGGGCGCCGGCAGGACCCTGAGCGCTGTGCAGGTCGGCCTCACCCTGGCGCTCAGCGTGGGCTTCGTGGCCCTGGTGCTGGCGGTTGGCATCCCCCTGGTCAGGCGTTTCCAGAACCGCCTGAGCAACCTGTCCCTCTCAAGGGCGTTTAACGTGGCGGTGGTGGTCGGACTGGGCATTGCGGCCCTCAGCACCGTGGCCGGTCTGGCGCCGATCATCGGGGCGTTCCTGGCGGGCATGGTGCTGGCTGAAATCAAGGACGAGGTGGAGTTCGAAAGCAAGGTTCATGCCATCGAAGCGTTCCTAGCACCGGTGTTTTTTGTGGTGGTCGGGTTACAGCTCGATGTTGGGGCGCTGAGCCAGCCCACCGTGATCGTGGCCGGATTGATCCTGACGGTCCTGGCCGTCGCGGGGAAACTTCTGGGTGGAATCCTGGGAGCCTGGTCCCTGGGGCGCCACGAAGCCACCCTGGTCGGACTGGGTATGGTGCCACGGGGCGAGGTCGGGCTGATTGTGGCCAGCCTCGGCCTGGGGGTGGGCATTATCGGAGAGAGGGTGTATGCCGAGGTCCTGCTGATGGTGCTGCTGACCACCGTCCTGGCGCCGCTGGTGCTGCGGGCAGTGATGCGCCGGCGTGTTCCCGCACGCGTCCTGCACTGACCCTGGAGGCACGACATACCCGAGAATGCCCAAATGACATTTAACCCAGCGTCCTCACTCCCCGGAACATATCCCGCGCTGTTTACCGATCTGTACCAGCTGACCATGATGCAGGGGTACTTCCGTGAGGGCCTGCATACCCAGGACGCCACCTTCGACCTGTACTACCGCCGCAATCCGTACCGGGGAGGTTATGCGGTCTGGGCCGGGCTGGAGGTAGCACTGGATTACCTCGAAACACTGCGGTTTTCCGCTGCGGACCTGGCCTACCTGCGCAACCTGGGCCTCTTTCGGGAAGATTTTCTGGCGGCCCTCGAAGCGTGGCGCTTTACCGCCCAGATCATCGCGTTTCCTGAGGGCAGCGTGGTCTTTCCCAACGAGCCGCTGTTGACGGTCTGTGGACCATTGTGGGAAGCGCAGCTGGTGGAAACGGCCCTGTTGAACATCTTGAATTTTCAGACACTGGTGGCGACCAAGGCGGCCCGCTGCCTCAGCGCCGCGCAGGCCAGTCCGCACGGAGGCTCGGTGGTGGAGTTCGGGACGCGGCGGGCCCAGGGCCCGGACGGTGCTCTGGGGGCGGCACGTGCGGCGGTGGTCGGTGGAGCCAGCGGTACCAGCAATGTGCAGGCCGCCGCGCTGTATGGTCTGACGCCGGTGGGCACCCACGCGCACGCCTGGGTCGAGAGCTTTCCAACTGAACCCGAGGCTTTCCGGGCCTATGCGCGGCTTTATCCGGACTCGACCACCCTGCTGCTCGACACCTTCGATACGCTCGAAAGCGGGCTGCCCAACGCCCTGACCGTGGCCCGCGAACTCCGTGACCAGGGCCATGAGCTGCGCGGTGTTCGTCTCGACAGCGGCGACCTGGCGTACCTGTCGGCCCGCGTGCGCGCCGCGCTGGACGAGGCGGGGTTCCCCGACGTACAGATTGTCGCCAGCAATGACCTGAGCGAATTTGTCATCGAGTCCGTGATCCGCGAGGGAGGCCGCATTGATGTGTACGGCGTCGGGACCCAGCTGGCCACCGGCGGCGGCGAGGGCGGCGGCGCACTGGGCGGCGTGTACAAACTCGTTGCCCTGCACGGCGAGGACCGCATGAAACTGACCGGGGACCCGCGGAAAACAAGTGTTCCGGGACTCAAACGGGTCTGGCGAGCGACTGACCCGCAGGGTCGGCTGGTGATTGACGTGATTGCCTCCCTGGACGAACCCCAGCCGCAGACCGGCGAACGCGTCAGCGACCCGGCCAACCCCCTGCGCAACAGCCGCCTGGGGGCCGGGCTGGTCTGGACCGAGCCGCGCCGTGTCGTGATGGAAGGAGGCCGGCGCAGCGGGGAGCATGAAACCCTGAGTGCGATTCAGGCCCGCGCTGCCGCCGACCTGCAGCGTCTTCCTGAAGGTACGCGGCGCCTGCTCAACCCGCACATCTACCGGGTCAGCCTCAGTCAGAGTCTGCAACGGCGACGCGACGCCCTGATCACCGACCTTCGTGAGCGGCACGGCCTGTAATGACCCTGCCAGCACGCCCGTCATCCCTGCTGTCCGGGGCGCCAGCGGTCTATATCGGGCGCTTCCAGCCGCTTCACGACGCGCATCTGCGGAGCATGCTGGACGCACTGGACCACTTCGAGCGGCTGGTTATTCTGCCCGGCAGCGCCAATCTGGCACGGAGCATCCGCAATCCCTGGAGCGCTCCCGAGCGTGTCCGGCTGATTCGTGCGTGCCTGCGCGAAGCCGGAATTGCCCCACGCCGCGTCACTTTCCGGCCAGTTCCGGATGAATTCGACAGCGGCCGCTGGGCCGCGCGGGTCCGCAGCGCGGTGCCCACTCCTCAGGCGGTGCTGGTGGGCTTTGAAAAGGATGCCAGCAGCGCCTATTTGCGCTGGTTTCCTGAATGGCAGGCGCACCACGCACCGGTGTGGCCCGGCCTGAATGCCACTGACCTGCGCGCAGCCTATTTCACTGACGGGACGATCACGGATGTGTCGCCGGGGGCCCGGTCGTTCCTGCAGGCGTGGTGCGGAACGCCTGCTTTTATGCGCCTTCAGGCCGAGTGGAACGCCGTAGAAACAGCCCGCGCGCAGCTTCCTCCTGGAGCCCGGCTGCACGAGGAGCGCTGGGTGCATGTTCAGCAGGGTCATGTGTGGCTGCGGACCCGCCACGAGCCCGTAGGACACGGTCTGTGGGAACTCCCGGGGCGGGTCCTGTCTCCCGGCGAGGAGGCCTCCCCAGGAGCGGACGCTGTGTTCGGACATCCGGCCCGCGCCCTGGTGGCTTCCACGACTGCCCATGTCTGGCGGGCTGCTCCTGCCCAGAGTCTCGCCGGGCGCCCCGTTCCCCTCACTGTTGCCCTTCGCCTGCCACGACGTTTTCACGAGGACCATCACGTAATTCTGTCGCGGTTGCTGGGAGCTGAGGCGCCTGCAGGATGATCCAAAGTTCACGAGCTTGCATACAACCTCCTGAAGCAAGTCACTCCGCTCCAGCGGATGGCCATTCAGGAGGAAGCCTTATGACCGAAGACCAGAACATGATGACCGCCCAGACCGGTGAAGCCCAGAACCTCGAATCCCAGACCACTCAGACTGTCCTTGACCGCCGCGCCGCCCTGAGCACGCTGGGTAAGTTCGGCCTGGGGGCGGCTGCCTTTGGTCTGGCTGGCACCGGTGCCCTGGCAGCACCCGCCAAGAACATCGACGTGGCCGTGCTGAACTTCGCCCTCAACCTGGAATACCTGGAAGCAGCCTTCTACATGGCTGCAGTGGGCCGCGTCAACGAACTGCGGGCTTTCGGCGGCGACGCCGAGATCCGTCTGCCCGCCAGCCTCGACCGCACCCGCGGCATGCAGTTCAAGGACAGCAACGTGCAGGCCCTGGCCCGGGATATTGCCGAAGACGAGTTCCAGCACGTCAAATTCCTGTACGGCGCGCTGGGCAAGGCAGCAGTCCGGCGTCCCGTCCTGGACCTGTCGGCGGCCTTCGACGCCGCAGGACAGGCTGCCAGCGGCGGCGCTATCAAGGGCTTTAACCCCTACGCCAACGACCTGTTCTTCCTGCACGGCGCCTTTATCTTCGAGGACGTGGGCGTCACGGCCTACAACGGCGCAGCCACCCTGCTGACCAACCCGGCCTTCCTGCAGGCGGCGGCCGGCATCCTGGCAGTCGAGGCCTATCACGGCGGCGTTATCCGAGGCATGTTGTACCAGGAGCGTCAGGTCAGCGCCGCCGCCGGGCTGTATGTGGGTCAGGTCGTGCAGGCCATCAGCAACCTGCGCGGCAAGGTCGGTGGCGGCAAGGACATGGGCCTGACCGACGCCCGTGGCAACGCCGTGTTTGCACCGGCAGACAGGAATGGCATCGCCTACCCGCGCTCGACCCGCGAGGTGCTGAACATTGTTTACCTGGCGCCCGGCGCCCAGAAGGGTGGTTTTTACCCCAATGGCCTGAACGGCAGCATCAAGTAAAAGAGGAATAGAGGAGACCAGGACGGTGACATGCTGTCCTGGTCTGCTTCTGCTTATGCCTGAAACGTCGTAGAAAGCAGTCAGTGCACCCGGGACCGTCGGCAGGGGCGGATCAGCCGGCTTGTACAGATCGGAAAAGTACGCGCCGCGAGTCTTCACAACAGGTGCTTTAACCGGGCCTGACCGGAACCACGTCCTGGCTGGGTTTCCCAGATGTCCAGTGGGGGATGCGGCCTGGGCCTTCCCCAATCAGATTCAGGCCATCGTTTTGGCCTGTCAGCCCATACGACCGGTCAGGGCGTGAATCCCCTGCACCGGGGTCAGGATGCCGTCCACGACTTCCGCGCGCAGCTGACGCAGACGTGTGGGGTCCATACCCGCCTGAAACGCCCGCCAGGCTGCCTCGCGCAGAAGCTCGTCGAACCACAAGGCCGTCTGAGTGCGGCGTTTTTCGGCGAGGTCCACGGTATCGCGGTACGCTGCCACCGCCTGCCACACATCCACGATGCCTGTTCCCGTCAGCGCTGAGGCCTGAAGTGCGCGCGGACGCCAGGAGGCAGAAGCAGGGGTCAGAAGCTTCAGGGCCGCCGTGAGTTCCGTCTGGGCCCGGGTGGCCGCGCGTGGGTCAGTATCGGCCTTGTTCACCACGCACAGGTCCGCCAGTTCCATGATGCCGCGCTTGATGCCCTGCAGTTCGTCCCCGGCGTTGGGCAGGGTCAGCAGGACAAACAGGTCGGTCATGGCCGCCACCTGGGTTTCGCTTTGCCCCACCCCGACGGTTTCCACCAGCAGCACGCCATAGCCGGCGGCCTCACACAGGGCAATGGCCTCACGCGTGCGCCGGGTGACTCCACCCAGCGCTCCGCCGGAGGGGCTTGGCCGGATAAAGGCTCCCGGATGCACCGTTAGCCGGGGCATGCGTGTCTTGTCTCCCATGATGCTGCCGCCGGTGCGCACGCTGCTGGGGTCCACCGCCAGAACCGCGACCCGGTGCCCCGCGTCGGCCAGATGCAGACCCAGGGCCTCGATAAAGGTGCTTTTTCCAACGCCCGGCACGCCCGTCAGCCCTACGCGTACGGACGCTGAGGCGTGCGGCGTGACCTCGGACAGAAGCTGCTGGGCCTGGGCTTCGTGCTCAGGGCGGGTGGATTCGCTGAGTGTGATGGCTTTGGCCAGTGCACGCCGGTCGCCGGCCAGCAGCGCAGCAGTCAGGGAATGTTCATGCATGGGTCCCTCATGGCGGTAACCAGAACAGACGGCGGTTGGAATTGCGCTGAAGGGAGAGGCGAACTCCCGCCAACGGAGTGGAACACCACTGTCAGCACGCCGCGCCTCGCGGCAGGGAACGCAGGTAGCTGCGCAGCGGAGCATTCACACTCGGGTGCCGGTACCCCGTTTCCCGGACCAGCCGCCCGCGCGAGTCGAAGGCGCCGCGCACGATCAGGAGCTGCCCGGCAAAGCCGCTCCACTGCACGCGCACGCCACTGAGCCGCCCACTCCGGTCGTAACTCTGACGGACCCGCAGCCGGTTGTCGGGATACAGGTGGCCGTGCTCCAGAAAGCGCACCCGTCCAGACGCATCGACCAGCAAACGGACGTCCCCTTTCAAGCACACCCGCAGGCCAGCGGTAGGGGTGGGGACAGGTGGCCGGAGCTGCGGCACCGGAGGCAGGCTGGAAGCGGAAGCACCGGACAGTGCGGCGCACAGGTACAGGCAGATCAGCACACGGGGCATCGGCACAGGTACGCCAGCAGCCTCAGAGAGGTTGCCGGTCACGCAGCAGCTGCAACACCTCGCGGGCGCTGTGCAGGATTGGTGTCCCCGGACCAAAGATGCCGGCCGCGCCAGCGTCACGCAGGGCCGCGTAGTCCTGCTGCGGAATCACGCCGCCCACCACCACCAGCACGTCTCCGGCTCCCTGGGCACGCAGCGCCTGGATCAGCTGCGGCACCAGGGTCCGGTGCCCCGCCGCCTGGCTGCTGACGCCCACCACATGGACGTCGTTTTCCACGGCCTGGCGGGCAGCTTCCTCGGGGGTCTGGAACAGCGGTCCCACGTCCACGTCAAAGCCCAGGTCGGCAAAGCCGGTGGCAATCACCTTGGCTCCGCGGTCGTGGCCGTCCTGGCCCATCTTGACCACCAGGATGCGGGGACGGCGGCCCTCGGCTTCGGCAAACGCTTCGATGTCACGCTGCAGCGCCGCGAATCCCTCGTCTCCGGCGTATCCGGCGGCGTACACGCCACTCAGCGTGCGAATCTCGGCGGAGTGCCGGCCCCAGACCCGCTCCAGGGCGTCGCTGACCTCGCCCACGGTGGCGCGCACGCGCATGGCCTCCACGCTCAACGCCAGCAGGTTGCCCTCGCCGCTGCGGGCGCACTCTTCGAGCGCCTGCAGGGCCTGCTCGACGGCAGTGCCGTCTCTCCCGGCCCGGATGCGTTCCAGGCGGGCAATCTGCGAGTCGCGCACGGCGGCGTTGTTGATATCCAGCACCTCGATGGGCGTTTCCATGGTGGGCCGGTATTTGTTCACACCGACAATCACGTCTTCGCCGCGGTCAATCCGGGCCTGCTTGCGCGCGGCCGATTCCTCGATCCTCAGTTTGGGGACTCCAGACTCGATGGCCTTGGCCATACCGCCCAGGTCCTCGACCTCGCGCATCAGTTCCCTGGCCTTGTCGGCCAGATCGGCGGTCAGGCGCTCCATCATGTAGCTGCCGCCCCAGGGATCGATCACATCCGGAATGCCGGTCTCCTCCTGCAGTACCAGCTGGGTGTTGCGTGCAATCCGGGCAGAGAAATCGGTGGGCAGACCGATCGCCTCGTCAAAGGCATTGGTGTGCAGGCTCTGGGTGCCGCCAAACACGGCCGCCATGGCCTCGATGGTCGTGCGGACGATGTTGTTGTAGGCGTCCTGCTCGGTCAGCGACCACCCCGAGGTCTGGCAGTGGGTGCGCAGGGCCCGGCTCATGGGCTTTTGCGGCCCGAACTGCTTGATCAGCTCGCTCCACAACAGCCGTGCGGCACGCAGCTTGGCGACCTCGGTATAGAAATTCATACCGATCCCGAAGAAGAAGCTGAGCCGTCCGGCGAACTCGTCGATGTTCAGGCCGCCCTTCAGCGCAGCCCGTACGTATTCCAGCCCGTCGGCCAGGGTATAAGCGAGCTCCAGCGCGGCGTTGGCGCCGGCTTCCTGCAGGTGGTATCCCGAGATCGATATGGAATTGAAGCGCGGCATGTTGCGCGCGGTGTAGCTGATGATGTCCGCAATGATGCGCATGCTGGGTTCGGGCGGATAGATGTAGGTGTTGCGCACCATGAACTCTTTGAGAATGTCGTTCTGGATGGTGCCCGACAGCTGATCCAGAGTCGCGCCCTGCTCCTGGGCGGCCACGATGTAGCCCGCCAGAATCGGCAGCACCGCGCCGTTCATGGTCATGGACACCGACATCTCCGAGAGCGGAATGTCCGCAAACAGGAGCTTCATGTCCTCGACCGAGTCGATGGCCACACCCGCCTTGCCGACATCGCCCACTACCCGGGGGTGGTCTGAGTCGTATCCACGGTGGGTCGCCAGATCAAAGGCCACCGACAGGCCTTTTTGTCCGGCCGCCAGGTTGCGGCGGTAAAAAGCGTTTGATTCCTCGGCCGTGGAAAAACCCGCGTACTGCCGGATGGTCCAGGGCCGGGCAGCGTACATGGTGGCGCGCGGGCCCCGCGTAAAGGGCGGCAGACCCGGCAGAGTGTCGGCCGCGCCGCCTGCAGGCAGGTCGGCACGGGTGTACAGCGCCTTGAGGGTCAGGCCCTCAGGCGTCTCGCGGTTCAGGGTCGCGGGGTCGCCACCCTTCAAATCCTTTTGCGCCAGGGCTTTCCATGCGCTCAGGTCGGTCATCTGAAACCTCCGTTCTTCCCGATTCTGCCACGCCTGCCTAACGGGCGTTCGGTAGCCCACATGCGGGGACGTGCCTGTGCGTGTAACACTCCCGCCTCGCCCTTTCATTCTGAGGTTCATGAGCAGAGGCTCTGCGCTTGGTAGAGTGCAGCCTGTGACCGACGCTGTGCCTCACCCTGTCAAACTCGCCCCCAGTCTCCTGGCCTGCGATTTCACCCGTTTTGGAGAGGAACTGCGCGCCATCGAGGGGGCAGACTGGGCGCATGTAGATGTGATGGACGGCGCCTTCGTGCCCAATATCAGCTTCGGGCTGCCGATCCTGGCGGCGGCCCGTCGGGCCAGCCCGCTGTTCATGGACGTGCACCTGATGATCGAGCGTCCCGAGCGTTATCTGCGTGACTTTGCTGATGCGGGCGCCGACGGCCTGACGGTGCACGTGGAGTCGACGCCGCACATTCAGCGCGCTGTGGACATGATCCGCGATCTGGGCAAGAAGGTCGGCATCACCCTGAATCCCGGCACGCCACTGGAGGCGCTGCGCCCGCTTCTGGCGGATGTGGACCTGATTCTGGTTATGAGTATCAACCCGGGCTTCGGTGGACAGAAATTTATGCCAAGCAGCCTGGAACGTCTGCGAACGCTACGGCGCTGGCTGGACGATTCGGGCAGCAAGGTTGAGCTTCAGGTTGATGGGGGCGTGACCCCGCAGAACGCCCGCGCGATTGTCCATGCCGGTGCCACCTGTCTGGTGGCTGGGAGTGCCGTGTACGGCCCGGACGGGGCGCAGGCCGGTCTTGAGCGGCTTCGTGAGGCCATCAAGTGAGGCTGCGGGTTGACCTGCTGCCACATGGAAACTACCCCGACGTGGTGGTGATCATCGATGTGCTGCGGGCCACCACCACCGCCGTGGCCTACCTGGAGCGCGGCGCCGACGCGTTGCTGTTGACCCGCACGCCTGAGGTGGCCCTGGCCCTGCGTCCGGAGGCCGGCGAGGCAGGGGAGAGCCGGCCCCTGGTGCTGGGCGGCGAGCGCGGTGGCCTTCCCATCCCGGGCTTTGACTTCGGCAACAGCCCGGTCGAGGCGGCGGCGCAGAACTTCACGGGCAAAACGGTCGTCATGAACACCACCAACGGCACAGATGCCGCGCATGTTGCATCGCAGACCGGCAAGCACGTGCTGCTGGCCAGTCTGACCAATGCCCACGCGGCTGCCCGCCGCGCCCGCGCCCTGGCCACGGAGGAAATTGCCATCGTGTGTGCAGGCACCGATGCCCGCGTGAGCCTGGAAGACGTGTACGCCGCCGGCGTGCTGGCCGAGTACCTGCTGGCGCTGGGCGGATTCAGCATCGACGACGGCGCGCGCATCGCGCTGACCATGCGCCGCAACGTCGGGAACCCCATCGAGGCCCTGTCCAGCAGCGTTCACGGTGAGCGGCTGGGCCAGCTGGGCCTGGGCGAGGACGTGCGGTATGCCGCGCAGGTCAGCACCAGTACGCTGGTGCCGGTCCTGGTTTCCGGCGAGGACGTGCCGGAAAGCACCCTGAAATTCACCGCTGGCTAAGCCCCCATTTGCTTGTGACAAGGTTGTGGCCACTCTGTGAGGCGGCTCATCGCCGGCCCCTAGACTTCCCAAATGTCCCGTCATGCACTGCTTGCCGCGCTGATGCTTACCGGCTGGAGCGCCGCAGCTCCCTATACTGATACCAAGAATGGTTTCGCCGTTACGCCTCCACCGGGCTGGCAGAAGGCCGCCCATCCCGGGACAGTGCTGGTTTACGTGGTGCCTCAGCCTGTGCAGCAGTTCTCCCCCAATCTGAACGTGGTGGTGCAGCCCCTCCCCAAGGGCATGACGCAGGCGCAGTATCACCAGCTCAGCCTGGCCCAGATCCCCAAGGTCTTCCCGGAAGGCAAGGTGCTGGCCCACCGCGCGGTCACGCTGGGCGGACAGAAGGCCAACGAACTGGTGTATACCGGCCTTCAGGGACAGTTCAGGCTGCATTTTGTGGCCACCTACGCTGTGCGGGGCAGCAACGCCTATATCGTGACGTTCACCACCATCCGAGGTCAGGAAGCGGCACTCAAGACGCCCATGGCCAATTTTCTGAAGAGCTTCAAATTTACGCGTTAAAACGGGCTGCGCTGCGGACTTCGACGCTCCTGGAGCCATAGGTCATGCTGGGTGGATTCAAGATGAGATGGCTGCCGGAGAGCAAGGCGTCGAACTCAGGTGGTTCAGACGCGTACTAGAACTCAGCTCAGCCCCCTGATGGCGGTAACCCGGAAGGAAAGAATCCAGCCAGGCCAGAACATCGTGCGCAACTGCGCGGGCCTGACCGCCAGGCAACCCACCAATCGTCGGCTGCGTACCTGCGGCGTGTGCTGGTCGTCCGGTACCCTGTAGCGCGTGACTGATCTTGAACTTCCCGCTGTGACTCCGGTGGAGGCGGTGAACTGGGCCGAAATTCCCAGCCCGGCCTTCGTCCTGGACGAATCCAGACTGCGCCGGAACCTCTCCTTGATTTCGCAGGTACAGCGTGAAAGCGGCGCGCAGATTATCGTGGCCTTCAAAGGGTTTGCGATGTGGAGTACCTTCCCGCTGCTGCGCGAATACGGAATTACCGGCGCCACAGCCAGCAGCCTCAACGAGGCGATTCTGGCCCGGGAGGAGATGCGGGGCGAGGTTCATGTGTATGCCCCCGCCTACAGCGACGAGGACTTTCCCCGGATTCTGGAACTGGCTGATCACCTGATTTTCAATTCCTTCGGGCAGTGGGAACGCTTCCGGCCTCAGGTGCAGGCGGCCCGGGAGCAGGGCCGCTCCCTGCAGGTCGGTATCCGTGTCAACCACGAGTACGGCGAGGTCGAAACGGACCTATACAATCCCGCCGGCCCCTTTTCCCGCCTGGGAGTGACGCGCCGCGAATTCCGCGAGGATCTGCTCGACGGTGTCGATGGCCTGCACTTTCACAGCCTGTGCGAGAATGACTCCTCCACGCTGGAGCGCACCCTGGTCGCCTTCGAGGAGAAGTTCGGTGAGTTCCTGGGTCACATGAAATGGGTCAACTTCGGTGGGGGACACCTGATGACGCGGGCGGGCTACGACATTCCACGTCTGATCCGGGTGATCCGGGAGTTCAAGGCCCGGCATGGGGTCCACGTGATCCTGGAGCCAGGCAGCGCTTTTGGCTGGCAGACCGGCTGGCTGGTCAGCAGCGTGCTGGATGTGGTGCACAACGTTAAGGACGCGGCAGTGCTGGACGTTTCCGTATCCGCGCATATGCCCGATGTGCTGGAAATGCCGTACCGTCCCAGGATCCTGGGCGCCGGTGACCCGCCGGAGCAGGGGCAGCACCGCTCGGACGACGGCACCCCCGTGGCAGCGGGCCACCCCTACATCATCGGGGGCACGACCTGTCTGGCTGGAGACGTGATCGGGGAGTACATCTTTGACCAGCCCCTGCAGATCGGGGACCGGATTGTGTTTGACGACATGATCCACTACACCATGGTCAAGACCACGTTCTTCAACGGCGTCAAGCACCCGGACATCGGCATTCTGCGCACGGACGGCCGGTATGACCGAGTCAAATCCTTCGGCTACAAGGAGTTCAAGGCCAAACTCAGCTGAGGTTGTCCAGCAGACAGGCTCCGGCCGGGTGGCTGGAGCCTGTCTGCTGCTGGAAAACTCGGTGAAAGAGGAACCCTTGCGTGGTATCACCACGCGCCGATTAGAACCCGGGCGTCCCCTGTGAACTGGACGCGCTGCGGGAAAATTCAGGCCGGGGATGGGGCGACGTACCGGACTTGCCAGTCATCCCCAGCGGGGAAGGTTAGATCGGGAACGTTACTTGCGGTAGATCTTGGGAACGCCGCCGACAGTGCGGATGGTGCCGCCTTCGAAGTCCGCCGCCCAGCCGCCGTTGAGCAGATACTGATCACGGGTCGGGAAGCCCAGGAAACTGCCGGAGCCACCCAGTCCCTGGTAGGTCTTCAGGACGGCGCCCTGCAGCCAGAAGGTGCCGTACTTCTCGGTGCCGTACAGGGCGCCGTTCTGGAAGAAACCGTACAGGCCACTGGTGCCGTAGGGATTGCGGGGAATGACCTTCTCGTCACCAGCAGCCCATCCCAGACGGCTGGGAGGACGCGTGGCGCCGTTCTCTGCGCGTGCCAGGGCTATGTAACGTTCGAGCAGGCGGCCGTGAACCGAGTACGAGCGGCTGCTGCCGTTGGCATGCAGGAGTACAGCGTCACCATAGGCCCCGACGCCCTTGAACTTCTGCCACCAGCCGTCGCCCCAGGGGACCGCATAGGTGGTCGCGGCGCCCAGAGACTCGTCGCCCTTCAGCCGGTCATAGGCTTCAGCCATGGCCCGGTCAATGGTGCCGTCCCGGCGCTCACCCGCCTGGATCTGCGTGGTCGGGGTCTGCACCGGCTCCTGCGCCTTGGGCTGAGCCTGAGGCTGCGTCATGGGTTGCGTGGAATTCTCGGGTGTTTGCGTCACCGTGCCAGATGCTGTTCCCTTGGCGGCTGGTGCCTTGTCCGCAGTGCCGACGCGGAAGGTGGCCACGTCGGTGGTCCAACCGTCGGCTGGCAGTGGGTTGACCACGATGCTCAGCGCACGGGCCAGATTTTCCTGCCCCTTAAGCCGCACCTCGGCAAAGCCCTGGTCGTCTGCAAAAGTGGCGATGTCGTCCAGGTCAAGCTCGCGTTTGCTGGCCAGAGCCAGAAGCCTGTCCTGTCCGTTGGGACCGCCCACCGTGAAGGTGTACTTGGCACCCTGCTTGGGGAAAACACGGGTGACACCGGCTTTCATAAAGTTGCTTTCCTCGAAATTGTTGGGGAAAAACAGGTCCACCTCGCCGTTGGCGTTGATGTTGAACAGGTAGACATAGGCGTCCTGATTGGTTTTCAGACCGATGCTGAGGGTCTCGCCCTTGCGGTAAAGAGGGTTGCCCTTTCCGCTTGCGTCACGGTTGACCCAGACCTGGACGTCCAGCTTGGTCTCGACCGGATTAACGATGATGCTCTGGGCAGTAATCTTGGCTGGCCCTGCGCTGGCAGCACACAGGCCGAGCAAACCTGTCAGGGTCAGAATGCCTCGTACGTTCCTTTGCATGGTAGATCCTCCTCGGTACGCCTGACGCTAAAGGCTGAATCTGACCAGTCACTGAAAATTGCGTTCACAACAACAGTAATAAAGTTCGCCTCAATGGTCGCTGAAGATAGAACGGTGTTTGTGGGTGAGGAATAAGTCGTCCCTGATGAACAGGTGATGCCTGACTTCTGCCCCGTGGATTCTTCTCAGAAGGCAGCCGGTACGCTGCGGGGCATGCGCCTTCCAGTGATGGTTCTGACCCTCGGGGTCCTGTGCGTTCAGGCGGCACATGCCCACGGAACACCTGGTCAGTCGCCTGTGACCTCGCCGATGACTGCAGTGCGGGACCCCTGGCCGACAGCGGCGGTACTGACCAGGTTGCTGACCCTCCCCGCTGCAAAAGCAGACGGCCTGCAGATGGCGAAAGACCTCAGGCTGAACTCGCTTCAGGTTTCCGAACTGCGCCGGCTGGCCGCAAGTGAGTCGGCTTATGGCCGCGCCGGTCGTCGGGTCATCGGCCGTGAGGAAGCCGCCCGCCTCAACCACAACCTGCTGCATATGAATCAGGAAAAGGACCGCAAGGTACGGGTGGCACTGGGAGAGCGTTACCCGGCTTTCAGGGCGTGGATTCGGGAGTGGTGGCAGACACAGGTGGTTCAGGCCCGGAGCTGATCAGCGGCAGGACCGCTGGCACAGCATGCCCGTGACAGGCTGCATCAGAGAGTCTGACTTGTACCACTGAGCCGACGTTGCAGCAGCTGGCATGAGGAGCCGGCACTGCATTTGCTCACGGCAGCAGAAGTCGGGTCAGCCACAGCGCAAGAGGGGCGATCAGAAGTCCGGGCAACAGACTGCCGACCCGCACGCGGCGGTCTTCCCAGCCCAGGCCGGCCAGCATCAGGTTCCAGCTGATTCCGGCGATCATCAGGCCACCGGTACCAGTCAGAAGCAACACAAAGGGATTTGTCTTGAGCACCGATGGGTCGGCTCCGCCCAAAAGACTGGCGGCAAAGTAACCGGCAGCCACGCTGATACCGCCCTGCACCACCAGAATGGTAAGGGTGCTGAAGCCCACCCCGATGCCGTAGGCTCCGGCCAGGGCCAGCGCAGCAATACCGTCCAGGGTGCTTTTCAGGACATAGGTGCTGTTGTCACCGGTCAGTCCGTTCTGCAGGCCTCCCACCACGGTCATGGGTCCGATGCAGAACAGCAGACTTGCCGCCACAAATCCCTCGGTAAAGCGTCCCCCGCCTCGGAAGCGGCGCTTGAGGCTGTCGCCCAGTCGGCCCAGGGCCTCTTCTATGCCCAGCGCCTCTCCGAGCACGGCACCCGCCGCCAGGCTGATCAGGGCCAGAATCACTCCGGGAATGTTGCCGCCATTGGTGCGGTTCAGGTTGCCGGCCATGTCAAGGGCAATAAACAGGGTCACGAGGCTGAGGGTCTGCAGCAGCGTCCGCTGAGTGCGTTCGGGCAGACGACTTCCCACCGTCAGACCCAGCAGGGTTCCCAGCAGCACCGCAGCAACATTGACGAACGTGCCTGACAGTTGTTCCACGAGACTCATCGGGGGCGACTGTAGTGCATGGGCCGCGCCATGGTTTGCTGGTGTGTTCCCACGCAGCGCGTCACGTTGGCGCGCCTGACCTAGAGATCCCCTTGAGAATTGACATCAGGCTGACCGGGCGTATGGTACGCTCCGCGCAAGTTGAAACGTGTTGCCTGCCCTATTCTCTGCCAGCGTCCCGATGCGGGCGGGCCAGGCGGCGCGCGGAACATCCTTGAATCTGAAATCTCGTGTGGGGCTGCCGTGTGGTGGCCCCACGCTCTTTTGGAGGCCTGAGACTATGACCCTATCCGATCAGTTCCAGAACCTGCCCAAACTCCTGAAAGTCAGCGAGGTGGCCGACTTTACCGGTACTCACGAACGTACGGTCCGGCGCTGGATCCGGGACGGCCGGCTGGGTGCGGTGGAACATCCCAGTGGCTTGCGGGTGCCGCGCCGCTCGCTCTGGCGTTTCCTCGGCCTGGATATGGCCCTGAGCGCCTGAACCGGCCGGGCTGGGGCTGATCGCCCTCCTGAAGACTTACACTGCCGGCGTGAATTCCGGCCCGCCACCGTCGCAGAGTTTTCAGGACCTTCGGACCGCCGTGGCTGCGCATGACTATGCAGCAGCCACAGTACTACTGGAGGTCCTGACTCCGGCATACCGCCAGCAGGCTGCGCCGCTGGCACTCCAGCTGGGTCAGCCGCGTCTGGCCGCTGCCTGGACCGACCAGCCTCTGCTTCAGGTAGCGGCGCTTTTGCGTCTTGGTGAGCCGGCCGCTGCCCTGGAGGTGCTGCGGGAGCAGGGCCAGTCGGCCCGGCCAGCTGCTCTGCGGGCCCGCGCCGTATGGCAGTTACAGCAGCAGGACGCACGATCCTTGGCTGAAGAGGCGCGGCGACGCGCCCAGGCAGAGGGTGACGCTGCGGCCCTGGTCGCTGTGGCCACATTGCGCGGGGAGCAGTGCCTGGAGGATCCCTTCGCTGCGTTGCGGGCCCTGGCCGAAGGTCTCAAGATCGCAGAACTGACCGGTGATCCTGCCGACGCCCATCTGCTTGCTGTGCTGGGGCATGCCCAGTTGCGAATGGGCAGTGGCAAGGGCCGGCGCACGGCCGAAAAGGCTTTAGAGCGCAGCCTGCCGGCAAGCCCGGCGCGGGTGCTGGCCTTGCTGGCGCTGGACCAGCCAGAGGAAGCGATGGCTCAGGCAAGCTCCGGAGAGCTGGCAGCGGTGTGGTGGCGGGGGTTTATCACTTCAGGGTCTGCCAGCGGGTCAGAAATGGGACATACGGTGGTGGACGGATAAACCTGCGTGGACCAGGATTGCCGTTCAGATAGACACTTTCATAAGTCCAGACATTGCGTTCCTGCGACATGGCGTAGAACCGCGCGCCGTTTTGCAGTTCGTCGCAGGGCAGGGGAAAGTGGGCCCGGTAGGCACACAGAAAGGCCCGACACAGCTGAGGGAGCAGCTCCAGACTCAGGTCAATGGTCCGGACAATCTCCCAGGCCCGGGGCCCACGCCGGGTCTGCTCCCAGTCAGTAAGTGATGCAGGCTGCCAGTCCTGAAAAAACACGTTGCCGTCGTGATAGTCACCATGCAGGAAGCGGAACGGGAAGGAGGGCACCACATCCCGCAGGGGTACAGAACGGAGGTGTGCAAGACGTTGCCGGGTGCGCGTCAGGGCCCACCGGTCTATCTCCTCCAAGACGGGAAGAGACAGGATCGCCTGCTCGATTCTCTCCAGCCGTTGGGCGGTATGCTCCACGCTGGAGGCGCATAGGACAGGCACGGCAAACGGCACCTCTGCCGGCAGGCGGCTGTGCACCTGGGCCAGAAAAGCTCCCAGAGCGGAGGCGGTCTTCATGCACAACGCGCTTCGGGGGATAGGGGCACCGGCAGCCTGCGCGAACAGCGCGGCCCAGGCACCATCGGCCCCGGTTCCATGCAGCCGGGCCACGGTATTTCCATCATGGGCAGGCAGCAGCGCAGGGGTGGGAACGCCACTGGCAAGTGCGACCGCAATGGCCGCGTGCTCCCGATCGATCTGTGTCCGGTCTGGCGTACGGTAAACGCGCAGGTGATAGGTGCCGTCTCTGGTCTGCACGCGGTAGGCCCCATTGATGCTGCCTCCGCACACAGCCGTGATCTGCCGGACTGGTCCGACAGACCACAGGGTTTCCAGACCTTCTGTGAAGGTGGCGCCTGCTTCGTTCACCCGCTCTGCACGTCCAGGCGGGCCAGGCCGCGAATCACAAAGCCGCCGGTGTATTGGGCGGCTGCGCCAGCCTCCTGAAGCCGCAGGTCCGGCATGGCTCGGCACAGTGCGCGCAGACTCAGGGCCAGCTCCAGCCTGGCCAGCGGCGCGCCCAGGCAGTAGTGAATGCCCAGGCCAAACGTCAGGTGTGGATTCGGATCACGGCTCAGGAGCAGCTCATCGGGGCGTTCAAAGCGGCGCGGGTCGCGGTTGCCACTGGCATACAGCAGGGTCACCCGGTCGCCGGGCTGGAGGGACACACCAAAAAGCTGCGTCTCTTCCAGCGCGATCCGCTCGAACATGGGCAGGGGCGTGTCATAGCGCAGCAACTCCTCAATGGCGAGGCGGAACAGCGGCAGGCTGTCCTCCCGGGGTGCGGCGTCCACCAGGGCCTGCCAATGCTCCGGCTGGCGCAGCAATGCCAGGACGCCAGCCGACAGGCCGTTGACACTGGCCTCATGACCGGCGTTCAGCAGCAGAATGCAGGTATCGATCAGCTCCTGTTCGGTCAGCCGGTCGCCGCCTTCTTCAGCCTGAACCAGGGCGGTGATCAGGTCATCCTGGGGCTGGGCCCGGCGCTGGGCTGCGAGCTCGCGCAGCAGGGCGCTGAAGTCCAGTACAGCCTGCTCGGCCTCGGCCTGTGCCCGGGGGGACACTCCAGGTTCGTATAGCTTCACGATGGCGGCCGACCAGGGCCGCAGATGGCCGCGGGCCTCCTCCGGCACACCCAGCAATTCGGCAATCACGGTCACGGGCAGGGGCTCGGCGTAGCGCTCCACCAGATCAAAGGAGCCCGCGCCGTGCAGGCCTGCAAGCTGAGCACCCAGAATATCCTCGATACGGCCCTGCAGACGTTCGACCCGGCGTGGCGTGAAAGCCAGCTGCACCAGCGAGCGCAGGCGGGTGTGCTTGGGCGGCTCGCTATCCAGCATGTGGTTGTTGTTGAAAGCGTCGAAATTGGCCTGACGCGGGTCGGCCGGGGGCCAGCCCAGTTCGTCGCGGGAATAGCGGTGCAGGGCGCTACGTCCGAATCTGCGGTCACGCAGGAGGGCACTGATGTCGGCGTGGCGGGTCAGCACCACTCGCCCCATACGCGGGTCATAAAAGACGGGCGCCGACTCACGCAGATCGCTCAGCAGTCCATAGGGATTGCGGATGAAGGCCGGGTCTTCCAGGGGTAAGGAGACCTCAGGCAGCCCGGCAACCTGACTCCTCACAGGAACTGCTGGCTTTTGACCCGGACCCCATCGGGCGTGGCGTCTTCAGCCGGTGCATCGGGATCGGTCTCCGACGGGTCCTGCCCCGTGTCACCCGGTTCGCGGTTCTGCGAGGCCAGTTGAGGCCGTTCCGCCATCCCTGGTGGGAGCATGGCGGCGTTCATCATGCGGGTCAATTCGCCGGGGCGTACGCCGGACGGCACCGGTCCATCTGGAAGCGGGGAGGGCGGCAGGGCGTCACTGGGCAGCAGCGCGCCTTCCGGCAGAACATGCTGGGTGGAAAGCTCGGTAAAAGAGGCCATCAGCGCGCGGTAGCCGCTGAGGAAATGGGCATATTCCTGTCGGGCCGCGGTGAGGCGACTGGTCAGTTCGGCATGACGCTCCAGGTAGGTGCGTTCCAGCGAGGCGAGGCGCTCGGCCTGAATGCGCTCACGTTCCAGAACCAGCTGGTGGTGCTGCGTTTCGAGTTCAGCGAAGCGGGTGCGGAACGCCCCCTCCAGGGCAGCCATGCGCGCGCCGTACTGCGCCTCGAGTTCCACATTGCGGGCCTCGGCTTCGCGTAGCAGGCTCTCGCGCTGGGTCGTGGCCTGAGCCACCAGTAGGTCGCTTTCCCGCACTGCGTTCTCGCGCAATTCGTGACCGATGCGCTCAGCCGCCACCACCGCGCGGCGGATTTCGTCTTCAGCCTGACGCTGCTCTTCTATCTGACGTTCGAGTTCCTGCAGGTACTCGCTCTGGGTGTGCTGGGTCTGCAGCATGTCCTCGAGCTGATCGGCAATCTGGGTCAGAAACGCCCGCACGCTGCCGCGGTCATAGCCGCCCAGCCGGGAGGGGAAATCCTGATGACGGATATCGAGGGGGGTAAGTTTCATGTAAACAGACTCCTTCCCACCCGGACCAGGGTGGACCCGGCTTCCACGGCCAGGGGATAATCGCCGCTCATGCCCATGCTGAGTTCACTCAGACCCAGGTCATGCGCGCGGCGCGCCGTGTCCTCGAACACCCGGCGGACCTGCGCTTCATCGCCTTCGGGTGCCATGACCATCAGCCCACGGACCATGAGACCGGTTTCACGGGCCCGGGTATAAAACCCGGTCAGCTGATCCGGGTCCACGCCATGTTTCTGCACCTCGCCATTGTGCACCTGAATCAGTACGTCCGGGGCCCGTCCCCAGCCCTGCGCTGCCTGAGCAATAGCCTCGGCCTGCCAGACTTCCTCCAGGCTATGCACCAGTGTCACAGGCCGCAGATACTTGACCTTGTTGCGCTGTAACGGGCCCAGGTAATGCCATTCCAGGTCCGGACGTGCCGCTGCCTTGTCACGCAACTCCTGCGCCCGGCCCTCGCCAAGAGGGAAGGTGCCGTACTTCAGGACGAACTGCTCGATGCTGGGAAAGTCCTGCCCCTTGGTGACCGCCACCAGTCGGGCACTTCCTGCCTCGCGGCCCGACGCGGCCTCAGCCTCCCGGATGGCCGCGAGCACCGCTGGCAGGCTCACAGAACCCCGCCCGTGACATCATGCATGCATAAGGAAAACACGGGCTATTCTCACCCACTGGCTGCCTCCGGCTCAACCCAGTGAGCAAACCCCCACCGGTGGGCACCAAAGCCGACAGAACAGCGCAGCAAACCTTCACCCTTCTCAGAGATGAAGCGGCAAGTGTGAGCAGAGCGTTTGCCGCGTTTCGCCCGGGCTCTCAAATGCCCGGGCCAGTTCAGGAACGATGAGGCTACTCTAGGAGAAGAATGCGACACCCCATGACTCTTGCCGTGACCGTCCTGATGGCTGCGCCTGCCGTGGCACAGACGGCCGGGACTGTGCAGGACATCACCATCGTCGGTACCAGCGAGCTGCTCGCCAATTTTCTGCGGGCCACCCTGACCGTTCAGCAGGGCGCACCGCTGTCCAGTGTCAACGTGCGGCAGGTCGAGCAGGAAGTAATTGCCAGTGGATATTTCAAGACGGCCGTGGCCGAACTGCGGACCGTGGGCGGCCGGGACACCCTGGTCGTGACCGTCACGCCCAACCCCACCATTTCCAGGGTCGATGCCACCGGGCTGACCTTCCTGCCAGCAGAAGGCTTCAAGAAATCAATTGGTGAACTGCTCAACGTTGCGCCGGGCGCCACGCTGAACACTCAGCGAATCGAGCAGGCCAAGGAAGCTCTGGCTCAGAACTACCAGAGCGAGGGCTACCCGTTCCAGCCCAGCATCAGCAGCGAGGTCAAGACCAACGCCGACGGCAGTGTCACCGTGAACTTCGTGGTCGATGAGGCCGCCAAGATCAGCCGTGTAGAGGTCAGCGGCGTGACCCTGCTGCCGCAGAGCACTGTTACCGGCATTTTCAAACCGCTCTATGACGCCAAGCGCTTCACCCCTGAAACCTTCTTCCAGGCTGTCGAAGGGCTGCAGCAGGCCTACACTGCGGCCGGAATCCTGCAGGCCGGGGTGGACAGCCGCAACACCACCCTGGAAAACGGCGTCCTGAAGGTCGCCGTGATCGAAGGCAAGGTCGCCGACCTCGACCTCAGCGACCTCGGCAACCCCCAGGTGACACTGCAGACCCAGCTGGGTCAACCCCTGAACCTCGAGCGCCTGCGTGCCGACGTGCGCGCGCTGTCCAACCAGACCGGCAAGCCGGTGGGCTTCGCGATTCAGCCCAACCCTCAGGATCCGTCTCAGGTCACGGTGATGTTCGGTGCCGCTGATATTGCCACGGGTCCAGTGCGCAGCATCAGCGTGCGCGGCAACACCCTGGTGCCGAGCGCGACGCTGCTCGCGGCCGTCAAGACGAAGGTCGGGGACACTTACAGCCCGCAGCTGGCGCAGGACGACTTCCTGGCCCTGCGCGACGCGTACCGCAAGGCCGGCTACGAGATCAGCACCCGCGATGCCATCACCTTCCAGGAAGGCGCCCTGACCTTCAATGTCCGCGAGGTCAAGCTGGTCGGCTATGAGCTGCAGTGGCAGGGCAAGCACTCCACCCGCGACCGCGTGATTCTGCGTGAGCTGCCGGCGCCGGGCACCGCCTACAACCAGAAGACCATCCAGGAGGCGCTGGGGCGGATCAGCCGCCTGGGCTTCGTGCGTCCCGTGGGAGCCACGGTCAAGAGCGACCCTCAGAACCCCGAGAACGTCACATACGTACTGACCCTGACCGAGACCGCCAACGGTATCCCGGTCAACCTGGCCCTGTCCTACGACAGCCTGGCCGGTGGCCTGGGCGGCGAGGCCGGCTACAGCAACCCCAACGTGTTTGGTCTGGGCCACAACTTCAGCCTCAACGCCGGGGTACAGCAGAACGAAGCGCGGCAGAACTTCGTGGGCAATGCCAGCTACACCATTCCCTGGCTGGACCTGGACTTCCTGGACTTCCGCCGGACCCCCACCAGCCTGAGCTTCAACGTGGGCAGCAACGTCGCCGGGAACAATCCGGTGGTGCAGCCCGGCAACACCACCGATGCCGACAAGACCAACGACAGGGGCACCGACACCGGCTACGACTACACGGTGCGGACCACCGGCTTCAGTGTCAATGCCGGGCGCAACCTCTCGCAGTACCTGCGGGCCAATGTGGGCGTGGGCGTATCGCAGCGCACCTACTTCCTGGAGCCGGTGCAGAAGGCCGACAAGCCCGCCGAGGGCGTGACCCCCGAGGCCGCCGCTGCGCTGGTGCCCGACCGGTCGCTGACCACCAATCTGACGGGCGGCCTCAACTACGACAGCTCCGACAACGCGGAATTCCCTACCCGCGGCGTGCGTGCTGGCCTGAGTGCCACCTATTCCTTCGGCCGCAGCGGTGAGACCCCTCTGGGCTGGACCGACGTGCAGAGTGGCGCCAGCACCTACTACGGCTTTGGCCGCATCATGGAGAAATCTGGGGGCGCGACCAGCCGTCAGCAGGTCTTCGCCGTGCGTGCCAACGCCGGCACCACCTTCGGCAACTACCCCGAGGGCACCGGCTACTCGGTCGGCGGTGGCAGCAGCCCGGTGGCCGCCCGTCAGATCCGCGGCCTGGCAGACGGTGAACTGTTCGGCACGAACTACTTCACTACCAGCGCCGAGTACCGCTATGACTTCGGCCTGAACGCCGGGATTGCCCAGGGCCTTTACGGCGTCGTGTTTGCCGACGCTGGCAGTGCCTGGGGAACCACCAACAACCCCAACTTCGACCTGAAGTACGGCATCGGGGCCGGCGTGCAGCTTGACCTGGGCTTCGGCGGCGCGCGCCTGCCCAGCCTGCGCTTCGACTACGGCTTCAGCCCCCAGAACGGCAGCGGCAAGTTCTACTTCCGCCTGGGCAACTTCTGGTAACCACCTGACCTGAAGGGTGACAGTGTGCGGCGCGCCTTCCTGCGGGAGGGCGCGCCCGCTTTGCTGTGGTGTCCGGGCTGTGGAAAGGGCCGCCCGAGGTCCGCATGACTGCTGTGGATGTCAGGAGCCGCGCTAGCATGCCCGGATGACTGCCTCTGCCTGCCACTGCCCTTCTGGAGGCCCCCTATGGAAGGACTGATGCTGGCACGGGTCCTGCGTGACCTGCAGCCTCACCTGCCGGCCCGCACCCTGGGCTGGGCCTTTCCGGACGAAACGACGGCCGCGCTATTGATCGAGGGACTGGGCAATCTGGTGCTGTCCTACCGTCCTCCGCAGCCGGTGCTCTTCGTCTCCCGCGAGCGCCTGCGGGGCGATGCGCGTAGCCCCTTTCAGCGCTATCTGGCCGCGCGGGTCCGGGGGGACCTTTCGGCGGCAGGCCAGCTCAAGCTCGACCGGGTGGTGGCGCTGCACTTTGCAGGCGAGACCGGCTTTGTGGATCAGGCACCTACCCGGATCGTGTTCGAGGTGACCGGCCGCAACGCCAACGTTCTGGTCCTTGAAGATGGCGAGGGATTCAGCGGGCGCATCGTCATGGCCGCGCGCGAGATTACCGGCAGCCGCAACCGCTTCCGCACCATCCGCACAGGAGGTCAGTACAGTCCACCGCCGCCTTACGACAAGCTCGACCCGCGCACCATGAGCGACACCGAGGCTCAGGCACTTTCGGGCCTGCCACTGGGCCGTTGGCGCGAGAAGGTGGACGGACTGGGGCCGCTGCTGAGTGCCGAGCTGGCCCGGCGGGCCGGACTGCCCTTCTCCAGCCCACCGGGCGACGCCTGGCCCCAGGCGCTGGCGGCCCTGCGTGACGTGGTGGCCGATCCCACCGTCAGCGAAGGGGTCATGCACGGCGGCGCCCGCGAGGCTGCGCGCACCGAGAAAGCGGCGGCGCTGCGCAAGGCCCTGCGTGAACCTCTGGAAAAGCGGGTGACGCTGCTGACCAACCAGCTCAGTGACGTGACGCGCGCCGAGGAAGGTCTGGAGGCTGCGGTACAGGACCGGGAGGAGGCAGATCTGCTGATGGCCTACGCCCACACCATCGAAACCGGCAGCCATGTGGCGGTCCTGCCCGCCTTCGATGGCAGCGGGGAGCGGCCTGTCAGCCTGGAACCGCAGCTGAGCGCCATCCAGAACGCCGAGAAGCGCTACACCCGGGCGCGGCGCCGTGAGGAGGTCTACGAGCGTCTGGCTGAGCGTGAGCCGGTGCTGCGTGCCGAACTGGACGAGGCCCGCGCCCGCGTGTATCAGCTGGAGCAGGCAGAACTGGAAACCCTGGAAGCGCTTGGAGCCCAGCTGCAACAGGAGCGCCCGGAAAAAAGCCAGTACGGGGCGCGTTTCACGACTCCCGGCGGCTTCGAGGTGCTGGTGGGCCGCAACAACAAGGAGAACGCCACCCTGACGCACCGGGTAGGCCGCTCACTGGACTACTGGTTTCATACCCAAGGATACCCGGGGAGTCACGTGCTGGTACGCACGGGGGGGCGTGAACTGCCTCTTCCGGACATTCTGTATGCCGCGCAGCTGGCCGCCGCTCACAGCAAGGCGCGTGGCAGCACCAACGTGGCCGTGGATTACACCCGCATCAAGTACGTCTGGCGTCCCAAAGGAGCACCGGCCGGTCAGGTCCACTACACCGACCAGAAGACCGTCTGGGTGGACGGGGTGGCACCGGAAGCCTGAACAGCTGCTCTGTCCCTTCCTGGCGAAACCTTGAACGCATCTGCAAGACAGCGCCCCGCGGGCAGGTACAATGCTGCGTTGTGGAACGCATCATGTTCAGGGCCAAGATTCATCGCGCAACCGTGACCCAAGCGGACCTGGATTACGTCGGCAGCGTGACCATCGACCAGGACCTGCTGGATGCCGCTGACATCCTGGTAAACGAGAAGGTCGATATCTGGAACATCACCAACGGCAACCGCCTGCATACCTATGCGCTGAGCGGTCCGCGCGGCAGCGGGGTGATCGGCATCAACGGGGCGGCGGCTCACCTGATGCGGCCAGGGGACATGGTGATTATTGCGGCGTTCGGAAACTTTACCGAGGAAGAGGCCCGCGTCCTGGAGCCCAAAGTGGTTCTGGTTGACGCCAGAAACCGCCTGCTGGAACTGCAGCCCGCCTGAAGGCAGAAGGCCTGACCTGCGACCTGCTCTGAACGCCGCCAAAGACCGTCCCACCCGGTGGCGGGGGACGACAAGCGCCGTCCCGGCTGCTACCATCAGGGAATGTGGCAACGCTCACCCTGGCCCTCCAGCCTGACGCTGGTAGGGGCAGGCCTTCTGGCGGCAGGGACCCTGACGCGCAGCACGCCGCTGATGGCTGGCGCCGCCCTGGTGATGGCGCTGTCGGCACCGGTGGAGGTGCCGGTCAAGCGTCTGGCGGTGCTGGCGGCCTATCCGGCGGCCTTTGTCCTGACCCTGATGTGGCCTGGGACAGACCTGGGGGCAATGGACGTGCTGGGCGCCCTGCTGGTCAGTGGTGGAGTAGGTACCCTGGTGGTGCGCCGGCAGCAGGCGGTGCAGGACGAGCACTGGCAGCAGCGGGTCGTGACGGCCCTGCACCAGGGCAGCCAGCATCTTTCCGAGGCCCGGGATTCGCGGGGCATGATCCGTGCTGGGCTGGACACACTTGACGCCCTGAAGATCGCGCCTCATCTGGCGTTTGTTGCCTACCGGGGCGGCACCCCGATGATTCTGGCGGGGCGGGGTGCCTACCGCGCGGTGGTGGATACGCCGATTCATCCGTCAGACGCAGAGACGGCCAGCCACAGTGTGCAGACTGATCACCTTGTGGCCGAGCAGGCGCTGGCCCTGCTGCCGCCCGAGGACCGGCGGCACACCCACATGGCGCCGGTCTACGGGCACGCCGGGGTGCACCTTGGCATCCTGCTGCTCAGCCGCTCGGAAGACCTGCCATTCACCCCGGAAGAACACAACGCCGTACAGGCGTTCGCCCGGCTGCTCGGTGGACAGCTTGGGCAGTGGCAGGCCATCTGCGACCTGCGCGAGGCCAACGATCAGACGCTACGGGCCCTGGGAGCCGCCCTGGAGCACCGGGACGACAACACGGGCGGTCATACCGGCCGGGTCGTGGGGCTGTCCATCCGGCTGGCCCGGCACCTGGGCTGGAACGAACGCCAGATACACGCGCTGCGCTGCGGCGCTTATCTGCATGACCTGGGAAAGATCGCCATCCCCGACCACATCCTGCACAAAGCCGGTCCTCTGAACGAGGAGGAAAGGCGGATCATCCAGACCCACGCGGCCCGCGGTCACGACATGCTTCAGGACCTGCAGTTTCTGCCGGCTGAGACCCTGGATCTGGTGCGCTATCACCACGAGCGCTGGGACGGACACGGCTATCCGGCGGGGTTGCGAGGCCATCAGATTCCCGAGGTGGCGCGGCTGTTCAGCATCATTGACGTGTACGACGCCCTGACACATGCCCGGCCCTACAAGGCGGCGTGGTCCCGCGCCCGGGCGGCGCAGGAACTCCGGCAACAGGCGGGCCGGCAGTTTGACCCTGCCTATGTCGAGGCTTTTCTGGAACTGATCGTGGAGCGCGACGAGGCTCAGCTGGTCAGCTGACCCGCTCCACAGAACCTCCGAAGTTCAGGGGCTCAGGGCCTGCAGATCTGCACGGGTCGGCGCGTAGGCGCCGGCGCGCGCACAGGCCGCCGCTGCCGTGCGCAGGGCGAACTGCAGGTGCTCGGTCCACAGGGCCTGGGGGCGGTCCGTGGCACTGACCAGCAGTCCGGCACACAGCGCGTCTCCTGCGCCGACGGTATCGACCACCGTCACCCTGACGGCCGCGACATCGGCCCGGCCAGCCGAGTGGTAGAGGGTAGCCCCTGCGCCGCCGCGGGTAATCACGATGGGACAGCGGGCGTTCATGCCACGCAGGTCACGCAGGGCGTCGGCCTCGCTGAGGCCCGGGAAGAAAAACCGCAGGTCCTCGTCGCTCAGTTTGATCAGGCTGGCCTGACGGGCCACCCGCGCGAAGACCGCCGGGTAGTCCGGATGCCGATGGGTGATGCGGGCATTCGGGTCGAAACTGATCCTGACCCCAGCCGAAGCGGCCCGGTCCATCAGGGTCAGCAGGGTATCGGCCAGGGGCCAGCGGCTCAGGCTGATTCCGCCCAGATGCAGCCAGCGCGCGTGGGTCAGCCAGCCTTCAGGCAGTGCCGCCGGGTCGAACTGCAGGTCAGCGCTGTTTTCACCCAGGAAGCGGTAGGCCGGTGGCTGGATGCTGTACACCACCGCCATCAGGGTCGGGGCGTCCACGCGCTGAAGGAAGCGCAGGTCGAGCCCGGACTCCACGCTGGACGCCTGAAGGTCATCCCCGAAGTTGTCCAGGCCGATGGCACCGGCAAACGCACTGGGAATTCCTAGCCGGGCACAGGCACGGGCCACGTTCCAGCCCGCTCCACCCGGGTGGGCGGTCCAGTTCTGGCCACCGGCGGTCACCAGATCGGTAAGGGCCTCTCCGGCGCTGACGATGAGTGGCCATGTCATGGTGGCATGCATGGTAGCGCCTGCTGTGGCTGTGCCCACCTCAGCCGGCGCTGCCCGTCTGGACCGTCAGGTCATACAGCGAGACCGCCCAGCTCTTGACGACGCGGTCTGCCACGTGCCGGAAGCCGAAGGTCTCGTACACGGCGCGCAGTCTGGGCCTTTGGGTCGCGGTATCCAGCCGCAGATGGGGTCGCCCGCGCAGGGCGGCCTGCTGTGCGGCGTGTTGTAGCAGCGTCTGTGCCAGTCCCTGGCCCTGGACTTCAGGATGCACTGCCAGCTTATGCAGGTACAGGGCTTCTCCTGCCGGAGCTTCAGGCCAGAACAGGGGGTCGTCTTCAAGAAGCACATAACAGCCGACTGGCCGGTCTGACTGCCAGGCCACGTGCCATCCGTGCTCCGGGTAGTACCGGCCCAGCCGGTCGGGTGTCAGGCTCGCGGGGGGCCAGAGTTCCTCGCCGCGCTCAACGCGGTCCAGTGCGCTGGCCATCAGGACACTGGAGGCGGCCTGCACGTCGCCACGGGTGTAGGTCAGCAGAGGTGGAGACAGAAGCATAGCCCCAGTCTGACTCAGGTGCCCAGTTGCGGGGCGGGTTCGATGCCCGTCGCATAGATCTCGGCGCCGCGCAGTTCCAGGCGCACCCGGGGCAGCGGGCCGTTGGCCTTGCCGAAAACCGCAGCCCCCGCCCGCAGAGGGTCAAACACGCTGTAATGGCAGCGGCAGCCCAACTGCGGATGCTGTTCACCGCGAGGGGGCCGGTAATTGAAGGCAAAGGCCAGCACTTCAGGGTCCCGTACCAGATTCACGGCGCAGCCCAGATGGGTACACACCCGCGAGAAGGCCACCAGATGTGTGGCCTCTGACACCTGCAGCCCACCCGGGACCGCCTGTGGTACCCGCAGCAGCGTGCAGGGACGCCCGGCGTAGGTGAAGTTCACCTCGGCCCAGTCCCGGGGTAGTGCCGCCAGTGCCGCGGCGCGCATGGCTGGCCCTGGCTGAAAACCGGGTTCACCGGCGCCGCGTTTGCCCAGCGTGACCCGGGAGGCGTACCAGCCCATAAATCCAAAGGCCCCGGCTGTGCCCGCCACCGGCAGCACCCACCAGCGTTCCAGCAGGGCCCGCCGGGTCAGCCGCTTTGCACCGGTGGGGGTGTGAGGTGCCGGGTGGTCCGGCAGGATTACTCACCTTCCTTCTGCCAGCGCTGCATCAGGTCCAGCAGGCCGTTCAGCTGCGAGGCACTCAGGTCGGGGAACGCCGGCATGGCGCCGCGTCCCTGCACGGTGATCTGGCGCAACTGCTCGCGGCTGAGTGTGCTGGCCCGCAGGCTAGGGCCCAGGCCCCCGGCTCCGGTAGGTCCATGACATGAGGCGCAACTGGCCGCGTAGGTACGCAACGTGGGGTCTTTTGTGTTCTGCCGCGCACGGATGGCGGTAATCATCTCGTCGGCGTCTCGGCCCTTGGGATCCAGGGTGCGGTAGCGCTCCAGTGCGGCCAGAGCGTCGTTGTCCTGGCCGAAGCGCGCGAAGGCAAAGCCCAGCAGCAGGTGCGATTCTGCTTCCTCGGGGGCCAACTGGGCGGCCGTCCGGATCAGCAGCGCGGCTTGATTGGCTTCGTCGGGACTGAGTTCGCGTCCGGTACGCTCACCCCCGGTCAGCAACAGGATGCCCAGCCTCCGAAGCGCCTCCGGCTGACGCGGATTCAGCTTCAGGGCGTTGCCGTAGGCGGCCAGAGCCTGGTCATAGGTACCGGAATCGAAAGCCGCCTTTCCCCAGGCCATGTATGCACTGGCGTCCTGGGTACGTTCGGCTTCAGCTTTCAGCCGGGGCAGATTCAGGACTGCCAGCACGTCCTGGGCTTCACCCGCGTCCAGCGACTTGAGCTGCCAGCGGGGAACGAAAGTCACCGCGCCCGCCACCGTGAGCAGCGCTGCCAGGGCCACACCGGTCAGCGCCATCCGGCGAGTCCTCCCAGCGTGTGACCGGGGAGCCGGAGGCAGATTGTCCAGCTCACGCAGCGTCAGTGCCGCACGCCGTTCCAGATCCGGACGCCGGGCTTCGTCCGTCAGGTTGCCCAGTTCGCTGTACAGCCGGTCACGCTCGGCTTCCAGCGCGGCGCGGGGCACCGCATCAGGGTCCGGCGCCGTGCTGCCCCGCAGCGGCGAGAGCATCAGCACCCCGGCAGCCACCACGATCAGGAACAACAGAATCACGCTCAGGATCATGGCTGCTGCTCCCTCCCGTTCCCGGGCAGCCGCGCGGTGTCGCGCTGCACCTGGGCCAGGAAAGGATCAAAAGGCTCGGGGTCGGCCACCGGCGGGGCGGCCATGGGTGCCGGGCTGCGGCGCCGCAGGACCCGCCACAGCACCGCGCCACCCGCGCCCAGCGCCAGCAGTGGCGCGCCCCACAGCAGCACTCCGGCCCCTTCCTTGGGAGGATCGAGCAGCACGAAGTTTCCGTACCTTTCCACGAAATATCCGTACACATCGCGGTCGCTGCGCCCGGCGGCCACCTGCTCACGGACCTCGCGCAGCATCTCGCGGCTGATGTCGTTGGTGGATTCGGTAATCGGCACGCCGGTGCAGATCGGGCAGCGCAGATTGGTGCCCAGGCGCTCGGCGCGGGCCTCCTGGGCCGGGCTCAGCTCAGGGGGAGCGGCAGCCGCCAGCGTCAGCACAAACGCCGGCAGGGCAATGAAGCGCAGGGTCCACCTCACAACCCCTGCACCCCAATTTTTTCCAGCCCCACGTTCAGGCGGGCGCGGTCCAGCCCGCCCCGGTCCACATGCCGGACAACGCCCTTGGCATCGATAAAGACTGTTTCCGGAATGCCGCCCACGCCGTAGTTGATCGCCGTCCGGGCTTTCGGATCGCGCAGGTTCGGATAGGCCAGCGCGTACTCCTGGATAAAGGTCCGCGCCGCGTCTTCACGCGGCTCCTGAAACAGCACGCCCACAAGTGCCAGGCCGGTGCCGGGTGCCTGCCGGGTGCTGAGGTCACGGAACAGCGGGGCTTCTTCACGGCACGGAACGCACCACGAGGCCCAGAAGTTCACCACGACGGGCCGACCTTTCAGCGACGAAAGGCGCAACTCCGAACCGTCCAGGCTCTGCAGGGTGAAGTCCGGCGCCGCCCTGCCGACCAGGGGACCACCCGTAGTGGCATCGTCGGCAGGCCGTAACAGGGCCACCCCCAGCACGCCGACCAGCCCCGCAGCAATCAGGGGGGGCACAAGGCGTTTCCAGGTCGGGACAGGCGCGGGGTTGGCAGAGGGTGAGGCGGGTTGAGTCATGACAGGGATTCCTTCGAATGCCGGGCCGCCGTGCAGCGCCCGCGGCAGGAGGTCAGTCGGTGGCAGGGGCCAGGGCGGCCGGCACCCGGCGAGCGACAGGATGGGGGGGGGTCACCAGCGTCAGGCCCGCCCCCAGGCAGATGATCAGCGTGCCCCACCAGATCCAGGACACCAGCGGGCTCTGAATCAGGCGTACGCTGGCCCACTGGCCGTCCGGGTCCACGCTGGTCATGACCAGATAGGTGTCACCCAGCAGGCCATAGCGCACCGCCGGGGCAGGGAAGGGCGTGCTGCCGGACTGCGTGTAGGTGTTCATGCGGGTCTGGAAGGGGCGGCCATCAATGGTCACCTGAGCCACCCGTGAGTGACCAAAGCCGCGGTCCACGACGTCCACACGTTGCAGTCGGAGCTGTTCGCTCAGCAGGGTCACGGGAGCACCCAGGTTCAGCGTGACCTGCGCGTCGCGGCGGTAGGCGGTGCTGAAGGCCAGCCCCAGGGCCATTACCAGCAGACCGATATGGGCCAGGTAGGCGCCGTAGCGGCGCGGCTGGGCACGCAGGGTGCCGATCAGGCTACCGCTCTGGCGCGCCGCCCGGCTGGTCAGCAGGCCCAGGCCCACCAGGTTGTAGGCGCTGAGCGCCACCGTGAGCAGCACGCCCCAGCCGCGCACCCCCAGCCCAAAGGCCAGCAGCGCGGCGCCCAGTCCAGCCAGCAGCAGCGGGCGCAGCGCACGGGCCAGAGACTCGCCCTCAGCGCGGCGCCAGGGCAGCAGCGGCCCCACGCCCATCAGCAGCAGCAGTCCTAGGCCCAGCGGAATGGCAAAGGCGTTGTAGAAGGCAGGGCCGACACTCGTGTCGCGCCGGCCCTGCGCGAACTCCACGAAGGTCGGAAACAGGGTGCCCAGCAGCACCATGAACGCGAAGACCAGAAAAAGCCAGTTGCCGGCCAGGAAGGCGCCCTCGCGGCTCAGAGCCGCCGGGGGCTCGCCCTCGTCACGCAGGTGTGGGGCCCGCCAGGCGGCCAGCCCAATTCCGGCGACCAGCAGAAACGCCAGAAACCCCAGGAACACCGGGCCCACCGGGCCACCGGCAAAGGCGTGCACGCTCTGCACGATGCCGCTGCGGTTGAGGAAGGTCCCCAGCACCGTGCTCGCGTAGGCCAGCACGATCAGCCACACGTTCCAGGACCGCATCAGACCGCGCCGCTCCTGAATCTGAACAGAATGCAGGAAGGCGGTGGTCAGCAGCCAGGGAATCAGGGAGGCGTTTTCCACCGGGTCCCACGCCCAGTAACCGCCCCAGCCCAGGGTTTCGTAGCTCCACCAGCCGCCAGCAACGATGGCCGCGGTCAGAAAGGCCCAGGCCACCAGCGTCCAGCGACGGGTCACTACCACCCAGTGATCGGACAACCGGCCTGTGATCAGCGCCGCTACTGCATAGGCGAACGGCACGCTCAGCCCCACGAATCCCAGGTACAGCAGCACCGGGTGTATGGCCATCATCCAGTGGTTTTGCAGCGCCGGGTTGGGGCCACGGCCGTCAGAAAGCACCGCTGCGACCGGCGTAAAGGGGGAAGCCACCGTGGCGCACACGCCCACGAAGAACAGCAGGCTGACGAACATTGCTCCCAGGGCCCACGGCCGGAGGGCGTCGCGGCGCAGGGTCAGGCTCAGGATGAATGTAAAGCCTGCCAGCAGCCAGGCCCACAGGAGGATGCTGCCCTCCAGCGCGCCCCACAGGCTGGTCACTTTTACCCAGGTAGGGGAGGCCCGCATGGAATGCTCGGCGACGTAGCGCACCGTGAAGTCGTCTCGCAGCAGCCCGGCCATCAAAACCAGGCTGGCCAGACTCAGCAGGGCAAAGACCGCCCAGGTCGCCCGGCGCGCGGCCTCGGTGGCGCGGGCGTCGCCACGCCGGCCGCCCACCACCGAGAGCCACAGTCCGGCCAGGGTAAACGCCAGGGCCGAGAGCAGCGCCAACTGGCCCAGCGCTCCCAGCGGACTCGCGGAGAAGGAAATCAGGTTCAGCATCTCACCAGCTCCCGGCATGGTCGCCTCACTCGGACTGCTCAAGCAGGTCGCGGAGTTCAGCCTGCGTCTTGGGCACGTCGTACTGCTCGCTGTGTTTCACAATCAGTTCGCGGGCCTGGAAGGTCTGGCCCTCGAACTCCCCACGCACGACCACGCCCTGGTTCTCCTTGAACAGATCACTGACGGCCCCGCGGTACTGGACCGGAAAGCTGGCGCTGCCGTCCGTGACCGTAAAGCGCAGGTCCAGGCTCTGCGGGTCGTACTTCACGGCCTTGACCAGCCCACCGATGCGCACCGGGCGGCCCTGGAGCTGCGCGGCCTGCTGCTGGTATTCGGTCGGCGTCACGAAGTACTCCAGACTTCTGTTGAGGTTCCCGAAGGCGATGAAGCCAGCCAGGCCCAGCAGGGCCGTGATGCCCAGCACGGTCGGCAGTGGATTGCGTTTGCGCCGCCGTGCCTGTGAAAGCGGAGGGGGTGAAGAGCCGGAGCCTGGTCTGGTCATGACGGCCCCTCCTCTCCAGAAGTCTCGTTGGGCATGCCCTTCAGGCGCCACCAGATCCAGACCAGGTAGCCCACCAGCAGCGCCAGCGTCACGCCGTACACGATGACCACATAAGCCGAGTACTTATCCACGTGCGCCCTCCAGGCCCCGCAGGTCTTCCATCAGTTCGCGTTCCTCGCGCGCCTCTTCACGGGCCGCCAGAATGCCGCGTACCCGCAGCAGATACAGGTACAGCAGGGTAAACGCCCCGGTGGCCACCAGCAGGACCCAGCCGTACACCGGCGCCGCCTCAAAGCTGACCTTGCCCAGCAGGCGCAGGGTCTGGGTCTGGTGCACGCCGCGCCACCATTCCACAGCCATGTAGTTCACCGGCACATACAGCGTGCCTACAATGCCGATCACGGCGGACACGCGGGCCCGGCGGTCGGGGTCGTCAATCAGAGTGCGGATCAGCAGGTAGCCCCCATACACCACCAGACTGAGCGCGGTGGTAGTGAGGCGGGCGTCCCAGACCCAGTACGTGCCCCAGGTCGGCTTGGCCCACAGCATGCCCCCCAGGATGGTTGCCAGCGTGAACAGCACGCCGATCTCGGCACTGGCCATCGCCAGCCGGTCCCAGCGCCGCTGACGGCGCACCAGGTACAGCAGGCCGAACAGACCGGTGCCGCCGTAGGCCAGATAACTCAGCCACGCGGAGGGCACATGAACGAACATCAGCCGCACCAGCGAGCCCTGATTCACGTCCAGCGGCGCCATCAGGCCGAGGACAACAGCCACCACCAGGGCCAGCAGCGTGGCGCCGCCCAGCAGCGTTGTCGTGAGGTCTTTTCTCATTACGCTCCCTATTCTGCCCCGCGCCGATTCGCGGGGCCGTGAATACCTGCACCATGCCGCCTGGGGGCCCCGGAAACAAGTGCGACTGTCCCCGAAACTATCCCTCCAGCGCGTAGGGAAACAGCAGTGTGGCCAGAATGACCGTGCCCAGATCGAAGGCCCCGAGGAACGCCAGCCAGCTGGTCACTTCAGGGCTCCATCCGGTCGAAAGGAGGGTCGAGGTCGCCTTGACCGTGGCAATCACCACCGGAACCAGGATCGGAAAGGCCAGGGCCGGCAGCAGGGCCTCACGCGCGCGCAGGCTGACGGTGATGCTGCCGTAGAACGTGGTCCCGGCTGCGAAGCCCAGCACACCCAGCAGGGTGGTCAGAACCAGGGCCGCCCACGGCACCCCCCGACCGGCTCCTGCTGCGCCAAACAGCACCAGTCCCGCCGGCAGCGTGAAAGCCGCGACCAGCAGCAGCGGCCCCAGAAGGCCCAGCAGCTTGCCCAGATACAGGGCGCCGTGCGGGCCGGGATACAGGGTCAGCTGTTCCAGGGCGCCGGCCTCCTGCTCCAGGGCAAAGGCCCGCTGCGCCCCCACCGCCGCCGCCAGTGCCAGGGCGGTCCAGACAGCGCCGGCCGCCGTCCCCGCCGTCTCCTCGACTCCACGCCCGACATTGCCGCCCTGCGCCAGTCCCAGCACCAGCAGCACCAGTCCGGAAAAAAATGCGGTCGCCAGCAGGGTGTCGCGGGTGCGGCCAGCCACCCGCAGGTCCTTGGCAGCCACCGCCATCAGACCGGGCCACCCCGTCCTCTGTTGTGCGTTGTCGTGGATGACGGAACGGCTCATGCCTCAACCAGCTGTCCGCTGCCCAGCACCAGGGTCCGGGGGGCGATCTGCCGGGCCAGGGCCGGCTCATGCGCGGCAATCACCAGGGTTACCCCAATGTGGCGCAGTTCTCCCAGCAGCTCCTGGACCAGGGCGCGTCCGGCGTCGTCCAGGTTGGCAAACGGCTCATCCACCAAGGTGACCGGGCGCCGCAGCAGATGGGCGCGCGACAGCGCCAGCCGCTTGCGCATGCCGGCCGAAAGAAAACGGCCTCTACGGCCTGATACCTTTTCGAGCCCCACCCGCCGCAGCGCACCGTGGACATCACCGGTCTGCCCGTGCATCCTCAGGGCAAACTCCAAGTTCTCGGTGCAGGTCAGGTCCGGGTACAGGCCCGCATCCACCGGCATAAGGTGAACGAAATCACGGACCGCGCGGCTGTCGCGCAGATCGAAATTCATCACGCGACCCTCGCCACGGGTGGGGCGCAGCCCCGAAGCCAGCAGACGCAGCAGGGTGGTCTTGCCTGCGCCGTTCTCGCCCAGCAGTGTCACGCCCTCACCGACCGGCACGTCCAGCGTGACGCCGCGCAGAATGACCTCCCGGCCCAGGCGCAGCCACACGTCGCGCAGTTGCAGGGCATAGGGTGGGGAAGCAGATAAGCTCAAATACGCATCCAGTCCGGCATGATGCTGAAGAAGAACGAGGCCAGACGGGTAAATTCGCCGCTGAGCATCAGCAGGCCCACCGCCACCAGCACGACCCCTCCCACCTTCTCAAAGACCGGGGCGTACCGGTTGAGGCGGCGCAGGTTCAGCCGGTGCCACAGCAGTGCGGCCAGCAGGAACGGCAGCGCCAGCCCCAGCGTGTAGGCGGCCAGCAGCAGCACACCGCTGCTGAGACTGGCGCTGCTGGCTGCCAGGCCCAGGATGCTGCCCAGCGCCGGTCCCAGGCAGGGGCTCCAGCCGAACGCGAATGCCGCGCCCAGGGCCACCGGGCTGTAGTTGCCCGCCCCGGCTAGGGCACGGGTGTCCCGCATCAGGATGGGCAGCCGGATCAGGCCCAGCATCACCAGGCCGAAAAACACAATCAGACCGCCGGCCAGCTGCCCCAGCAGAAACTTGTGGGGGGCCAGCAAGGAGCCCAGCGTGCTGGCCGTCGCTCCGAGGGCAATGAATACCAGCCCGAACCCCCCGATGAATCCAAGCGCCCTTGCCAGCGGCGCGCGGGCTCCTACGATGGCCCCCAGATAGCTGGGCACCAGCGGCAGAACACACGGACTGAGAAACGATACCAGTCCCGCCAGAAAAGCCACGGTCAGCGTCGGAGCGCCTGTGGAGACCATGGGGCGAGTCTAGCGGTTGGCATCAGCTCACGCCGGGGCGCGCGTCCCCCTTGCTCTGGCCCGTCAGGGACTATTCCATCGGGCCCAGATCGCCGGTGAAGGTGCCTTCCCAGGCATTCAGGATCCGTTCGCCCTGCACGAGCAGCACAGTCGGGTACGCGCCGACCTTCAGGGCCCGTGCAAAGGCAGTGGCTTCGGGTCCGCTCCAGGCTTTCAGGCCTCCGGGCGCGGGAGACTTGATGTCCTCCACGTTCACCGCACGCACCGGCAAGCCGCTGGCCAGCACCGCCGACCAGAGGTCACCCAGGTCACCGCAGTCGTGACTGTAAACCACAACCACTTCCCGCCCGGCCGAGGTCCAGGGGTGGGCTGGCAGCGTGTCGCCCAGCCGCACCCGGGCGTCGGCGTGTGAGACTCCCAGGGCCAGCAGCAGCGAGAGCAGCGGTGCACGTTTCATGGCCCGCATGATGCGCCCTTCGGCGCCAGGAATGCATGACCAACATATGAGAGCCCCTTCCCAGGACGCCGGAGCCCATACGGGAAGGCGGTTGGAAAGGGGCAGGTGAACCCGGTGACGTGGTCAGGGCGTGGTTGGCGGGCTCTTTGGTGCCGGGGTGCCAGTTGGAGGTTTGCCCAGGGGTTCGGTCTTCGCTTCGGGGGCTCCGCCTTCGTTGCGTGCAGCTTTCAGGGCGTCCGGGTCCGGCTTCTCGTCGGCCAGGGGCTTGGGCGAATCGTCGGGGGCATAGGCCGGCAGTTCCTCGACATAGATCCGGCGCTGCACCACGTTCTGGGGCGGCGTGAACTCGGTCGCCAGCCGGTTGGTGCTGCGGTCCAGACTGATGATCACAGTCCGGGGGTCGCTGCTGACCCGCGCATAGGACGTCTCGCGGTAGACCGTGGGAGGAGGCGCCTGCGCCTCAGTAGTGGTGTTCGCAGCGTCGCGGTAGCGCGGGTCCAGGAATGCCATCTTGACGCCCGGCAGGTAGCCTGGGTCCGGAGCCTCGTCAAATACGATGCCCGGAGGTGGTGTGAACTGCGTCACGCTGCGCCCGGCGTGGGCCAGCTCCATCATGCGCCTCCAGATAGGTGCATTGACCTCTCCGGAGTAGTAGTTCACCGGCATGTCCCCGCCCTTCTGCTTGCCTACCCACACCGCACCCGTGTACAGCGGCGTGGTGCCGACGAACCAGAAGTCCTTGGGACCGTTACTGGTTCCGGTCTTGCCGGCCACGGGCCAGTCGCCGAACTTCGCCTTGGTGGCCAGGCCGCCCTGTGCGGGGGTCAGGTCATTGACCACCCCCTCGATGAGGTTCAGGCCCAGGTACGCAATCTGAGGCGTCCATACCCGCACGGGTCGCAGTGGGTCATTCGCCGCGTCGTACAGCACCGCGCCGCGGGCGTTGGTCACGCGCGTGATGTAGCGGGGCGCCCGGTAGCCGCCGCCGTTGACAAACGGAGCGTAGGCGGCCGCCATCTTGATTGGGGTCGTTTCCACCGCACCCAGCGCTGCCGCCAGCCCGGTGCCGTCGTTGGGCGGAATCCCCAGTTGGCGGATCTTGGCGAACAGGGTCTCGAGCCCGATACGGTCGGCCAGCCGGACGGTCACCAGGTTCAGGGAGCGGTCCAGCGCCTCGCGAATGGTCATGTTGCGGTAGGTGGTGGCTCCTTCAAAGTTCTGGGGCTCGTACACACCGTCCTTGCAGCCCACTGGGCAGGGGAAGGATACCGGACGGTCCTCCTCGCGGTGGTCCTGGCGCAGGCCGGTAGACAGGGCGGTGGTGTACAGCAGCGGCTTGATGGTCGATCCGATCTGACGTTGTCCCTGCGCGGCGTTGTTCCAGTCGTCCGGTGGCTGCGTGCCATTGAGTTTCTGGCCGACCATGCCCAGCACCTCAGCGGTGTAGGGATCCATGATGGTCGCGGCCAGGGTCGCGCCCGGGGGCAGACCACTCGCCTCGCGGCTGGCGGTTTCCACAGCAGTCTGAATCTTGGGGTCCAGGGTGGTGTAGACCCGCAGGCCACCTGAGCCGTACACCACGTCCTGCCCGAAGGTGCGAACCAGTTCCTGCTCCACCTGCCGGACAAAGTGGGGCGCACGGGTGGAGGTAACCGCCTTGAGTTCCTTGGCAGAAGGGTCCACCAGCTTGGCGCTGCTGATGTTCCCTGCGGCGTCATAGGTGACCTGCCACCCACGCGGCTGTAGTTTTTCCTGCCAGGCCGCGTCGGCCTGTGCCTGGGTGATCCACTTGTCTTCCACCATGCGCGCCAGCAGGATTTTCATGATGGGCCGCACCGCTTTGTAGTCGAAATAGCGTCCGGCTCTGGGCACCAGCGCGGTCAGATAGGCACTTTGGGCCAGGGTCAGGGCCTTGGGCGTGGTGCGGAAGTAGGCCTGCGACGCCGAGTAGATGCCGTACAACTCGACCGGGCCGCCGTCGCCCCAGTAGATGGTGTTCAGGTAGTTCTGCAGAATCTCCTCTTTGGTAAAGGAGCGCTCGATCTGCACGCTGAGCATCCATTCCTTGAGCTTGCGGTCGGGGGTCCTGGCCTGGTTGTACTCTTCGAGCAACAGGGTATTTTTGACCAGCTGATTGGTCAGGGTCGAACCACCCTGCACGTTTTCGCCCTGCGAAAGCCTGCGGAACTGGCGCAGCAGGCCGTAAGGGTCCAGGCCGTAATGCTCGAAGAAGCGCCGGTCCTCATTGCTGATCAGCGCCGAGATCATAAACGGGCTGATTTCATCGAGCGTGACCAGCGTGCGGCTGATGGCCTGCTCGCCGATCTTGGGAATCAGACTGCCCAGCGGGGTGTTGTCGCGCGCGTACACCTTGGTCTCGGCGCCCAATGAGCGGGTCAGGTTATCGAGCTGCCGGTAGTCGGGCAATTCGCGGGCCCATTTTCCGGCGTATGCAGCGGCAACCCCCAGTCCCGCGACCAGTGCGGCCAGCAGGAAGGAGGTCAGGAATTTCAGGAAACGCACCAGGAAGATCATGCGGCAAG